>JBKJKD010000318.1:0-4106 GCA_046597635.1 Ferruginibacter sp. | reverse complement strand
CACCAGTAGCTTTTAATTGAGCGTTGCTAAAAACACAATCAATATCATTTGATTTTGTGGCCTTAACGGTTGGTGGCGCCAGGTCAGTTCTTACATTGGTGGTGAGTGTGGCAGATAAGTTGCAAATGCTATCCCTTATCTGTACAGAAAATAAAGTATTAGCAGAAACGGTTGCTATAGGATTGCCTATGGTCGCACTGGTAAGGTTCCCTGCCGGGCTCCACAGGTAGGAGTTTCCGCCGCCAGCATTTAATTGGGCTCTACCATTTACGCAGGTAGATTTATCGGTGGAGATGGTGAATACAGGCAAGGCCTTTAGAGAAATCTTTACAGAATCTTTGTTGCTGCAACTGTTTGCTCCTGTTACCAACACGGTGTATGTGGTGTTGCTTGTTGGGCTTGCAACAGGATTTGGAATAGCAGCATTGTTGAGTGTGGCAGCGGGGGTCCAACTATAACTTGCGCCTCCCGATGCCAGCAATTGAATTGACTGGTTGGTACAAATAGTGTCAGCACCTGATATGGTTATGCTTGGCAAAGGCTTTACTGTTACCGTAACCGTATCTTTTGCAATGCAACCATTGGTATTGGTGCCGCTCACAATATACTGCGTTGTATTGGTGGGCCTGGCTATCGGGTTGCCAATAGATGCGGAACTGAGCCCTGTGGCCGGCGACCAACTGTATTGTATAGCACCTGATGTGTTAATTTGAAGCGGAGTGTTTTTGCAAACCGCAGCGTCTGCGGTTGTTTGTACAATCGGTCTGTCAACTAAAATCTTAATGGAGTCTCTTTTTATCAATACTGGAGCAAACGAAATATCATCCAAAGCAAAATCATTGCCTAGCACAATGGTATTTTTATTTACGATGGAAATAATTGCAGTCGTATTGCTGCCTGAGTTCCAGGTGGTGTAAAACTGCGACCAGTTGCAGGTAGGTAAACTGGCAGTTAATAATGTGCCGATATCTGAACCATTGATGGAAAAGCTCAACTGGGCAGGGTTTGGGGGATACAATGCCTGTATCCACGATGAGAAAGCATAGTTGGTATTTGGAGTTACCGCTACCGTTTGCCTCCATACATTTACATCAGCAGCAGGCGAACCATTTACCAGCAACATATTTCCGTTTCCTGTTGTGTGGTCAGCACAATTGCTCAATGCAGGGTTCCATGCCTGCGGACTGCTCCCAACAAAATATTCTCCCTCCGTGAGGTTGTTTGCTGCAAATGCATAGTCAGAGGTAAAGCCTGTATTGCCTGCACTAAAGTTTCCATTGCTGATTACATTTGTACCCTGCACTTCTGCATTGAGGTAGTAAGTGATAGGCACAGGAGCAGATGTTATAGGGTTGGCAGATAATGGATCATTTAGATAAGTCGTAGGTGACCAACAAAATTTTAACGATGGCACAGATCTTAATTGTTTGGTACTCCCGAAGCAAATAGTGGTGTCTGGCGTAAGGATAATATTGTCGGATACAATATTTACAGAAATTATTTTTGTGATGGTATCGGTGCAACTGGCATTTTGAAAACCGTATCGAACCGTATAGTTACCTGTACTTGCATAGGCGTGAGAAGGGCTGAAATTATTGGTTGTAGTATTGCCGTCTCCAAAGTTCCAAAAGGTGCTGGTGGGTTGGCTTCCAAGATTGCTAAACTGTATAGACAAAGGATTACACACATCTTGTGTATATGAAAAATCATTGTTGATTCCGAGAGCCGTTACGAGGCTATTGATACTGTCTTTACAACCGTTAGCGTCCGATACAATTAATTTAATTGAATAGGTGCCGGGTATTGAATAGCTGTGCGTTGTATTTTGTGTATTAGCCGTTGCACCATCGCCAAAGCTCCATTGCCATTGGACGATAGGGGATATCCTGGTAAATCCAACGCCTTTAAACATAAAGGAATTGCAGTTGGTAGCACTGTCTTTTATGCGGACAGAATCTATATTAGCTGCAAAGGGAACTATAGATATTGGAAGTGCCGCATTAAGCAAAACAGTACCTTGGGTTCCTGAAGTTGCTCCCCATGGATTGTTGTTATCTAGCGAAATGACACCATTACTACCTGCACTCACATTGGCATTTACGTTTAATGGTATTGAAGAATTATTTAGCCAAACTACACCGCCTCCACCACCGCCTCCTGGTCCAATTTTATCGGCTCCTATGGAAGGATTGTAAACTACTATGTCGCCGCCTTTTCCGGCTTTTGCTTCCAAGGTGACAGGTGTGACATAATTGTTACTGTTGATAATAATTGCGCCGCCTCCACCTCCTCCGCCGCTAGCATCGTGGCAATCAGTAAAGGCACTCAGCGTACACTGTGGGGCGTTGGCTCCATTTGCTGTTATTTTATAATTATTGGCTTTAATTATTGGTGCATTTATGATCACAATACCACCCCCATTGCCGCCTCGCATGGGAGACCCCCCCGTATTATCTACATGCCCCGATCCGCCACCACCTCCCATAAAGATTTTGTTGATGACATTGCTATAATTGAGAGCACGAGCGCCAACACCCCGGTTGTCAAATGGAGCATTTCCACAAGTTAATAACTGGTACCCACCGAGGCCGCCGCTCCCAGCATTGCCACCGCCACCCCCACCAGAATTATGTCCCAATCCCCCTCCGCCTGCATTTGCAGGGGCACCTTTGCCCCATAAAATCGCATTGCCAATAGAAGTAATGCTTTCGCCTTTTGCAGCGGCTTCAACAGAGCCCAGCGGATAGTTGTAATTATTCCTTGCGCAATAAAGAGTGTTTGTACCTGTATTTGGACTATTGCCCCCCATAAAACCTTTTCCGCTTACATCTATGTCAGCAACCAAAGTGACGCTATCTTTTGCGTTAAAAACCAGCACACCACCTTTATTGCCATCCCATGGCAAACAGCTCAGCGTATTAGAAACGGTCAGTGCATTATAATACGGAACTCTTATCAGTTGTACTTTTCCTAAAGGAAGATCATATTGCCTAAGAAGATTGTTTCTCAATTCTACCACGTTGCCCATCTTAGCCTTAACGAAATTAAATTCATAGTTTCCGGCATTATTGTAATTCGTTATGGTGCCAAATGATGAAGTGTTGCTGACGTCTATTGAAGCCCCTTTCATTTGTATAAGTAAAACTGTATCACCAATATTAAAAGCGGAGGCATCCTCCACGGAAAGTTTATTTCGACAGATATCTAAACTTAAAGCCGGAGTGTAGGAGTTGATGATGGTGGCGGGCAGTGGAGGCGGGGCTGGTGCCAGGTTGCACAATGCGGAAGCTTCCGCGGCGTTTAATGCTCTGTTGTAAAAACGAACTTCGTCAATTTTTCCCTTGTAGCGCTGTTGGTCTCCTACCCACCATGATCCTATTTGAACATCGGCATTAGAGCATTCATTTAAAACAGTAAAGGAGGCTGTATTCGTTTGTATCAGAAGACCATTTAGATAAATCTTCATGATGCCACTTTCGTAACTGGCCACCACGCAATACCATTGATTGTTAGGAACGGAGCCGCCAGTATTTACATAAGCCCCATTGAGGGGAACACCTGCACAACCGTTTGAAGGAGGGTTTACACCAAATAAGACGCCAGGTACCGGCGCAAAGTTTATGGCAATTTGGTACTGGGTGCCTACTCCGGCCAGGTAACCAATTTTGCCAATGAGTGTTTGCACAGAACTTTGTTCTGGATTAAAAAATAAAGTGATGGTAAAAGCAGTGGATGGATTGAGAGCAGCATTGCTTGGTATTTGGATAAAGTCGTCAATTCCATCGAAATGATAAGCACTGTTCGCCGCACCGAACCTGTCTGTTGTTAACTGGGTACCATTTTGAACAATACCATTTACCCCGTTACCGGTTACTTCATTTGAATTTCCAGAAAATGGATAGTAGGAAACTAAGCCTTGATTAAGGTTAACTTGAGCAAAACTCGCATTTGCTAAAAGCAGAAATGCGACCAGGGTTTTCTTCATGAGCTGCAGGGTAGTTAGGACATAAATATAGGGAATAATCCTATAGGCCAGTATAGCTGTGCGGACTAATTGCTTTTAACTCTCTTTTAATTTGCGGGGATACCTTAAGTTTTGTAATAAA
>JBKJKD010000292.1:0-3786 GCA_046597635.1 Ferruginibacter sp. | reverse complement strand
GTATGCAGCATGAGCAGTTGTATTCGAGGTTGTATATGAGCTGAGGGGGGATGGTCAATGGTCAATGGTCAATGGTGAAAGGCCAATGGGCAATGGGCAATGGGCAATTAGCAGTGTGTACGTCCCAAAAAATAATTCGTGTTAATTAGTATTATTAGTGGCAAAAAAAATAAGCAGCGCCAAAATTATGCGTAGAAATTAAAGTGGGAAGTAACACAAAAAATCATTCCAGTTAATTCGTTTTATTAGTGGTAAAAAAAATAAGCAGCAGCAAAATAATTATGAGTAGAAATTATATAAAAATAGGAATCGCAGGGCCAGTGGGCTCAGGTAAAACAGCTTTAATTGAACGGCTGAGCAGGGCCATGAGCAAGGATTACAGCATGGCAGTAATCACCAATGATATTTACACAAAAGAAGATGCTGCTTTTCTCACTAAAAATTCTTTACTTCCTGCTAATAGAATTATTGGTGTAGAAACAGGTGGCTGCCCGCATACGGCTATCAGGGAAGACGCAAGCATGAATATGGAAGCGGTGGAAGAAATGGCAGCAAGGATACCCGATGTACAAATCATTTTTATTGAAAGCGGCGGCGATAATTTATCGGCTACGTTTAGCCCCGACCTTGCGGATATCAGCATTTTTGTAATCGATGTTTCCGGCGGAGATAAAATTCCACGCAAGGGCGGACCGGGCATTACAAGAAGTGATTTGCTGGTAATTAATAAAACAGACCTGGCAACTTTAGTAAAAGCAGATTTGCAGGTAATGGAAAGCGATGCAAGAAAAATGCGAAATGGAAAACCATTTGTGTTTACCAATTTAATGAGCCTTCAGGGACTTGACAACGTAATAGGATGGATAAAAAAATATGCATTGCTGGAAGATACAGATGAACCAACCCTGCTTAGATGAAATCAACTGTTCATATACAGGTAGCTGCTGCAACAGAAGGCTCTTATTTAAAGAAGGCTTATTTTGAAACGCCTTTTAAAGTGGCCAATATTACAGAAGATAAAAAAAAACATCCGCTGCACCTGGTGCTCATGAGCTCCTCGCCGGGGATATTGGACACCGATGATTATGATATTAAAATTGACGTGGGCCCACACGCCGCTTTGCATTTACACACACAGGCTTATCAACGCATCTTTCATATGAAGCAACAGGCAACGCAACAGTTGCAGGTAAAACTTGCGGATGGCGCTTCTTTTATTTACATGCCACATCCTACCGTTCCGCATGAGCAATCATCTTTTACCAGCCGCAATTTTTTTTACCTGGGCAACCGTTGCCGGCTTGTATTTGGCGAAATACTCACCTGCGGCAGAAAATTAAATGGAGAACAATTTCTCTTCTCAAAATATCAAAGCATCAGCCATGTATATGTAAATGATAACCTACTGGTAAAAGAAAATCTTTTAATGATGCCCGCTTTGATAAATGTGCATGCAATGGGTCAACTGGAAGGGTACACCCACCAGGCAAGTTTTATTTATTTGCAGGAAACTGTGGATATGCTGCATGTTCAATCTCAGTTGTTGGAACTATTAGCATTGGAAAAAAATATGCAGGCAGGCATTTCGGCCCTGCCGATCAATGGTATTATTGTACGCTTACTGGGTACCGGTGCCGAGAAATTGTATAACTGCCTGTTACGTATAAACGACATTTTACCCACACAAGCCTTAAATAAATTACAACATGCCGGTTGAAATGCAGGCGCTTATTCTTACGGCCATTTCCATTGCCTTCCTGCACACACTTACAGGGCCGGATCATTACCTGCCCTTTATTGCCTTGTCCAAAGCAAGGGGTTGGAGCGTTCGTAAAACCATTGGCTGGACGCTTACCTGTGGCATCGGCCATGTGCTAAGTTCTGTTTTGCTGGGACTGGGAGGGGCAGCCATCGGCTGGTCTTTCTCCAAAATTTCGTGGCTCGAAAATACAAGGGGCGGCTTTGCCGGATGGTTGATGCTTGCGTTTGGTATGCTGTATATGTTATGGGGATGCTATCGCCTGCGTACCAATAGATCTCACAAACATTTTGATTTGGAAAACGACGGAAGTTTATATGTATACGATCACAGGCATGGCACAACCGCAGCCCCGCAGGAACGGTATAAAGTAACTCCCTGGGTAATGTTTCTCATTTTTGTTTTAGGGCCTTGCGAACCTATGATACCACTGTTATATTTTCCTGCTGCGCAAAGTAGCTGGAGCGGTATGCTCCTGCTCATTCTTGTTTATACTGCATGCACATTGTTTACGATGCTCGCCCTGGTATTGCTGGGTTATTACGGAATAGCTTTTTCAGCAACCCAAAAACTAGAAAAGTACATGCACATACTGGGTGGTGCTACCATTGCCATTTGCGGGGCTGGAATGTTGTGGATGGGCTGGTAGCTTTTCTCTTCTAATAATAGTAGAATTAATACCTCACTTTACAACAACTGTTGAATCCATTACCATAATCTGGCTCAGCTTATATAGCTATAGCGGCAATTAAATGTTGGCACCATTTTTCTTTCTTCACACAGCAATGTTGCAATGTTTCCTTCAACTCTTGAATGAACACATCAAACAAATACTTCTTCATGCTAAATCAAAAACAAAATGACTAAAAATTATTATTACCTGTTCTTGTTAGCTGCATTGCCAGCACTAACCAGTTGCGATGCCATTGGTACCATTTTTAAAGCAGGCATGTGGTGGGCATTTATCCTCATTGCGATTGTGATCGGCGTTATTCTTTGGATTGTCTCTAAAGTCAAAAAATAGTTTCCACATTTGGCGGCTCCTTACATCGTGATTAAACAAAATGTAAATGGCACGCTTTTTTATATCATTTAACTATAAAATTAATCTATGACCAACAGCGAAAATTTATCAGAAACACTCAACGATCTTGTAAGGATCAACCACGACAGAATCACAGGCTATGAAAAAGCCGCCGAACAGGCTGAATCAGTTGATGTAGACCTTAAAGTAATATTTAATAAAATGGCTACTGAAAGCCGGGACTATGTAAAGCAGCTGGACGAGAAAGTTTTGTCATTGGGCGGTAAGCCTTCAGGTGATTCTACCTTTGCGGGAAAAATCTATCGTACCTGGATGGATGTAAAAAATACTTTTACCGGATCGGACCGCACTTCAATTTTGGCCTCCTGCGAGTTTGGCGAAGATGCTGCTCAAAAAGCGTACAATGAAGCACTGGAATCTGACGCAGAAATAGATGCAGAAACCCGGCAGTTAATCATGGAGCAAAAGAACAGTTTAAAAACATCACACGATATTATCAAAAAATACAGAGACTTAAATAATGTGGTAGATTAATACCCGTTTCAATTCATCCCGGAGACTGATCAAAGAATAACAGACCATATTTTTAAACAATCAGTTTCAATGTCACCGGCGATGTCTCTATAAATATGTTTTTGGGTTTTGAAGATTAGGGCACTATTCACTTTGGATAGTGCCCTTTTTTTAACCCATTTTTTGAAGGATCAACATTAGCACTTTTTCTTCTTCGGTAAGGTCGGTATGGTTATCGTCTTTTTCTATCTGATCTAACTCTTGCAGATAGGTTTTCAATTTATTTTCTTCATATAATTTAATAATGCCCG
This sequence comes from Ferruginibacter sp., assembly GCA_046597635.1. GTDB lineage: Bacteria > Bacteroidota > Bacteroidia > Chitinophagales > Chitinophagaceae > Ferruginibacter. Next base: position 158 of record JBKJKD010000292.1, on the reverse strand, counting down.
GGTGCACATAATACTTGCGGCACACAGTGCGGGTATTTCCCAGCTTCTTACTCACTTCATCCAACACCCCGTTAAGGCCGGCTTTTGTCCCTTCTTCCTGACCCTCGACATTTCGATTTTTGAATGCCAGCAAAAAGTGCAGGCAGCCAGCCCAAGTT
>JBKJKD010000061.1:0-4086 GCA_046597635.1 Ferruginibacter sp. | reverse complement strand
ATCTATGTAGCCCAGTAAAGAGTTGCTTGCCATTAGCAGGGTTTGTTCAGCAAAAAAATTATCACTACGGTGCATCATTGGTTTAAAGAGAGTGTCTGCAGGCTGGGAAAACAACTTTCTTGCGTTTACAAGGGCAGGTAAAACTTGTAGCGTAACTATACCACCAATACTGTCAGAGATCTCCTCTAGTGCAGTGGTAGAACGACCGGTTTTAAAAGGAATTTCCTGCGTGCTAAACATTGTATTATCGGCAGAAATAGAAAACTTGTTGCTGGCCTGCTCCCTGTGAAGGGAAAACTTTCCGTTGGCAGGTATAGCCATGTATAAATTTTCTGCAAATGAAGACGGAGTAGATTTTAGTTGGCCGTTGTTGAGCCTAAAGGTTACGATGTTTCCAAACACAGGCAGTGCGCTTCGTTCGGCCATATAGCTGCTTTCAAAATCATTCCAGGCCCAGCCCGAGCCGAGTTCCTCAAAATTGTCTTTACTGTTTATTCGGAAAACTTTATGCTTACGATTATCGGCCAAAAAAGAAAAGGCCGGTTGCGTCAAAAAATCAGGATGCAGTAAGGTGGGGTCTCCTGTTCCTTCAAAAAAAATGGTGTCGGGGGTTTCAAGGTATTTTAATCCTACCAAACTATCTCCCAAATATTTCATGCCGGCATACAAGGTAAAAAGCTTGGTATTGCTTGCGGGAATAAAATATTTTTCTGCATCGTGTTCGTACCAATATTTACCAGTGGCAGGTTCAAAAATACTGATGCCGATATGACCCTGGAGAACGGCACTGTCTTTTAAGATGATGTTATTTGCTTGCCTTGCTATTTGCCTGTTGGCAGAGCAAGATGAAACGGCTATGAGTAAAGAAAAAGTACAAATGAGAAGATAAGCATTTCGAAAATTATTTTTCACTCTACATTATTTTATTTGCTGGGTAATCAGTTTATTAGTTGATCAGTTAATTAGTGGATTTGTGAATCAGTTGATCAGTTAATTCGTGGATTAGTCAATCAGTTGATTAGTTAGTTAGTGGATTAATCGATTGGGTGACTAGTTGAATAATTTAGAAATCTTCAATCGCCAAATCTTCAAATCCTCAAATTAAAAAAATCAATTTCTTTCCTGCACCCTCAGCCATCTTTCAGGAATTTCATTGTTGCTGGCCTTCACATAGTCGTTGTAGCTACAGGCAATAAATGTTTTGTCAGGCATTTGCATCCACCAGCGGTTGGTTTTTTTGCTTTGCAAAAACACTGTTTCTACTTCTGTAAAAGCGGTATGATATTCATTAAAATTATTTCTTTCATTCATGTCTGATTCTTGCTTACAACGATTTTTACCATCAATGAAATACCAGATCATCTGAGAAATTTGTTTAGCCGTTAGTTCATCCACATCGTCTTGCGGGCGGTAGCCGTAAATGCCAAAGCTGCTTAGGCCACTGCTGAGCCCGGCAAAACGGGTAAGCATGCACGCTTCTATTCCCGTAAGGCCATTGGGGCAGGTTTTATTAGCCGGCGAGTCGCTGTGTTTAATGGCATTTACATCAAAGCTAAGCAGGTGGCTGTTTCTTAAAACCGGTTCCATTTCATCTATGTTTTCTGTGACGGTACCTACACGGTAACAATCAAAACGCAATTTATCCATGGTCTCCAGCATGCGTGGATGCACAAAATAGCTTTGAAATGCAATGTGATTAAAATGCCTCACCATGTTGGGTTCGCCGGTAAGCATTTCCATTAAAAAATTCTCACTTCTGATGGGGCTTTCGCCACGCAGGTCTATTGTAGCATCTATGCAGGTTGCTTCTACCTGCATGCCCAATTCTATGTAGGCGTAATATTGTGCCAGCGTAACATCATGGGAGCCACCTAGCAGCAGCACCGTTTTATTTAGTCGAAGTAATTCGGTAAGAATGGTTTTGATGGCAGCGTAGCTATCTTTTATAGATGCTCCTTTTTTTACATTACCCATGTCTGCAATGCGTACATCTGTGTGCCAGTAATGGAGGCGGTACAAATGTTTGCGTATAATATTTGCGGCATTGTTATCTGTTTCAAAATAGCCATTTCCCCTGCACTCCGTAATGCCTAGCAATACAATATCTGCATGGTCAATATCGGGTAGTTCTTCTGTAAAAATTTCAATATGCTTGGCAAGTTGCCCATCTGTGTATCCTTCATCATCATTTAGTTCATGCACAGGTACTGGTTCCAGAAATTCGATAAGATCTAACATTTAAAAATAAGTTTGGCGCAAACCTAATAGAATTAGGTCAGATTTTTTAAAGGCTGCTTTTATTTTGAGGGAGAATGATTCACACAAGCCATGTCCAATAGATTATTTGGGAGATTCGAAAGCTGAATAACCGAAAATGTAGCCGGTAATAATCAGTTTTGGGAGCGCCGCTTAAAGCAAGAAAATGAAGCATTTTTAGCCGTTATTTTTCCCGACACTATCACTAACTTTGTGGCCTTCAACAATCAAAATGCTATGCAAGCAAATCAAGAAGTTTTAAGTGAGGTTGTGATAAAATTCGCCGGCGACAGTGGGGATGGGATGCAGTTGACCGGAAGCCAGTTTACCAATAACTCTGCAATGCTGGGTTTAGACCTGGCCACCTTCCCCGATTTTCCGGCCGAGATACGTGCCCCGATAGGAACCCTGCCTGGGGTGAGTGGCTTTCAATTAAGGTTTAGCAGCGATCGAATTTTTACACCCGGAGATGAGTGTGATGTGTTGGTGGCCATGAATGCTGCGGCATTAAAAGTGAATTTAAAGGGGCTTAAAAAAGGGGGAAGAATTATTGCCAACACGGATGGTTTTGATACCCGTAATCTCCGCCTGGCCAATTACCCGGATGGTGTAAATCCACTGGAAGATAACAGCCTGGAAGGCTACGAGCTCATAAAAATGGATGTTACGAAAATGACCCGTGAGGCTTTGAAGGACATCAGCATGGGTACAAAAGAAAAAGATCGTGCAAAGAATATGTTTGTGTTGGGCTTTTTGTACTGGATGTACAACCGTAGCCTGGACAATACCATTAGTTTTCTTACAGAGAAATTTGGCAAGAAGCCAGAGATATTGGAAAGTAATGTAAAGGCGCTGAGGAGCGGTTATAATTTTGGTGATACCACCGAAACCTTTACCCATAGATACACCGTTGAGAAAGCAAAAATGGATACTGGTACTTACCGCTCCATTATGGGTAACCAGGCTTTGTCTTATGGCCTCATAGCGGCTTCGCAAAAAAGCGGTGTGCCTTTGTTCCTTGGCTCTTACCCCATCACGCCGGCATCAGATATTTTGCACGAATTAAGTAAGTACAAATCTTTTGGTGTAAAGACATTCCAGGCGGAAGATGAAATTGCTGCCATTACTTCGGCTATTGGTGCCAGTTATGGTGGTTCTTTGGGCCTTACCACCACCAGCGGTCCCGGTATGGCCTTGAAGGCAGAGGCCATGGGCCTTGCAGTAATGTTAGAGATACCCTTGGTGATATGCAATATACAAAGAGGTGGGCCTAGTACGGGTTTGCCTACCAAAACGGAGCAAAGTGATTTAATGCAGGCTTATTATGGCCGCAATGGAGAGTGCCCAATGCCGATTGTATCTGCAAGTACGCCCAGCGACTGTTTTGAAGCTGCTTACGAAGCAGTACGGATTGCTATACAACACATGACGCCTGTTATTTTATTAAGTGACGGCTACATTGCCAATGGAGCCGAGCCCTGGAAGTTTCCTGCAGCAGCAGATTTGCCCGCAATAGAGGTTAGTTTTAAAACAGAATTGGGGCATGGCGAAGATAAATTTCAGCCTTACCTACGGGATGAGAAACTGGTTAGACCTTGGGTGCTTCCTGGCACACCTGCCTTAGAGCACCGTATTGGTGGGCTTGAGAAACAAAACATAACAGGTAACATCAGTTACGATTCTGACAACCACCAGTTGATGGTGAAAATAAGACAAGAAAAAGTTGATAAGATCGCACAGTTTATTCCAAAGCAAAAACTGGATAGCGGTGAAGAAAAAGGTAAGATGTTGATCATAGGGTGGGGCAGTACTTATGGTGCAATCAAAAGT
>JBKJKD010000069.1:0-3525 GCA_046597635.1 Ferruginibacter sp. | reverse complement strand
CCACTCCTGACCCCCGTATGTTTTCCATTGTCTAATACCTGGCTGCCGTTTACCAATACATATTGGAAGCCCGCAGAATATTGGTGAGGAGCATCAAAGGTTGATCGATCGCTTACGGTTGCTTCATCAAAAATTACGATGTCTGCATTCATACCTTCTTTTAATTGACCAATATTTTTAAGTTGAAATTTCTGCGCAGGTAGAGAGGTCATTCTTCTAACGGCTTCTTCCAGAGAAATTACTTTTTCTTCTCTTACATATTTTCCCAGCACTCTCGCATTGGTACCATAGCCACGGGGATGTGGTGCACCTACACCAAAAGCCCGTATGCTTGCATCGCTGGCAAACATATTAAACGGGTACTGCATTATTTGCTTTACATCCTGCTCGCTCATGCCGTGAAAAACCATGCTGGCTCCACCTTGTATCATCATTTCCATAACTGTTTTTGCTTCTTCCTTAATGTTATGTTTTCTTCCTTTGAGTAAATTGATGGCTTCAATACTTTTTCCGTTTAAACTGGTATCTGGCTTGTAATAGGCAACCACTGCATAGCTAAGGTGTTTCAGTTTTCTGTTCTTTAATTTTTTAGTGATGTAGGCTGTCACATCTTTTTGGACGTCGACCCGGCTGAGTCTTGCTACAATAGAATCCTGCCCATCAGCCAGTATTTCATCGGGCAGCAATGTGCTCAAGGAAGTGCTGCTTGCGGTGTAAGGATATTGATCGATGGTTACATCCAATCCTTCTTTTCTTGCTGCAACAATCATGGCGAGCGTCTGGTTGCTTCTACCCCAGTTCTGTTGTCCACTCACTTTAAAATGTGAGATCTCCACCGGAATATTTGCACCCCTTGCAATAGCGAGCGCTTCGTCAATGGCTTGCGTTACGCTGTCTGCTTCATCTCGCATGTGGCTTGCATATACGCCCTTGTATTTTGCTGCCACTTTTGCCAGGCTAATTATTTCAGGGGTCCTTGTATAAGTGCCGGGGATATATATTAAACCGGTAGACAATCCTACGGCGCCCTCCTTCATGGCTGTTTCCACCAAGGCTTCCATCTGCGATAATTCCGCTGCAGTTGCATCCCGGTTTGCCCGCCCCATCACCGCTTTGCGCACATCGTTGTGGCCAATCAAGCTGGCTACATTTATGGACAATTGTAGTGAGTCTATCCAGCCAAGGTATTTGCCTATATCAAGGTTGGAGGCGCCGCAGTTGCCGGCAATAACAGTGGTTACACCATCATAAATAAAATTATCTGCTGTGGGTGTTGCCAATTCATCACCCTCAATGTGTGTATGCACATCAATAAAACCCGGTGCCACTATTAGCCCGGAAGCATCTATCGTTTTGGTGGCTGAACCTGAAATATTTTTTCCAATGGAAATTATTTTCCCGTCTTTAACGGCGATGTCTGCACGATACCAGCTGTTGCCGGTGCCGTCTATAATTTTTCCGTTGCGGATGATTACGTCGAATTGAGCCACCGCACTCTTAATAAGTAACAAGGCAATAGAGCATGCAAATATTCTTTTCATAATTTTTATTCCCCTGGGTGATATTCTTTTTCTTTATGCTTCATCACATCTTCTTTGTAAAACAACACGTCTTTGAATTGCCCTTGGGTGTACATCAATAGCTGGTCTTTAAAATGTTTGGATTGTGGGTTGCCGCTGTTGCCACCGGCCAGTAAGGATTTGGCTTTTACCTTGTCGCCAAATTCTACAGCGCATACAAAGCTGTTTCCGCTTACCCCATAACGTTTTTGCGTACCCGCAAAATAGCGACTGTTATACGAAGGCAACATGCCCCATAACGCAGACGCAAACGGAACGGGAAAGCTTTCTTTTGCATCGTCATATTTTTGATCGATGTCATTGCTGATGCGCTGGTAACGGTTAATGCTTCCCCAGGGTACCTGCCAGCTTCCATATTTCTTTTGAAGATCGTTGATCACTTTTTCCAGCGGAGCTAACAGTGTTTCTGCCTTGGCGGCAGCAGCAAATTTTTTGGTAAAAGTTACCTGGTCTGGCTCTTCTTCATCAATGTACACTTTCCTGATGTCAGGATTTAGCAACTGCGCCCACTCTACTGCCAGCGTGGTGGCCACCGAATTTTCACTCGCACGGTAATCCCATTTTTTGAGTACCGCAATAGGTTCTGCCAACAAACCATACGCACTATTAGGCGCTGTATTATTTTTTTCGAAGGCAGTTACTAAAGCCGGTACCAAAACTTCAAAAGCTGCCAGGTAGGTATCGTAACCTGCAGCAATTGTTTTATCAATATTGAATTTATTTTCATTCGTCAAAACCCGGGCGGCATTGATGCCTCTAAAGTTTTCGCCATCAGGTGCCATGTAGTTAGGATAATTTTTCTTAAGCGGGCTGCTGCTGCCACTTACAGAATAGGGTGTGGAGTTACAGTTTTGAATCCATCCCGTAGCAGGGTTTATTGACTGTACAATATCTTTTACCTCATGTAATCCTTTCCAGTCCGTTTGGGGCGTGCTGCCATCTACCGGTTGGCTCCAGTTGTATTTTGCATCCCGAATGGGTATGTAATTGCCATGCCAATAGGCAATGTTTCCTTTGCTGTCTGCAAACACGGTACTGTTGCTGGTATTACCTTTTAATTCCATTGTTTTGGTGTAGTCCTCCAGGCCTTTGGCTTTGGTGCGTTGCCAGCTTTGTATCAAGCCATTCATCATCCTGTTGCTCGATTGCACGCTTAGGTATTGCCCGTTTCTTTTGGCCATTACCGGGCCATGCTGGGTGTACATGGCATTAATATTTTTACCGGTTACTTTGCCATCCTTTTTAAAACGGATGTTGATTTTTTTAGTGGTTACTTTTTTGACCTGCTGGTTGTATTCGTACACCCAGCCTTGTTTTGCAGGCTTTATTTTTTCGATGTACATATCTGCCACATCCACGTTATTGCTCGTATGCATCCATCCGCAATGCTCATTAAAGCCCTGGTAAATAAAAAATTGCCCCCAGGTTACGGCACCGTAGGCATTGAGTCCTTCTTCGCTCACCATGTGCACTTCTGGTCTAAAGTAAAATGTTACGTGTGGGTTGATGTAGAGGATGGCTTTTCCGCTGGCTGTTTTGGAGGGGGCAATCGCAAAGCCATTGGAACCGGTGCTGATCTCTTCAAATTTTTTGGGGTTGTATACAGACGCATCGTTGCTGCCGCTGTAAAAACTTTTTACTTCTGATTCGCTGATGCCCCCGGTACTGATAGCACCAATGCTACCATCGGTCCACAGCAAGGGATACCATGGTTGAAATCGGGTGAGCAACGCCGGCTTTGTGCCAGGATTTTTATAGACCCAGTAATTAACCCCATCCGCATAAGCATGCAAGAGTTTTTTGAGCCAGGCCGGAGCTTTATTAAAATCTTTGATGGCATCAGTACTGTCAATGAGCAACCGTACATAGAGGTCGTTGTAAATATCTTTCTCTCCATTTACTTCTGCCAGGCGACCGAGTTTTTCAATGTAGTTCATCTCTACTC
>JBKJKD010000046.1:0-10662 GCA_046597635.1 Ferruginibacter sp. | reverse complement strand
ATACAAAACATGTTTCCCCAAAACACCGGCATGCTGCGCTGGATGAAAATGGCGCAGGAAAAAATTGTTTTCCAGGGATTGCCGGCACGCATTTGCTGGCTAGGCCAGGGCGAAAGAGAAAAAGCCGGCCTTGCTTTTAACGAACTCGTGCGCACCGGCAAAGTAAGAGCGCCCATCGTAATTGGCAGAGATCATTTGGACACCGGCAGTGTAGCCAGCCCCAACCGGGAAACCGAAGCTATGCTGGATGGCAGCGATGCCGTGGCCGACTGGCCGATCTTGAATGCATTGGTGAACACTGCAGGTGGCGCCAGTTGGGTAAGCCTGCACCACGGCGGCGGCGTAGGCATGGGCTACAGCATACACGCAGGTATGGTGATAGTAGCTGATGGTACCGATGATGCAGCCCAAAGAATTGCACGTGTATTAAGAAATGATCCCGGCATGGGTGTTATCCGACATGCAGATGCGGGCTATGATGTGGCGTTGGACACGTTGAGAAATAACGGACTGGATTTTAAGGAGCGGTTGAAGTGATATGTTGCCATCCTGATTTTTTTGGGACGGGCATTTGTTTTTCATGGCGGCATCGTTGTGCTCTGCCCCGACGAGGAGTGTTAGCGACGGATCTCGGGGTCACTCACTTGTGCGGCATATCATTGGGGATCTTTTATATAAGCGGAAATGTGCAGGAGGGTAGTAGCAGGTTTCAGTTTTAGTTATGAGCGCTCCTGAATTTGTGTAGCGTGTTTTTTGGTAATGGAATAACAAGAGATCCGTACAAAAAACGTTTTTAATTTTTGTTGGCTTACATCAGCGTCAATACAAAAATTGGTCGTAAATAACGAATCACACTTATGGTTGAAATTTCTGAAATAATAAAATTCCTGGAAGACAAAACTGGAACAGACCACGTATCTGAACATTGTGACATTACTATAGATTTAGGTGTTGATGGAGATGACTTTGATGAACTGATTATGGAATTCGGGAGAAAATACAAGGTGGATATTTCATCTTGTATATGGTATTTTCATTGTGGCGAAGAAGGAAGTTGGAATAGTGTAGGTAGAACCTTCTTTAAATCACTAGATGAAAGAGTGAAGCATATTTCAGTTACCCCTGCTATGCTATCTGAATTTGCTAAAACAGGCAAATGGAGCATAGAATACCCCGCCCATAAACTCCCAAAAAGTCGCTATGACATCCTGATAAACCAAGTATTAGTTTTAGCTTTTGTAATTTATCTCATCTATAAAATCATGTCATAAAAAATGGCAGCCAAAAAACGGTTACTAGTTATAGAATTTTTATGGAGTCCTAAACCAGGCAGATCCTTTTAGCTCTATTAGATTTTTTTAGCTGAACAACACATCAGTATTTTAATCATTTTGAATGGGATACATCATCAAGTCATAAAGTAAAAATGCTCAACTTATTTCAGCGTAACAAGAAAATTGTGACTACACCATTCTCAAAGGGACTTGCAAGAGCTGCTATTTATTACGCTATTGCTTTTGCGCTAATACTGTTCACATACGAAATTTGGGGGCATGAGTATATCCATGGACCTGGACTTCATCACTTAATTGCTTTTCTCGCCTTATTAGGTGGAGTAATTTGGATACTTCGAGGACTATTCTAGATAATCTTTGATAAACCTGACAAAGAAAACTCAGGATCTTTGATAGTAAACGTCATTGTAGTGGCTTCTGTAATGACATATTTTTTACTTAAAACAAATGATGAAACGGTAGCGGAAACAACAGATAATAAAGCGAATATTATTACGATTAACCTGGATACCATCACAAAGTCTTCTTCTATTGTAGATGGACTAGGGGATACAATACTGCTAAAAGTGGGAGATACTATTATCATTGACAAGTCTAAGGAGTGGGCGAGGTAGAAAACTATCTGCGCAGTGGTATCCTATTTAACTAATTGTCGGGAAGACGTTAACATGATAAATAACAATCCTTGAGAGAAATGGATCAACAGTTTTAATCAGCCGCTTTGCTGAACTGTTTTGCAGCGAAAAGCTTATCAATCTTCCTGCTATTTCGAAAGATCTACAAAGCCACAGTATAAATCTAAAAGGGACAACCTATTTAAGTGCAAGTCATTTTGAACCTTCTATGCATACGTTCTTTGGCGTAGCCACCCATTTTTTTACGTGTAAAAAATCAACCTTAACATCTTTAGCTGCTGCATTACAAATTCTTTAACGACTACGCAATTATTTTAGTGCAAACAAAACCAACAATAATGAACGCACTAAAACCTTCCAACGCATTTGTAGCAGCTTCCTGGGTAGCCCTCGGCGCCGGCATGATCGGCTTTTTAATTGGCCTTTGGCGCTCCGATCTTTTATTGAATGAAAAGGGATATTATTTTACCGTACTGATGTTTGGGCTCTTCGCTGTGATATCAGTACAAAAAACAGTACGAGACCGGTTAGAGAAATTGCCCGTTACAGAAATTTATTATGGCCTTTGCTGGTTTGCAACTATTCTTGCAATCATACTACTCATCATTGGTTTGTGGAATGCCGACATGCTGCCCAGTGAAAAAGGCTTTTATGCTTTCTCTTTTCTGTTGGCGCTCTTTGGTGCAATCGCTGTGCAAAAAAATATCAGGGATATAAAAATGGCTGTTGAAAAACTGGATGATTAAACGTTGATACCAGCTATCCATTCCATATTGAGGTGCTCATAATTTATTTCTGAGTATCTTCAAGTTGCGAAGAAATTTCCTTTTTTAATTTAAATCTACAGCCATGGCTCAACATCAAAAAACAATTGGCCTTATGGTACTGTTGGCAATTGCTGTAATGGTCATGTCGGCTGCCATGTATAGCAACGACCGCTATAAGAACCTAAAAATTCTTCCGAAGGATATTTCTGAAAAGCAAATGGACAGCATTATGAATGCTTTTACCCGGACTTTAAAAGTGTCCTGCGATTTTTGCCATGTGCCTGCAAAAAAGCCGCTGTTTACCCTTGCGCCGGCATCCAACGATCTTGATTATGCTTTGGACAATCCCATGAAAGAAGAAGCCAGGAAGATGATTCAACTTACCAGGGATATCAACATAAAATATTTTTATGACAGCACTATCAGGCCTGAATATATGCAGGTAGTTGGTTGCAATACCTGCCACCGTGGAAATCCCTACCCTGTGTATGAGTAAAAATTAAGCGGTACATTAATGTCTTTCATTTTGAATTTAGGCATCGACCAAAGCGATAACATCGTTAATATTCACCACCTATAACCCGTTTATTTAGTTTGGCATATTTGCCTTTTAATATTGGCAGGCGTTGGGGTGTTTTAGAAGCACTCGTGTCCGTTAGTGATTTGATAAAAGCCACCAGGTCTCTTTTTTCAATCTCTGTTAGTTTGAGTTCCAGCGGTATCAAAGTAAACAGGGGGCGAGGTTTACCTTTGCTGAAATCCTTGAGGAATTTTTCTCCGCCGGCATGGTCATAAAAGTTCACTACCTGTTCTAAAGTTTGGTAAACGCCATTGTGCATGTAAGGTGCTGTGAGCCCGGCATTTCGCAGCGTGGGCGTTTTAAACGAGAAGCTTGAGAAAATATTATTATCAGGTTTGTACACACCCAAGTCGGGATCCAGTTCATATACAAGCATAGTGTCTCTTAGCGGTACACCGAGCGACTTGTGATCGGTACGGTTATAAAAAGGGGGCAAGGCACCATTAAACAGCGGAGCAAAATGACAATTGCCGCAGCGGGCCTTGCCCATGTAGACATTAAAGCCGTTTACTTCTTCGGTACTCAATTTACTGGCATCACCCTGCATGTAGGCATCAAATCGGCTATTCATACCCGTAACTGTTCTTTCATATGCGCCAATAGCATTCTTAATATCGGCCCGGCTTATGCCAGCTTGTACGGTATGTGGGTAAGCTTTTTTAAAAAGCGAAACATACTCCGGGCTGGCAGATAACTTTTCAATAAGGTTACTGAAGGAGCCATTCAATTCATGCGCATTGTTTACCACTGAATCAAGCTGATCTTCCAGCGATGCTGCCCGTTGGTCCCAAAACAATTTTTTTTGAAAGCCCGAGTTGATAACAGTAGGAGAATTGCGGCTCAGCACTTCTTCAAAATCAAAACCTACACTTTTTATTTTGCCATCGGTAAAAGCCATCGAAGGTTTATGGCAGCTTGCACAGGCACGTTGGTTATTGCCAGAGAGTACAGGATCAAAAAACAACAACTCACCCAGCGTTGCCCTTGCTGCGGTGTAATTAGCTTGTTCATTGGGGGCAAAATAATCAGCCAAAAAAATATTTTTATCATATAGGTGCAGGGCATCGCTTCGTAGCGCCGACTCCTTTTTTAAAAACGGTACTTTCATGGCCACCTGCAATTCGTTTAGGTAAGTAGAAAGAGGAATCAGGTGTTTCTGTGTAAAAAACATCCGGTCAAATTTGTTGAAGTCCTTGTTTGCAATAAGGAATTGCTTTGTGCTTGCCTGCATGGATTGCCAGGCTTGCTGGAGATCTTTTTTACTACCCGGCAGGGCTCGCACCAATTCGTTGGTAAACATCAACCAACTGTGAAGCGAGCCATTTAAAGAGGGTAAGCCGGCTTCTTCTATAATAAAGTCTGCATTGGCAAGATCAACGCTGCTTATCCGGAATATCTCTATGCGCAATGCATCAAAAAGTTCAGACTCGTTGAGACTGCTAAAATGTGCGGGGAAATTACCTCCCTCCAGTGTTTTTCTGTAATTGTTAGCTACCTTTTTTATAAAGTCTGCCTGGTCTAATGAATCCTGACGATTGTAAAACTTTACCAGGCTGGTATCGTGCTCATTGCCGATAGGGCCCGTAAAAAGCCAGTTGTCTGGCACTACCGAAAGAATTCCTCTACCTTCATTTTGTTGAAATTGAAAAGGTGCAATGAGTTTGTTGTAATAATTTTCCGGCTCGAAATAAATAATAAAACCGGTGGCTCTTTTAAAATAATAAGCCAGCTCTTTGTATTTCTGTTGACGCACTTCGTAGCCACTGTCATAAAAATAACCAGGATAAGTCTTCAAAAATGAGTCCAGTGAATGTATTTGAGCCATAGATAATTCGCCGATAGATTGCAGGGCAGGCGCAAGATTTATTTTCCGCTCGTTGGCGGCCATGGAAAGTAAGGCTACAGCGGCTGCTAAGAGTAAGATCACTAAGAAATGTTTCATAAAATGGCGTTTGGTAAAATATTATGTAAGTAATATTTCATTAAAATAGTTTTTATAATCGGCAGATGCAAGCGCAAAGGTTGAATAGCTGACTAAACCGGTAGCAAACAACTGAACGGGGATGTTGTACCTTCATCATCTATCCTAATGTAATTAGTATGAAACAATTTTTATTGATATTCATCCTCTTGAGCTTTTATAGCTTTGGCAGTTCCGCACAGGCGCCAGTTACCAAAATAACTAAAGCTCCCCGTCCCTTTGTTTTGGGCGAGATCCACGAAATACGATCAGCCATTCTAGGTGAAAATCGAGTACTTAATGTTTATCTTCCCGAAGGTTACGATGATACCATCCGCTATGCGGTTACTTACCTGCTTGATGGATCAAGGGATGAAGACTTCATTCATGTGGCAGGCCTCTTCCAGTTCAATCAATTTGAATGGATCAACCGTGTGCCAAAGACCATACTTGTTGGTATTGCAACGGTAGACAGGCGGAGAGATTTTACTTTTGCTACCAATATTGAAACAGATAAAAGCGCCTATCCTACCTCGGGTAAGTCTGCCAACTTTATCGCTTTTATTGAAAAGGAATTGCAACCATACATAGAAGCTAAGTTTAAAACTACTACTTCTAAAACCATCATTGGCCAGTCACTGGGAGGTTTGCTTGCAACAGAAATTTTATTAAAACATCCAACACTCTTTACCCAATACATCATCATCAGTCCTAGTCTATGGTGGGATGATGGTTCTTTGCTTAAGCAACCATCAACGTTGCTGCAGCAAAACTTTTCAGGCAAAACAAGTGTGTATATCGGTGTGGGCAAAGAAGGGCTTACGCCGGGAAAGAATCCACGGGTAATGGAGGTGGATGCAAATTTATTGGCAGAAAAAATTAAGGGTACAAAAAGCAAAGCGGTAAAAGTTTACTTTGATTATTTGCCGGCAGAAGATCATGCTACCATTGCACACCAGGCTATTTACAATGCGATGCTGCTGTTAAACCCCTTGCTGTAGCAGTTTGCAAGTTTTAAGCTTCATTGTTCAAAGGTTAGGGTATCGGCGGTAGCGCCGAGGCTAAGCAGGTGATTGCTGATGTCGCTCACAAAAATTTGTGGACCGCAAATATAAAAATGACCACTAAAATCCCGGATATTTTCTACAAGGTACCTGCGGTCTATGCGTCTGTCCGTAAAACCAATCACCCCTTCCCTGGTAAAAATATTAATGAAATTATAGCCAAGTAGTTTTATGAGTACTTCGGGATAAATAATGTCTTCAGAAGATTTGTTAGAGAGGATCAGCGTGTTGCCACTCAATTTCTTTTTATCATGCAAATCTCTAAAAATGGACAGGAAAGGCGTGATGCCTGTACCGGCTGCAATGAAAGTACCCGGCGAGGTATAGCGAATGCTGCCAAAGGGGTTTTGTAAAAGTAATGCTGCTCCGGCGTTGGTTTTTCCCAACTGTTTGGTTACACCGTTTCTTTCGTTGTAAATCTTTGCAAGAAATTCCAGGTAGGGCCATTTGTTTAGAGAGGTGAACGTAAAAGGCCGCCACTGGTCTTTCCACTCGGGCATATTGATAGAAAGCTCTGCACCCTGGCCGGGAACGAAATGATATCCCTCTGGCTTTTCTATGATAAACCGCTTTACGTCGTGGTTGATATAACTCGATTCCAGGATTTTTACAGAAAAGGCGGCCATCTGCAGTTTTTTAGTTCTTTAAAGATAGCGGGTAAAATTAATAAGCTATCAGGCTTTTTCAAATCAATTCCCTTTTAAAAAAAGCAAGCCTATCCATTTCATACATCACAATTAGATGGATGAAATTGTAAATAAACTATATTTAGAAAATAAACAATCTATATGAAAAAAATCTTTTTCGTTATTCCTTTTGCTTGCTGTGTAGTGGCCTGCAATCAAAAAAATGCAGCAGAACCTAAACCTGATGTGCTGGCAGCCAATGTGGACAGTACGATCAAACCCTCTGAAGATTTTTTTGCATTTGCTAATGGGAAATGGATCAACAACAACCCGATACCCGATGACCAGTCTGGCTGGGGAGTAGGTAATTTAGTAATAGAAGAAAATCTGAAACGCCTGCGTGAAATTTCTGAGAAAGCTGCAGCGTCCAATAGCGCTAAGGGTAGCAACGATCAAAAGATCGGTGACTTTTGGAGTACTGCTATGGACAGTGCACAGATAGAGGCCAATGGTTTAAAACCCATTCAACCGCTGTTGGATAAACTAAATGCAGTTACAGATCTGCCCGGCCTCTTGCAAACAACCACCGACTTTAAAAAAATCGGGTCTAACAGTTTTTTTGGCGGTTATGTAAACCAGGATGATAAGAAAAGTGATGAAATGGCCTACAGCCTGTGGCAAGGTGGCCTTGCATTACCCGAGCGGGAATATTATTTTAAAACGGACTCTGCTACGGTTAACATTCGCAAAGAGTATGTGGCAGTTATAACCGATTTACTGACGATGGCTGGAGAAGACAGCACCGTGGCAAAGGCTGCGGCAAAAAATATACTGGCCATGGAAACCAAGCTCGCAGCGGCTTCCCGCAAAATAGAAGAGCTGCGGGACCCATACCGCAATTACAATAAAATGGCTATTGCTGATTTGGGCAAAATGGCTCCCAATATTGATTGGGCTAGTTATCTTAAAAATATGGAGGTAAAGAACATTGACTCTGTAATTGTGGGCCAGCCTGAATTTTTTAAGACGTTGAACCAAGTGTTGACAACAACGCCACTGGCCGACCTGAAGCATTATGTGAAATTTAATTTACTGGCAGATTTGGCCGGGGTACTGCCCGAGGCCTATGATAAGCGCACATTTAATTTTGTAAAATTATTGACGGGTGCCAAAACACAAAAACCCCGCTGGAAGAGAGCTATCGAAATGGAAGAAGGCGCCATGGGAGAAATGCTGGGACAACTGTACGTAAAAGAATTTTTTAATGAAACAGCAAAGAGCCGGTATACCGTGATGGTGGAAAATATTCGTACAGCCCTCAAAGGTCGCATTGGTAAGTTAGACTGGATGGGAGATAGCACCAAGCAAAAGGCTTACGTAAAACTAGCTGCCATCAAAAGCAAAATTGGCTATCCTGAAAAATGGAAAGACTTTTCGGCCATGGAAATAGGGCGGAAAAGCCTTGCTGAGAATTATATGAACGCCCGCTTGTGGTGGCACAATTATGAATACAGTAAACTGGGCAAGCCCGTGAACCGTGACGAATGGAATATATACCCGCAAACTTACAATGCTTACTATAACCCCAGCAACAACGAAATAGTATTGCCTGCCGGCATTTTTACTGTGCCGGGTTACCGTGATGAAGAATTGGATGATGCAACCGTGTATGGTTATGGTGGTGCAAGCACCATTGGTCACGAAATAACACATGGCTTTGATGATTACGGAAGACAGTACGACGATCAGGGGAATTTGAAAAGCTGGTGGACCAAAGCTGATGAAGATGCGTTTACAAAAAGAGCCGATGTAATGGTAAAACAGTTTGGGGAATACGAACCTATTAAAGGGTACAAAATAAATGGCAAGGCTACCCTCGGTGAAAATATTGCAGACCTTGGGGGCATCTTGCTGGGTATGGAAGCATTTAAAAAAACAGCACAGTTCAAGGAGCAAAAAACCATCAGCGGCTATACACCCATGCAGCGTTATTTTATGGGATATGCACTGGGCTGGCTGGGTCATGATAGAGAAGAAACCCAGAGAAACCGACTATTGACAGACGTGCACAGTCCGGGTAAGTACAGGGTAAACGGCCCTTTTGTAAGTGTAGATGAATTCTATACTGCTTTCAATATTAAACCAAGTGATAAAATGTATCGTGCCGATAGTTTGAGGGTTAAGATCTGGTAAGCACCGTCATTCAAATATATAGGCCTTTGCTCCAAAACTTAGACAGTAGTTGGAGCAAAGGCTTTTTTGCGAAGGGCATGGCGTAGCAATACTTTTTAATTATCAGAAATGTTTGAACTGTCTCCTGTTCATGAATGTGTACAAATTTTTCAGGAGTTCTAGCTGAAATGATAGAACCTTGTTTGCCATTTTTATAATTCTTATTTTGTCGGGGTTAGAGCGCTGTTCTCTTTTCATTACTTACAAACAATATTATTTTGAATCAAAATAGAAGATCCTGGATGAAAAAATTGCTTGCGCTAATAGCAGGCGTAGGTTTTATGAAAGTATCCTTATGGGCTATGAACGCAGCAACCTTTGGTAGCCACGACGGATACACGACCAATAATTTTAACCAAAACAAAAATGCCATGAAACTTGGTGCATTTTCTATCAGTCTAAATGTAAAAGATCTCGCCACTTCCAGACTCTTTTACGAAAATCTGGGGTTTACTGCTTTCGCCGGAAGCATGCAGCAAAACTACCTCATCATGAAAAATGAGTATGCACTGATCGGTCTTTTTCAAGGCATGTTTCCCAACAACATTCTCACATTTAACCCAGGCTGGGACTACGATGCCCAGCCTGTGGAGGGTTATGATGATGTTCGAAAAATTCAGGAACATCTAAAAAGTAAACTGGTAAAATTGGATACTGAGGCAGATATTAAAACGAGTGGGCCTGCCAGTTTGATGCTCACTGACCCAGATGGTAATATCATATTACTCGATCAGCATTTATAGAACTGTGGCCATCCCTAATAGCTAACCGGGCAACCTTGCTAAGGGTAGAATAGCTGTGCAGAATCATTTTTTCATACGTGATTTAGCGCTAACTTTCCAGCTAAGTCAACAAAAACCAAAAGGGGTGACTGACAAGTTTTTCTATTGCTTCATCTCCCAAAAATTTACTTATGACAAATACAATGGATAGCTATTTAGATCCTCACTATATACAAAGAAGCAATTGGCTGAGGGCAGCAGTGTTGGGGGCCAATGACGGAATTTTATCAATAGCAAGTATTGCCATTGGGGTAGCGGCGGCTAGCAGCGCCCGGGCGCCTATTTTGCTGGCAACCGTTGCAGGGCTTGTAGCAGGTGCATTGTCAATGGCAGCCGGGGAGTATGTTTCTGTGAGTTCTCAGACAGATGTAGAGAAAGCAGATATCATCAGGGAAAAACTGGAGTTGGAAGAAATGCCCGAAGAGGAACTGCAGATGTTGGCACATATTTATGAGCAACGGGGATTGTCGAAAGCTACTGCTTCACTGGTAGCCAAAGAATTGACGGCGCATGATGCATTGGGTGCGCACATCAGGGATGAGTTGGGTATTAATGAAGTGAGCCAGGCAAGGCCTGTGCAAGCTGCTTTGGCATCAGGTTCAGCTTTTACAGTGGGTGGTGTTTTGCCTTTATTAGTAGTGCTGTTCGTACCAGTGAAAAATATGGAGTACTTTCTTTATGGTTCAGCCATCCTGTTCCTTGCATTACTGGGTGCTATCGC
>JBKJKD010000271.1:0-15274 GCA_046597635.1 Ferruginibacter sp. | reverse complement strand
TGGCACTCCAACATTCAATATAAAGGTGATTTTAAAACAGGTGCTTTTTTCCTCGAGGATAAAGGGTTCACCGTAGTGTTGCACAAGCCTGAAGACATTCAGCGTTTTTCTGCTACCATCCATGGCCATGGAGCCGAAGAGAATAAAAATGCAGAGACTAGAACCGCTACCTCCGACAATAATGCTACGATACATTCCTTTGCCTACAAGGTAAAATTTCTCGGAGCTTCAGCAAACGTAGTTCCGGAGCCAGATAAAAAACTGCCCACTCATAACAACTATTACATGGGCAACGATCCAAGCAAATGGGCGAGTGACTGCAATATTCACACGGCCATCACCTATAACAATATTTATCCCAATATCGACATCCGCTACTACAGCGACAATGGAAAACTGAAATATGATTTTATTGTAAAGCCCGGAGGCAATCCAGATTTTATTGCCATGCAATATGACGGACCCGAAGTTGCCATAAAAGATAAGGAACTTATCATATCTACGTCGGTTGGCGAAGTAAAAGAACTGTATCCATATACTTACCAATCTGAAACGGGCAAGCGCCAGGAAGTAGATTGCAAATTTGTTGTAAAGAACAACGTGGTTACTTTCAAAGTAAGTGGTTACGATCCTAAAGCTACCTTGGTAATTGATCCATCTATTATCTTTTCCACCTTCACTGGCAGTACAGTAGACAACTGGGGTTATACCGCCACGCCTGGGCCGGATGGTAGTTTTTATGCTGGCGGTATTGCTTTTGGTACGGGTTACCGGGTTTCTCCCGGAGCCTTTCAGCAGACATACGGAGGTGGCACCACAGAGGGTGGGTTCTCAGGATACGATATTGCTATTTTTAAGTTTAGTCCAAATGGAAGCAACCGTCTGTATGCAACTTACCTGGGCGGCTCGGGCAATGAGCAACCACACAGTATGATTACGGATGCGCAGGGCAACCTTTATATTGCCGGTAGAACCAACTCTCCCAATTATCCCTTAAGAGCATTTGCCGGCCCAATTGGTCCTGGCGGAGCATTTGATATAATTGTATCGAAACTTAATAACTCAGGCACTTTATTGCTGGGTTCTGTGAGAATTGGGGGTACAAAAGATGATGGAGTAAATATCCGGCCAAAATATACAACACCAAACGTTTCGCCAGCTGCCATAAGTCTTAGGAGAAATTATGGTGACGATGCCCGAAGCGAAATCATATTGGATGGCGCCAACAATGTATACCTTGTTTCCAGCACACAGTCAGATGATTTTCCTTTGCAGAGCGCTGTACAGTCAGCAAATGGCGGTGCACAGGATGGCGTAATTCTTAAATTTAATTCAACGCTTTCCACCCGTTTGTTCAGCACCTATTTTGGCGGTAATGGAGATGATGCATGTTTTGTAGCGAGTATCAATCCCATAACCAACGACCTTTTTGTTGCAGGAGCTACAGCTAGTTCCAATTTGCCTGGAAATAAAACTGGGGTCATTCAGCCGGCCTTTGCATCTGGTATTGCTGATGGTTTCATCACCCAATTAACAAACGACGGTGCTACCATTATCAGAACCACTTACCAGGGTACTAGCGGTATAGATTTAATATATGGGCTCAAATTCGACCGTGCTGGTTTTCCCTATATCATGGGAACTACCACGGGGAACTGGGCGGTAGTCAATGCTAACTTCAGCAACGTTTTTGGAGGTAATAATGCCAAGCAATTTATCAGTAA
Source organism: Ferruginibacter sp. (assembly GCA_046597635.1). Lineage (GTDB taxonomy): Bacteria > Bacteroidota > Bacteroidia > Chitinophagales > Chitinophagaceae > Ferruginibacter. The sequence goes on along the minus strand of JBKJKD010000271.1, from coordinate 13,550 downwards.
ACTTCAGCCTGATCTTTCGGCTTATGTTTATTCCACGGTTTTTGGCACCAATTCTACCGTGCCTAATATTTCACCCATAGCCTTTCTGGTAGATCGTTGCGAGAATGTATATGTTTCGGGTTGGGGTGGCGGCATTAATGTGCAGCAGTCCTATACAACCGGCACAACTACCGGCTTACCAGAAGTGAACCCCCTCGTTGGGATACCTGCGGCCGATGGAAAGGATTTTTACTTTTTTGTGCTGGAAAAAAATGCAACATCGCAATTGTTTGGTTCGCATTTTGGGCAGAACGGAGCCCTCGGAGATCATGTAGACGGCGGCACCAGCCGCTTTGACGACAACGGCGTAATTTACCAGGCCATTTGTGCCAACTGTACCGGTGGAGCAGTTTTTCCCACGACACCAGGCTCATGGTCTCCCACCAACGGAAGCTCGAATTGTAACCAGGCGGCCATCAAAATAGAAATGAATTTTGCCGGCGTAGACGCAGGTGTACAAGCGTCCATTAATGCTGTAGTGAACGATAGTACGGGTTGTGTTCCCCTTACGGTGGACTTTAGAGATACCTTGCTAAAAGGAAAAACCTATTACTGGAATTTTGGTGATGGAAGTCCTAACCAGGTAACCACCACAGGAGCCATCTCCCATACCTTTAACAGCATTGGGAATTTTTTGGTACGCCTCATAGCAGAAGACAGTACAACATGCAATATTCGTGACACAGCCTTCATCAACATACGGGTGGGCAACAACAGGGTGACACCAGCCTTTACCTTTGCAAAAATTCCACCGTGCCAGAGCCTTACCATCCAGTTCAACAATACCAGTGTAGCAAATGCCGGCAGCTTTGGTCCCCGAACTTTTGTTTGGGATTATGGCGACGGGTCACCACGAGATACAGTTGGATTCAATCCGCCACGCCTGCACGTTTATGCTGCTCCGGGAACTTATAGGGTTAAGCTATTTGTAATAGATACTTCTTTTTGTAACACGCCCGATTCTACGGAACAAGTTATTCGTTTGAACCCGCTGGTGAAGGCACAATTCACCACACCCGCTTTAGGCTGTGCACCTTACACTGCTGTGTTTGAAAATACTTCGCTGGCTGGTACAGATTTCTTATGGCAGTTTGGCGATGGCACAACCTCTACGGACCCAAGCCCAACACATTTGTACCCTAACCCCGGTACTTACCAGGTGAGACTAATTGCTACTGATACCAGTACGTGTAACAGAACGGATACCTCGGCATTTTTTGCTATAACAGTAGCAGCAAAGCCACTGGCCTCTTTTACCTGGTCTCCTAACCCTCCCATTGAAAACACACCAGTTAATTTTACAAATACCTCCATAGGAGCTACCCGATATTTATGGAATTTTGGAGATGGAGAAAGCTCTACATTAACCAACCCTACGCACCAATACAACGCAACCGGCACTTACAACGCCGAGTTGATAGCATTCAATGTAGCCGGTTGTACAGATACTTTTTCGTTGCAGGTGAACGTAATTGTAATACCGTTGTTAGATATTCCGAATGCGTTTACTCCGTCGCAGGAAGGTAGAAACGCCATTATTAAAGTAGAAGGTTTTGGCATCACAAAAATGAGTTGGAAAATATACAACCGTTGGGGCCAGCTGGTGTTTGAATCTGCCAGTAAGAGTATAGGATGGAATGGTACATTTAAAGGTAAACTGCAAGCCATGGATGTGTATACTTACACATTAGACGCAGAATTTTCTGACGGTAAAAAGCTTAGAAAGACAGGTGATATTACATTGCTTAGGTAAATAAAAAGGAGGCAAAGATGATGTACAAAAAAGTGATAACCGGGTTGATAGGCTGCTTTGCAACAGCATTATGCTCCCATGCCCAGGATTTACATTTTTCTCAATTTTTCAATTCGCCCCTTACCACCAACCCCGCTAATACCGGTTTCATACCCGATGCAGATTATAGGCTTAGTGCGCAATATCGCAACCAATGGAGTTCGATTATGACTGTGCCCTATAAAACGATGAGCATCTCTGGCGATGCGCAATTATTCCGGGATCGGCTGGAGAATGGTTGGTTGGGTTTGGGAGGAGTCGTACTAAGTGACGTCGCTGGCAGCGGCAGTCTTCGTTCCACAAAAATCTATGGGTCGGTAGCCTATCATCAAATGCTCGGCAACAGCAGCCTGTTAAGCGCAGGTTTCAACCTGGGCTGGGCAAACAAAAGGATAGATCCAAGCGGGCTCAAGTTTCCAGACCAGTTTGATGGTAAATTTTTTGATGCCAATATACCCACAGCAGCTATTCCGCTTAATAACAGCACAAGTTATTTTGATATGCAGGTAGGCATAAACTACGCTTATTTTCCACAGGAAAATGTATACCTGAATGCTGGCTACTCCATTCACCACGTAAACAAACCACGAGAAACATTTTTTGGAGATAACACAGAAGCCGGTATCGTACCTATGAGGCATATTGGTTTTTTAAATGCAGTATTAAAGGTGCACGAAAAAGTCATCATAAGCCCCAACGTATATTTTGCTACGCAGGCCAAAGCCACAGAACTCGCTGGCGGAGTGTTGGCAAATTATAATTTAACCGAGGCTGGAGAAAAGCAACTAATAGCTGGGTTATATTACCGGCATAAAGATGCTGCAATCCCCATGCTTGGCTTCGAGGTAAACAATCTACGTTTTACTTTTAGTCATGATGCTACCGTATCCACCCTTAGAAACTTCAATAATTACCGTGGCGCCACGGAGTTCACGCTTGTGAAAAAAGGGTTTTATCCGCAGAGTGCAGGCCGGCAATCTATGTGTCCACAGTTTTAAAGCCTAAAAAGTTCATCAAAGAATAGAACGAGGTTATTTTTTCCCGACTTTTACCAAAAAAAGTAAATGCCTGTAATAGAAAGTAAGCAAAAATTCATGGTACAGCTGGAAACTTTCAGGAATATCCTGGGGACCGAGTATGTTTTTACGGATGAGGAAAGTTTAAATAACTATGCCCATGATGAAACCGAGAATTTACATTTTCTGCCAGATATTGTTGTGAAACCCCGAACCGCTGAAGAAGTGAGTGAAGTGATGAAGATTTGCAACGATCAAAAAATTCCTGTTACGCCAAGGGGTGCCGGTACCGGCTTGAGCGGTGGGGCACTGCCCCATTTGGGAGGTGTGCTCATTTCTTTTGAGCGGATGAACTCCTATATTATTGATGAAAGGAATTTGCAGGTTACCACGGAGCCCGGAGTAATTACAGAAGTGTTGCAGAATGCGGTAAAGGAGAAGGGATTGTTTTACCCGCCAGACCCCAGTAGCCGTGGTAGTTGTTTTATAGGTGGCAACATAGCTGAAAACAGTGGCGGGCCAAAGGCCGTAAAATATGGTGTGGTAAAAGATTATGTGCTGAACCTGCAGGTGGTTTTACCAACCGGAGAAATCATTTGGACCGGAGCCAATGTGTTGAAAAATTCTACTGGTTATAACCTAACCCAGCTAATGGTAGGCAGTGAAGGAACGTTGGGGCTCGTTACCAAAATTGTGCTCAAATTATTGCCCTATCCCAAATTTGATTTGCTGATGTTGGTTCCCTTTAAAGATCTTGAAAAGGCTGGGGAGGCTGTGAGTGCTATATTCAGAGGAGGTTTTACACCTAGCGCATTAGAATTGGTAGAAATAGATGCGCTCAAAATTGTAAGCAGTTTTGTAGACAGTACCGCCGTGCCGGTAACGGACGATACAGCTGCTCATCTCATTATAGAAGTAGATGGCAATGATATGGATGTGTTGATGGCAGATATGGAAGCCATTGCAGAACTTTTGTCAAACTATGATTGTGGCGAAGTATTTTTCGCTGATGATGCCCAGCAAAAGGCTGAACTGTGGAAACTGAGACGCAGGGTAGCAGAAGCCGTAAAGCTCGCCGGATACACCATAGAGGAAGATACCGTGGTGCCAAGGGCCGAATTGCCAGCGCTGATAAAAGGCGTGAAAGAACTCGGTATACAATATGATTTTTCTGCAGTTTGTTATGGTCATGCCGGCGACGGTAACCTGCATGTGCGCATTAAAAAAGAAGGAAGCATCTTTAGTTTGAACAACCCCGATGTGATCCCTGCTTTGAAGGCGCTCTTTGCACTGGTAAAAAGTTTGGGCGGCACCATTAGCGGGGAACATGGCATTGGCCTCATACAAAAAGAATACATGGATATTGTATTTGATAAAACACAGCTTGAAATAATGAGGGGTATTAAAAAAGCATTTGACCCAAACAACATTCTTAACAGCGGAAAAATATTTGATACTGTTTAAAATTGCTTCGATGAAAAATTGTGTGTGCTTACTGTTACTACTGGGTTCTTTGCAACTCGCTGCTCTTGCGCAGGAAAAAACATCAGAAATGGCAGATGAGCCAGTGCGAAAAACGTTTAAGAAAGAAAATCTTTTTACTGGCGGCAGTGTAAATGCATCTTTCTTTAATGGTACAACGTCCCTCGGTATCAATCCTCATTTTGGGTACAGCATCAATAAATTTGTAGATGTAGCCCTTTCTATGAATGTGAGCTATATCTCTCAAAGAGACAATACACTCAACGGCGACAAGCTGCGTCAAAATATTTTAGGTCCGGGTGCTTTCGTTCGCATTTTTCCGGTAAAATTTCTGTTTGCTCAGGCGCAGTATGAGCATAGTTTTATCCGTTATAAATACATTTATCCCTCAGGCTCCGGTCAGCCCTCAGAGAAGCAGCGCTTTGAAGCCAACAGTTTGTTGGTGGGAGCGGGTTATACAAATGGTAGAGATGCAGGAAACAGTTATTACTACGTATCTATTTTGTTTGATGTGTTGCGCCAACCAAATTCTCCCTACACAGATAATAATAACAGGGTAATACCCGTATTTAAAGTTGGTTATAATATTGGCTTATTTGGCGGCAAATAAATTTTATATGTACTGCAGAATATCTGCCGGCTCTTTTAAAATGGTCATAGATTCGTAGGGGTCGCTGTACAAGAATCCCTCTTCATACATTTTTCTGATGTGCGCTATCATGTTATCATAAAACCCTGCACTGTTCAGAATAAATATTTTCTTGTTGTGAATGCGAAGCTGGTTCCATGTTAAGATTTCAAACACTTCATCCAGCGTGCCATACCCGCCGGGAAGTATAATGGCAGCATCGCATTTTTCGTACAACATTTGTTTGCGCATGTGCATGTTATCTACAATGTGCAGTTCACTTAAGCCATCATGCTGATGTTCAAATTCAGATAAGACTTTGGGAATGATGCCCACCACTTTTCCGTTTTTTGTAAGTGCCGCATTTGCCACAGCGGCCATCAGACCTTTGTTTCCACCGCCGTAAATTATCGTAATATTTTTTTCTGCAAGTAAGTAACCAAGCTGGGTAGTGTGGGTTTCAAAAATTGGGTTCTTGCCAGCCTTGCTGCCGCAAAAAACGTCTACTGCTTTTATATCCATAACATTATTTTAAGCGCAAAGGGAAGCAATTTTCTTTATCTTCAAAAATTATTAACCCAATTAATAATTTCTTAAATACTCCATATGTCTCCAGCCGTCTTGTTTTCTTTTGTGATCGGTTACTTTGTTATCTTATTGTTGGTAGCCTGGTATACGTCCAGGGGTTCTAACAATGAATCTTTTTTTATTGGTAATAAAAAAAGTAACTGGATGCTGGTTGCTTTTGGAATGATCGGTACATCGCTGAGCGGGGTAACCTTTGTAAGTGTGCCGGGTGGCGTAGGCACTTCTAACTTTTTTTATTTCCAAGTGGTGCTTGGCTATTTTCTCGGCTACCTGGTCATCGCTTTTATCTTACTGCCTTTATACTACCGCCTTAACCTAACCAGCATTTACACCTACCTGGAGCAGCGCTTTGGTATCAATGCACACAAAGCAGGTGCTTCTTTTTTCATTTTATCAAGATCCGTAGGAGCCACAGCACGCCTCTATTTGGTAATTAATATTCTTCAGATATTTATCCTTGATAAATTAGGCATTCCATTTATAGTTACAACGTTGGTAATACTGGTCATGATTCTACTGTACACGTTTGAGGGTGGTGTAAAAACAATTATTTATACAGATACTTTGCAAACATCCGGTATGCTCATTGGCCTCATCGTTTGCATCATTGTTATCATCAAGGCTTTGGGTACCGATTTTTCCGGAGCGCTTTCTTTGTTGTCAGATAAGGGTTATACCCAAATTTTTAATCCCGATATTAAGTCAGGGTCCTACTTTGGTAAACATATTTTGGGTGGTATGTTTATTACCATTGCAATGACCGGGCTTGATCAGGAGATGATGCAAAAAAATATCAGCGTTAAAAATTTAAAGGACTCACAAAAGAACATGATGTCTTTTACCGCCATCATTATGGTTGTAAACTTCCTGTTTCTGTTTCTTGGAGGGTTATTGTATTTGTACGCAACTGCCAATGGAATAACGGCTGCGCCAGATGACCTGTTTCCAACCATTGCGCTCAGCGATGCATTTACCGGAACCATTGGCGTACTTTTTATCATCGCCCTTATCTCTGCACTTTTTCCCAGTGTAGATGGTGCCATCACTTCGCTTACTTCTTGTTTTTGTATAGATATATTAGGCATTAATAAAAAACTAACCGATGAAAGGGGAAAAAAGCGTACCAGGTTAAAAGTGCATTTTGGTTTCGCCGTTTTGTTCTTTCTCCTTGTACTCGTGTTCAAGTTTATTAATGACAAACTCATCATAGACTTCATTTTAAAATTTGCCGGTATCACCTATGGTCCGCTGCTTGGTTTGTTTGCCTTTGGTATATTAACCAAGCGAAGCTTGAATGATAGGTTAATTTGGTTGGTGTGTATCATTGCTCCATTGCTGGCTCTTTTGTTAGATATGTTGAGCAACCCTGTATGGTATGAGAAAAAATTGCACATGCAGCTTGGCCTGGAAAATATCTCTCAAAGTATTTTTAATGGCTACAGCATTGGTAACGAACTCATCCTTATCAACGGAATGATAACATTCCTTGGTCTGTTAATGATTTCCAAAAAACAGCATGGACAAATAAATTAATTATGGTATTGGTGAACGAAAAAGCAGAGCAATATGCGCTTGACTTTTCATCTTCCTTGCACCCACTGCTGATTCAAATAGAGCAGCAAACGGCTTCCGCCCACCCGCATGCCCACATGCTAAGCGGTAGTGTGCAGGGTAGGGTACTACAAATTCTAAGCGAAATGTTAAGGCCTTCAAGAATCCTGGAAATAGGCACTTTTACAGGCTTTAGTGCGTTGTGTCTTGCAAAGGGATTAACAGAAAATGGGATGCTTCACACTATTGAACTCAGGGAAGATGATGCGGCCACAGCTCAACAATATTTTGAAGCGTCTGGTTATGCAAAATCTATACAATTGCATCTGGGAGATGCACGGACGATTTTGCCAACCTTAGAAGAAGAATGGGACCTGATTTTTATTGATGCCGATAAAGTGAACTATATTAATTATTACGAATTAACTTTGCCCCGGCTAAAAAAAGGCGGTTGGATCATAGCCGATAATGTATTGTTTCATGGGCAGGTACTGCAAGAAGAAATAAAAGGTAAAAATGCCCTCGCCATTCATGCGTTTAATGAGCATGTAAAAAATGACCATAGAGTAGAGCAGGTAATGCTTACCGTGAGAGATGGTCTATTGATAATTAAAAAATTATGACAGGTATGTTAAGAACATTCATAGGCATAGTACTATTTTTTAGCATAACAAATTTATCGGCACAACGATTATCAGTGCAGGATTATGTAGCAACCTATAAAGATGCAGCCATTGCACAAATGAAGAGACTAGGCGTGCCAGCTTCTATCATTCTTGCCCAGGGAATTTTGGAAACAGAAAATGGTAACAGTGACCTCGTTAAAAAATCCAACAATCACTTTGGTATTAAATGTAAAAGTACCTGGACGGGTATGTCGGTTTCTCATACGGACGATGCGCCCAATGAGTGTTTTCGAAAATACAATACTGCAGAAGAGAGCTATGCAGATCATAGCAATTATCTCTACAATACTCCCCGTTATGCCTCATTATTCAAGTTGGCGTCTACTGATTACAAAGGTTGGGCCTATGGTTTAAAAAAAGCGGGCTATGCCACCAACCCCCGATATCCTGAAATACTTATCAGCAATATTGAAAAATATAACTTGCAGCAATACAACTTTGAGACAGGTTCTACCGGTGCAGCTTCCGATGTAATCGTTGCTAGCGTTGAGCCCAAACCTGTCATTTCCGAACCAACCAATACTGTGATTGTAAAGGAGCCCAATGTTTTTAAAAAACTTTTTTCTAACAGGAAAAACAGCAGAAATCAATATTTTAATAAGTTAGATGCCGTGATGGTCTTCAAGGGAAAATCGTTGCTGGCCATTGCTACGGAAAATGATATAGCGCTGGTGAAACTTTTGGAGTACAATGATCTTGAAAAAGACGGATTGTTAGATGAAGACCAGTGGATATACCTGGAGCGCAAGCACAAGGAAGGAAACCGGGATACCTACACAGCACTGCAAAATGAAACATTACACGGTATATCTCAGAATAACGGTGTGCAACTAGCCCTGCTTGCCCAGTACAATAACATGGGCCTTCGGGAAGTTGTAAAAGCAGGCAGCGTTATAAATTTGAGGCCTGGTCTTTCCGCAAGTTTGCCGCAGGTTACCGGTGTGAAGAAGGTACACGAAGTACAAGCTAAAGAAGGCTTATACAGCATTGCAAAAAAATACAATGTAAGTGTAGATGAAATAAAGGAGTGGAACCAACTTGAAGGGAACGACCTTAAAATGGGGCAACAATTAATCATAGCAAAATAAACGGCATGTTATCTATACAGGTAAAAGATAAAAAATTTGTTCCATATTTAACTTCGGCCCAAATTGATGAGCAAGTTAAAAGATTGGGGAGTGAACTTAACCGGGATTATGCCGGTAAGCAGCCTTTGTTTATCGCCATTTTAAATGGGTCTTTCATGTTTGCTTCCGATCTTTTTAAAGAACTGGATTGCGAACCGGAGATATGTTTCATAAAACTGGCTTCATACAAGGGCACCCGTAGCACAGGTCACGTCATCACTTCCATTGGTCTGGATGAATCTTTGAAAGACAGGCACGTGATTATTTTAGAAGATATTGTAGACACTGGCAAAACGCTCAATGAGTTTTTGCCCCAACTCCATGACCAACAACCAGCTTCTTTAAAGATCGTAGCACTTTTACACAAACCAACAGCCTTGGTGCATCCTATAAAAATTGACTACCTTGGTTTTGAGGTACCCAACAAATTTTTGTTGGGTTATGGTTTAGACTATGATGGGGTGGCCCGTAATCTCTCTGAAATATATCGGTTGGTAGAAGACTAAGGGCAGCATTCGTTTCGTTATAGTTGTCTATGGTAGAGAAATCTGGTCTTCGTTCAATCAAAGTTGCTTGAAAAAAATTTCCACATATTGCTTAACCCTTTTCCTGATTTTACCGTGCTTCGGCCAGTTCTATCTACGGGGTGAAATAAAAGATGAAAAAAATAAGCCGCTCTCCGGGGTTAAAATTTTTGTTCATTCTACCAGAACTTTGTTTCAATCTGGCATGCAAGGGAGTTTCGGCTTCACTGTAGCAAATGCATATGATTCTCTCAGTTTTACCATGGAAGGTTACGAGTCTAAAACATTACGGGTAAAATCTGATGTTTGGCAAAATGTGGTTTTGCACACCTCCGCCGACCAAGCCACCAAGAATAGACAGAAGCTACTTTCCGTTACCAGCAATTCGGCGCAGTCCTCCAGGTTCACACATTTTTTTAGTGACGAAACCTATTTTCAATTGGTAGAAAATGAATTTGTAAATGCAGGCAATTACCCAAATACTGGTTTTTCATTGGATGTGGACAAGGCATCCTACAGCAATGTAAGACGGTTTATTAATATGCAGAGTACAGTTCCGCCGGATGCGGTTAGGATAGAAGAACTTATTAATTATTTCAATCTTCAATATAAGGAACCCGAAAAAAATCATCATTTCAACATTAGCAGCCAGTTGACCTCCTGCCCATGGAACGACAGGGAGCAATTGCTTTTTTTAAATATAAGTGCCAAAAAACTTGACCTCACCAAAGTTCCCCCAGCCAATTTTGTCTTCTTAATAGATGTTTCCGGAAGTATGGATATGCCTAACAGGTTGCCCCTCTTAAAGGCTGCTTTCCAGGTGCTGGTCAAAAATCTGCGGCCAATCGACCAGGTGTCTATTGTTGTATACGGGGGCACGGTAGCTGTATGGTTACAGCCCACCACGGGCGCCAACAAGGATACCATCATTAAATCTATCGAAGAACTCACCGCAGGGGGTGGTACACCCGGCGAATCAGCCATTCGCACAGCTTACAAATTAGCTACCTCTACTTTTATTAAAGGCGGAAACAACAGGGTTATTTTAGCCACTGATGGCGATTTTAATGTAGGCGAAACCTCGGAGAAGGCCATGGATGAATTGATCACTGATATGAGGCAAACCGGGGTTTTTTTAACCTGTCTTGGAGTGGGTATGGGAAACTTTAAAGATTCAAAACTTCAGACCCTCGCTAAAAAAGGTAATGGCAATTACGCTTACCTGGACGATATAAAAGAAGCAGAAAAAGTTTTGGTTAAAGAGTTGACACAGACTTTTTACGCCGTTGCAGACGATGTATTTATGGATGTGCACTTCAACCCATCCATGGTAAAAGAGTACCGGCTCATCGGTTTCGATAATAAAAGAGAAGCCATTGCAGATCAGCAGAGCCAGATCAGCGGAGGTGATATTGGTAGTGGCAACAGCACCCTGGCCGTCTTTCAAATAGTGCCCACACAACAGAATTTATTGGCCCTTGATTCTTTGCATACAGAAGACGTGGCATCACTCTCCTTACGATACAGCCTTTGCAACGATACCACACATAAGGCTATCACCTACCCGGTGAAGCATAATTATGTATCCTTCAACAAAATTAACCACGAGCTGCAGTTTGCTACGGCCGTAACTATGTTTGCGCTAAAACTAAAAGACTCCAGGTATATCAATACAGATTGGGGCTCGGTAATGGCTGTAGCTAGCGTGGCTGCAGATAAAACTAATTACCTTCAAAATGAGTTCCTTCAATTGCTGGATAAAGTGCAGAAGATCTATCCTGAGAGAAAGAAAAAAAAGAAAAAATCCTAGCGCTTATCTTTTGCAAATAAAAAACCCATTCTTTAAGAATGGGTTTTTATAAATTTTAGAAGCTAATTTATTTTACTTCCACAGCATCGTTCAACTCGGCATCCACTAAAATACGACCACAGTTTTCGCAAACCATCAACTTCTTGCGCAATTTAATTTCGCTTTGTTTTTGCGGAGGTATAGCATGGAAACAACCACCACAACTATCTCTCTCTACAGGAACCACAGCAAGACCATTACGGTAATTTTTACGAATACGATCGTAACTCAACAATAAGCGCTCGTCCACGTGAGCTCTTGCACTTGCAGCTTCTTTGTCGTAATGTTTTTCTTCCTTTTCGGTTTCGCTGATGATTTTTTCGAGTTCAGCTTTTTTACCATTGAGGTTAGACTCTTTGGTGGTAACCGCTTTTTTAGCAAAGTCAAGTTGCTTAGCTTTTTCCGCTACTTCTTCATTGGCATCTTTGATGTGTTTTTCAGCCAGCTTTTCTTCCAGCTGTTGCATCTCAATTTCTTTGTTGATAGCTTCAAATTCCCGGTTATTTTTTACGTTCTCGCTTTGCTTCTCGTATTTCTTTATCAGCTCCTGGGCTTCCTTTATGATCGCTTTTTTTTGATCCATAAATTCGCTGATGCCATTTATTTCTTCTTCCACACGGCTTTGGCGTGCATGCAAACCTTCAATCTCGTCTTCAAGGTCCTTTACTTCCATTGGTAGCTCGCCCTTTAAGATCTGGATCTCATCCTGCTTGCTGTCAATTTTTTGTAAGCGAACCAGGGAAGATAATTTTTCCTCTACCGAAAACTCTTTAACTGAAGCCATAGTATTTACTTATTTTTTTTGTTTACAAGCTTAAAACCTTACCTCAGCACCGTTGTGTCACTCCCTTGTACTGCCAATTCTTCAATCAGCCTTGCGGGTGAAGTACTGCACCGGGTTGGTATTTATGCCCGTTTTAAGGACGGCAAAGTTAGGGAATTTTTGCTGCAAAAGATCAAACAGCAGGTCTATTGTAAACTGCTCACTTTCGTAGTGGCCAATATCTGCCAAAAGCAGTTTTCCTTCTGCGTCGAAAAATTCGTGGTACTTTATATCAGCCGTAATGTATATATCTGCCCCGGAAGCTATGGCGGCACCTGTCAAAAAACTGCCGGCCCCACCACAAACGGCTATTTTTTTAAGGAGTTTGCCGGTTAAGGCGGTATGTTTTATCACAGGGATATTAAACAATTCCTGCACCGTGGCTAAAAATTCATTTTCCCCCACAGGCTGGTTCAACTCCCCCACCAGGCCACTGCCGGTATTTTGGTAGCTGTTGGCAAGGTTGAAGATGTCATAGGCAACTTCTTCGTAGGGATGGTTGGCTTGCATGGCTTGTATGACCCGGTTCTGCAACCAATGCGGGAAGATCACTTCCAATTTAGCCTCTTGCTCCTCGTGGCGAAGGCCAATCGTACCTATCACAGGTTGGCTGTTGGTACCGCCCTTGAAACTTCCGATTCCGGCTGTACTAAAACTGCATTCGCTGTAATTGCCAATATCGCCGGCACCGGCAGCAAACAACGCATTCATTAGTTTTTCTTTGGCAGCAATTGGCACAAATACAGCAAGCTTTTGCAGGAGGTTATTTTTTGGGGCCAATATTTGTCTATTTACTAAACCGAGTACATCTGCTATTTTTCCATTCACTCCATCCATTACATTATCTAAGTTGGTATGAATGGCATAGATGGCAATATCATGTTTGATTGCAGTAATAATGGTCTGCTCCACATAATTTTTGCCTGTGACTGTTCTTAGTCCCTTAAAAATAATAGGGTGGTGGGCTACAATAAGATTACACTTTTTGGCAATGGCATCTTTTACTACAGCCTCTGTGCAATCCAGCGCTGTCATTACCCCTCTGCAATCCCAGCTTCCCTGCCCAGTAATAAGGGCCGCATTATCATAATCCTCTTGAAGAGCGGGTGCTGCCAGCTTTTCTAATAAACTTACAATATCTTGAACTTTCATTTAGCGGGAATTTAAAACTATGACTACTAAAAATCTTTACGGCGAGTATCGAACAAAGATGCAAAAAATTGCCGATGTAAAATATGCATCGGCAGTGTTACAATGGGATCAGGAGACTTACATTCCTGCCAAGGGAGGCGAAATAAGAGGCAGGCAAATAGCGACGCTAAGCGAAATTGCCCATGAACAATTTACCAGCGATTCTTTTGGAGGCCTTTTGCAAGAGCTGCTTTCAAAAGATGGATTGTCTACCACAGAGAAAAGAAATGTAGAATTGAGTTGGTATGATTACC
>JBKJKD010000192.1:0-12104 GCA_046597635.1 Ferruginibacter sp. | reverse complement strand
AGCAACCCTAGTATTAATTCTTCTCTAAAGTTTTTACGTAAAACAGCATGGGCCCGCAAAAAGGTAGAGGATCTTTATATTCAAACCATCGCTTAACCTAAAATCATGGAACAGCAGGCTGAACAATTAATTATTGCACAAACAAAAAAGTGGATCACTGATGTAGTGGTAGGTTGCAATTTTTGCCCCTTTGCCGCACGGGAAGTAAAACGGGATAGCATTTCTTACGAAGTATTAGAAAACGCCGACATGGAATCTACACTTCAGGCTGTGGCCAACTCGTTTAATTTTTTAGATGAAAACCCTGACACAGAAACTGCTCTTCTAATCTTACCCGGGCGCTTTGAAAATTTTGAAGACTATCTTCAGTTGGTAGAGCTGGCCGAATCTTTATTGGAGCGGGAAGAATATGAAGGCATCTATCAAATAGCCAGTTTTCATCCCACATATTTATTTGCCGGTAGCAACGAAAATGACCCTGCCAACTACACGAATCGTTCGCCCTACCCCATGCTTCATTTTTTAAGAGAAGAAAGTGTAAGCCAAGCGGTGGACAGCCATCCAGATATAGACCAGGTACCGGAACAAAATATTGCATATACAGAAGAAAAGGGATTGTCATATATGCAACAGTTGTTATCAAATAGCATGCTACCACCCCACACAACAGAGCAGTAGTGCAGCCACCTATCTTGTTTGGCATGTAAAAAATTACTATTTATAAGATTCTTTCCGATGCTGTAACGCCTATTTTCGAATGCGTATAACTTTTTAGCATCTCATATTTCCTCCGCAAACAAAGCCTTGCCGCTTGTATTTTTTAACTACAGCTTGCAGCAAAAGCCTGCACATAGCTCGCTACCATTAACTATATTTGTTGCTCTTCATTAATAACATCATGTAATGGCCCTTTTTGGTATCAGGCTAAATAAATCGATTGCTAAAGCATTGAATATTCCGTTAAGGGATCCACGGCGCCAGCAATTGCGGGTGTTGAAAAAATTATTGAAGAAGGCACGCTTTACTCAGTTTGGCCAGCAAAACAAATTTGATGAAATTCTCCTGAGTAAGCATCCAGGCAAAAAATTTCAACAGGAGGTACCCACTTATAACTACAGTAAAATCTACAACGATTGGTGGCACAAAACCCTTGAAGGAGTACCAGATGTGTGCTGGCCTGGCGTTATCAATTTTTTTGCGTTGAGCAGTGGAACAAGCGAAGCCTCCAGCAAATACATCCCCATTACTAAAGATCTTATACGCAGCAATACCATTACGAGTTTAAAACAATTGCTTACCCTCACAAAGTATGATCACATCCCTCGCAGTTCTATAGGCAAGGGTTGGCTCTTATTAGGGGGTAGCACACAGTTACAAAAAGGTGCTACTTTTTATGCCGGCGACTTAAGCGGCATTCAGCAAAAAAATATTCCCTTCTGGTTCATGGGGCTAGGCCTTTACAAACCCGGTAAAAAAATAGCCAAGGAAAAAGACTGGACAAAAAAATTGAACGAAATAGTAGAGAATGCTCCCAACTGGGATATAGGCTTTATAGTAGGTGTACCTGCTTGGTTACAGTTGTGTTTAGAAAAAATTATTGAACGCTACCAACTCAACAATATTCATGAACTGTGGCCCAACCTTGCGTTTTATGTGCACGGCGGCGTAGCCATGGAGCCTTACAAAAAAGGGTTTGAAAGATTACTCGGTAAGCCCATTACCTACATTGAGACCTATCTGGCAAGTGAAGGCTTTTTAGCCTACCAAAACCGACAGGATACCAGGGGTATGCAGCTTGTACTGAACAACAATATCTTTTTTGAGTTTGTTCCTTTTGATGATGAAAATTTTGACAGCGAAGGTAATATGGCTGAGAACCCCAAAGCCCTTATGATTCATGAAATAGAGCTGGGAAAAGATTATGCTATCCTCATCAGCACTAATGCAGGCGCCTGGCGCTATGCTATTGGAGATACGGTGCGGCTGGTAGACAGGGAAAGAAGTGAGATAATCATCACAGGACGCACCAAACATTTTTTAAGTTTGGTGGGCGAGCACCTGAGCGTAGATAATATGAACAAAGCCATAGAAATGGCCAGCGAACAATTGAACATTTCTATACCAGAGTTTACCGTTGCTGGCGTACCACATGGTAATTTCTTTGCACACGAATGGTTTATTGCTACAGACGATAGCGTGGATGCCTCCCTGTTGGCTGAAGTATTAGATACCAATCTTAAATTATTGAACGACGATTACGAAGTAGAACGGGGCCATGCGCTGAAAGCCGTAACAGCAAATGTTTTACCCGAACAGGTATTCCTCGCCTTTATGAGGTCCAAGGGGAAGATTGGCGGCCAGCATAAATTTCCACGGGTATTAAAAGGAAAGATGCTGGAAGAGTGGAAACGTTTTTTAAAAGAATCAGTACAATTATCTTAGCGCTTCAAGGGCCATTTTTAGTTCACCTTATTACAAAGGAATATAATGACGGATGCTTTTTTAAAAGGTCTTGCCATAAGCTTACTACTGATATTTTCTGTAGGCCCGGTTATATTTACCATCATCAAGCAAAGTGTCAATCATGGCCGCAGCGGTGGTTTTAGTTTTGTTACCGGCGTTTGGCTCAGCGATATCATGTGGATTGTAATGAGCATGGGCTTTGGCGAATTTGTAAAAACACTCATGGATTTTAAAATACCCATCGGTGTTGCCGGGTGTATGTTTTTAATAGGTATGGGAGTGTATTTTGCCTTCTTTAAAAAGATCACTCCAAGGCGTCTGCAAGAACCTGTAGTACTTGCCGGCGATTCTAAAACCGGCACGGGCGACAACCCCAGTTATTTTGCCATTTTCACTTCTGGTTTTTTGATCAACACGCTAAACCCTGCGGTAATTTCTTTTTGGGTGATATTGGCTGCATCTTTATCTGCCGTGTATTCTTTTAACGAACAGGTAGTAATTTTTAGCACTTGCCTCGGTATTAATATATTGGCAGACATTGGAAAAGTAATGGGCGCTGGCTATATCGGTAAAAAATTAAGCGATCGTAATATTTTATTGATCAATAAGATTTCCGGATTTTTATATTTGGCATTTGGCACCATCATTTTATCAGGTATTGTGTACAGTCTCTTAAAAGACTGACCCATCATTTATTAATAATTAGCTGTATTGACCACTACTATAATAAAAATTATACTGCCGATTTTTTGCTTGCTTGCTGGCCATGCATTTGCGCAGCAAGGCGATTTTATTATTCTAAAAAAGGGAGATAAAGCGTTAAAGAATTTTTTTGCCGGCTTACCAATAGAATTTATGACGGTAGATGGGGCCTATAGAAATGCACTAATAACCAGCATTGCGAAAGACAGCATCTACCTCCAGGAATTTTTGGTACGACGCTTACCCACCGTATATGGAACTTATGTAAATGATACAGCTGGGAGCTTTCGGTATGTATATCACTACCAACAAATTAAAAGTTTTGGCAAAGAAGCCGGTAAAGGATTTAATGTAAACGGAAGCGGCGCCGCTTTGCTAGGTGGCGGGGTGTTGCTTACCCTGGCAAGCGGTGTGTCTTATATAGCCGATAAAGAAAAGTTCAGTCCCGGATTATTAGCAGGTGCCGTGGCTTTAGGCACAGCAGGGTATTTCATGAGCAGGGCAGGCCGAAAAGGAATTGTAATTGGTAAGAAATATACCTTACAATATATGAACATGACCAAAAAATAAAATTCCCAAAACCAATTGAAATACTAACCGCTATGGCTGAGCGTTAGTAAGTTTTATACCGATGAAGAAAAAATCAACCTCTAGCAACAGTAGCACATGGGGCACCATAAAAAAAGTAGCCCTTTGGTTATTTATCGGGCATCTTGTTTATTTGATTGTGTGCAAATGGCTCAACCCTCCTATAACCATTACGCAAGTGGTAGATGTGGTAAAAGGCTATGGGCTCAGAAAAGATAATATCGGCTACGATGCCATGGGCTCCAATATTAAGTTGGCTGTTATGGCTGCTGAAGATCAGCTTTTTCCAGACCACAACGGCTTTGATGTGCGGGCTATAAAAAAGGCACAGAAATACAACGAAAAACATCCTGACAGGGTAAAAGGTGCCAGCACAATTAGCCAGCAAACAGCCAAGAATGTTTTTCTCTGGCAGGGCGGGGGTTATTTTCGCAAAGGACTGGAAGTATACTTTACTTTTTTGATAGAAACTTTGTGGAGCAAAGAAAGAATACTTCAAACCTATTTGAATGTGGCCGAAATGGGACCCGGCATTTTTGGAGTGCAGGCAGCGGCCAAACACTATTTTAATAAGGATGCTATAGACCTCACCCGCAGTGAAGCTGCACAAATAGCAGCTTGCCTGCGCAATCCAAAAAAATATACGGTAAAGCCTTTGAGCAGATTTGTGTCGGTGGTGTCTGCAAAGGTTTTACGGCAGATGAATAATATACAAGGAGACCCGGAAATCAATGCATTAATTAAATAGCTCATTGTTTATGCATTACAAAAAAATAAAGTCTGGCAGCTATGAAATATGATGAGAAATTAAAGCCATCTATGGTTGGTTTGATATGTGTTGTACCGATCATGTTACTTATTTTTTTTGGATATTACCAAAGTAAAAAGTTTGATAAAGCCATTAGAACTAACTCTTTGGTAACCATAGGAAAAGTTTATGGGTACCAGAATCACCGCAAACAATCCCAAAGCTTGAAATTTGAATTTGAATTTGACGGCAAAACGTTTTATGCCTCATCTAGCTGCAGTGATGATGGTTGGAGAAATTATGAAGGTTCCTACAATAGATTATATCCTTATATAAAGGGAAAATTCTTCCCTGTATTTTTTAGCAAAGACAACCCAACCGAATACAGTAAAATTCTTATTACGAAGGCAGACTTTGAGAAATTTGATTTTGTATATCCCGATAGTCTACAATGGATTGAAAAAATCTTATTCCCATACATAAAAGCAAGCGAGCGACCTTAAAATCAAGTTTTAATTAAATTGAGAATTGATTAGTTTTATTTAATGAAAAACATAGCTGCTGCTTTCTCTAAATTGTCACTGAACGCCCAATCAGGCATTTAAAAAACTGTTTACACTTTCAATAGCTTTTTCCAATCTTTTTTCATAACCACCATTAATAGTTACCCAAGGCACATGCTGGTTTACCATGGCATCTAAATAAAACTGGTAAATCTTTTTTCGCATATCCAGTTCAGGATATTCTCTTAAAGGATCTTCTACCCATGGCAGATCCGTATCACACAGCAGGTAAAGATCCTGTTTGTGTTGGGCAATGCTAGTGAGAATTCTATTATCACATTTACTAAAAGAGATTTCGCTCCAAATTTTTATGACGTATAAATCTGTATCAACAAACAAGGGGTAAGCGGGTGTACCTACTGCAACGGGGTGCATTTTGTAATAATTTTTCACCGCATTTTCTTCGCCGAGTTTTTGTCCTTTGGCTATCTCCCACAAATCTTCGTAGCCATACGCATTACCGGTATCTTGCAGAAAAGTGCGGGCATACTCTGGTACCCAACTGCTTTTGAAATGCGCAGCCAGTTGTGCACACAGGGTACTTTTGCCGGTAGACTCCGGACCAAGAATCACAATTTTTTTAAGTTGCATGTTGCTGCTGTTGGTATCTTTTTCTCCACTCCAAAAATCCTGCAATAGCCATCGCTAAAAGGATGATATAATATACGCTTGTAAATACATAATGTTTCACAAAGTAAAGCGGTATAGATGCAATATTGGTAATGATCCACCAAATCCAACTTTCTAATTTTTTCCTCGTCATGAGCCACATGCCTGTATAAGCGCTGGCGCTGGCGAGGGCATCTGCCCAGGGAATAGCCCCAGGCGCAAAATCTTTTTTCAACCAAGTGAGAGCGAAAAAAATAATCAGATAAAAAATGGCGAAGAACAGCAGGTGTTGCGTCCATTCCCTTTTAGAAGAGGTAGTAATTTGCAAAACGATGTGCTTGCTTGCATCTTTGCGGCTCCACATCAGCCAGCCATAGATACTCATCACAGTGTAGTAAATGTTTACGCTGGCCTCGCCCAATAAGCCCATTTTAAAACTGAGGTACACATAAAACACCGTATTCACCAGCCCTATAGGATACACCAGTATATTTTCTTTTCTGCTATACCACACGCTGATGATACCGGCAAATACGGCGATGTATTCTACAGGGCCGGTATCTTTTATCCCTTCTATGAATGTGGCAATAATTTCAGAAATCGTCATGGTAAAAAAAATGAATTTAAGCCAATAAAACGGAACCAACTTTCTATAAATGAAGTAGCTTGGGTAAATGAAACAAAAATTAAGTCTCTGTCTTATGGCTGCCTTGTACTTGCTCGCGGGTGCAAACCATTTTGTAAACTCTACCTTCTATTACCGCATGATACCTCCGTGGATCGGGCATGTGGAACTGGTGAATGCTTCGGCAGGAATTGCCGAGCTCATATTGGGCGTTGGCTTATTTTTTAAGGCTACCCGCAAATGGAGTTGTTATGGGATCATTGCTATGCTAGTAGCTTTTTTACCCACGCATATCTATATGTTGCAAGATGCATTTTGCGCCACGGGCGAGTGCCCACCCGTCTGGTTGCTATGGGTAAGACTTTTGATATTTCAACCCCTTCTAATCCTTTGGGCCTGGAAAAACAGGAATGTCTAAACGCTTACAAAAGTTCCGTACGGCGTCAAAACTTACAAAGTAAATGTTCAATAAAGAAATATTGTACAAGAGTGCGACGCCACTAAAGCTGAAAAAGGGTTTGATGCTGGCTACATAAAACAAAACATCCGCCAAAGGCGGATGCTTACAAATCACTAATTACTAATTAACTTATTGACCAACCCACTTACTCTGCTTCTGCCACTACTTCCTTCACCTCGGGTATCATTCTCTTCATCATACCTTCGATGCCTGCTTTCAAAGTAATCATAGAAGATGGACAACCACTGCAACTTCCCTGCAACATCAGGTTCACACGACCTTCTTCATAACTTTTAAACTGTATGGCTCCACCATCCATTTCCACGGCAGGCTTCACATAATTTTCCAGCAATTCTTTGATGCGTTTTACCACATCGTCATCATCTGCATTTACCTCGTTGCTGCTTTCGGCTTTTACAAAAGAAAGCTCTTCTTCATTTACCACCGCTTTGCCTTCCTCCAAATATTCTTTTAAAAATTGTTTAATAGTAGGTATCACATCCTGCCAGTCTTCAGTATCGGTTGTTTTGGTAAGCGTCACAAAATTACTGGCTATAAAAACAGATTTGATAAATGGAAATGTAAACAACTGTTGTGCGAGCGGCGATGGCTTTGCACTGGACTCATCCGGAAAATCTACACTTTTGCCCGGGTACAACAGCTTGTTTGCCACAAACTTCATGGTTTCCGGGTTGGGTGTCATTTCTGTATAAATGCTGATAACGGGATTGCCTGTCTTGATCATATTTTTTAAATTTTCTCCTGCAAAAATAACTAATTAAGGTCAGCACACTGCAAACAGATGCAGATTAAACCTAATAGATTTGGTTAAATTTCTAATTTCGAAACTTACTTAGTTCTTGAGGAAATTGGAAGAAAGTGTTGTTCCATCATCGTATACAATGCGCAAGTGGTAAACAGCATTCAGCATACCTGGGGAAAGCAAAATAGACCTGTTGGTTAAATTACCTTGCTGAAGCAACTGTCCATTGAGATTATAAATGGTATAGGCGGGCTTGCGCTCCAACCCAATTCCGGGCAAATTAATGCGCTCCCTTACAGGGTTAGGGCTCACTATCAGCGCTCCTTGTTTAGCAGCTAATAAGAGGAATTCTATATTGCTATAAGATACTCTACCGCCAAAATCTGTTTGGCGAAGCCTGTAAAAATTCTTACCGGGCACCGCCTTTTTATGTATGAAACTGTAGTTAAGTTCCCGACTGGAGTTACCAGCTCCAGCTACCCGTCCTATCACGCTGAAATTACCGGCATCGGTAGCGTGTTCTATCTCAAAAAAATTATTGTTTATTTCCTGAAAGGTTTTCCAGTTTAACAAAGCGCCCTGCTTAGTGGCCCCCGCCTGCAAGGGACTCATGTTTACCGGCAGTGCAGTGTTGTAAGTAATGGTTAAAGCGGGGCGGTCTGCAACGATCACATTGGTTCTGGAAACAAACCGCTTAGCGCTTCCAGGGGCCACTTCGTCTGCACGAAGAACCCAACCAAAATTACTGGATGAATTGTTTACCCACTGTTGCACATCGCTAATGGCCTGTGAGCCACTCCAGGTATAAGCGCCCACTCCGGTTACGGCAGTGGTGGCAGATGGCGTAGCACTAAATGTACCGCCTGAAGTTGACCATGCTGTTGTACACCCGCCGCTGCCATTGGCAAAACTACAAGTCCAGGTAGCATCGTTCGCAGCGGCTGCAATGCCGATGCCGCTTGCGGTACCCAACGCTTCTGAGGCTCCCTCGCCCCATGCCTGCAGCACTTTTTGTAAAAACATATTCTGGGTGCCCGTTACCGTTCTGTCTACTACCAATCTTAAACTTACATTGGTAATGGTAGCGCCTGCGGGCACAGCAGCAAGATCAAACCTGAGAAATCCCCGACGAATGCTACCAGCTTGGGTAACACCAGCAGTGACACTCTGGCCGGCACCGTTGCTGTTATTGGTTGCCTCTCCGTAAATAGTATTGTCTTGTGTGGCGGATACGGTGATGGTTGTTTGCGCCTTGCTAAAAGCTGTTACCGTGAGCCCGGCAATAAGTAATGCGTAAAGTTTTTTCATAGTTGCTGTCTTGTTACGATAAAATTGGAATTGTTATAGTGCTTTCAAGTATTCAATATCCATTAAGAGACTGAAGTAACTTAACTAACGCATTTGGCCACGAACAGGTTCTATTCGGGAAGTATTAATTTAAAATCCTAAGCTTGGCATAGTTCAGCATGATCTTCTTTTCACCATTCAGCTCAAAGTTTACTGTGGCAATAGGATTGTGTGCTGCACCTTCCATTTTCACTACTTCGCCAAAACCAAATTTCTGATGCTCTACCTTTTGGCCTGCCTGCAAATTGCTGGTGTCGCTAGGCACAAAATCTGCCGAAGGCGTATGTTCTATATTTTTAGGCGCTGCAGGTTTTGCTGTAACATAAGATGGCTGTGCTTTTTTGGTAGGTGGTGCACCATATTGTTGCGCTGCCCTTGCTGCATCATTGCCGCCTGCAAAACCACGCTGCATTCTTTCAAAGGCGCTGCCCTGATTCCAACCGGTACTCGCATTGTTTTTAGATACGTTGCCGGCATAACTCCGGTCTATCATGGCATCGGGCATTTCGTCTATAAAACGGCTGGGGTCGTTTTGTTGCAATTGCCCAAAACGGTAACGTGCATTGCTGTAGGTAAGAAACAGGTTTGATTTTGCACGGGTGATGGCTACATAAAATAATCTTCTTTCCTCTTCCAGTTCTTCCCGGGTGTTGATGCTCATGGCATTGGGAAAAAGCGTTTCTTCGAGGCCGCCTACAAACACTACCGGAAACTCCAGGCCCTTAGCCGCATGGATGGTCATTAGTTTTACTACATCAGAATTTTCTTTATCATCGTCAGAATCTGTGAGCAACACGATCTGTTGCAAGTATGCACCCAGGCCTTTATCGCCCACTTCTCCATCTTCTACGTTCATCGGTGTTTCTATAAACTCCTTGATGGAGTTCAACAACTCCTGCACGTTTTCGTAACGTGCAAGGCCTTCGGTAGTTTTATCGTTGAAAAGATCTTTTACAATACCGGTACTCTTGCCCACAATGATGGCGAGGTCGTAAGCATTCTTTTTATCCAACTCACTTTGAAACATTTGGATCATGATCACAAAGTTATTGATGCTTTCCAGCGTGCCGCTTTTAAAACCATACATGGCCGCATTGCTCAACACATCCCACATGCTGATGCCGTTGTTATTGGCAAACAACACTGCTTTGTCAATGGTCGTTTTACCAATCCCTCTTACGGGGTAATTAATAATACGCTTCAGGGCTTCCTCGTCGCTTGGGTTGATGACGATGCGCAGGTAGGCCACAAAATCTTTTACTTCTTTGCGCTGGTAAAAACTCATACCGCCATAAATGCGGTATGCAATACCCATGCGTCGCAGCGATTCTTCATAGCTCCGGCTTTGTGCATTGGTGCGGTAGAGTATGGCAAAATCGCTGTTGAAAAAATGATTGCGGAGTTTGAGTTCCTTGATGGTGTCGGACACATATTTTCCTTCATCGTTATCCGTCATGGTGCGCACCAGTTTCACTTTTTCACCTTCACCATTGTCTGTAAACAATCGTTTTTCAATCTGGTCTTTGTTGTTGCCAATAATTTCGTTGGCAACATTCAAAATCGTTTTGCTGCTGCGATAATTCTGCTCCAGCTTCACCACTTTTACATCGTCGTAATCTTTTTGAAACTGCAAGATGTTGGCAATAGTGGCTCCCCTAAAGCTGTAAATACTTTGGGCATCATCACCCACCACACAAACATTCTCGTGCATGGCGCCGAGCAGTTTGATGATTTCGTACTGCGCCGGGTTGGTATCCTGGTACTCATCTATCAATATGTATTTAAACTTGCGTTGAAATTTGCTTAGTGATTCTGCATGATTTTTTAACAGGATGTACATTTTAAACAGCAGGTCATCAAAATCCATGGCGCCATTTTTAAAACAACGTTTGGCATAGGCTTCATAAATCTGGCCTATCATTGGGCGGTTAGAGCGGGCATCTTCCTGCTGCAGGGTATAGTCGGTAAGGTATTCGCCGGGGCCAACAAGTGCATTCTTGGCAGACGATATTCTGTTGTAAACGATGTTGGCTTTGTATTGCTTTTCATCCAGTTCCATTTCCTTCACCACCGTTTTCACTACGCTCTTGGCATCGTCCGTATCATAAATGGTAAAATTGCTGGGGTAACCAATCTTACCGGCTTCGCCTCTTAATATTCTTGCAAATACGCTGTGAAAAGTTCCTACATATAAATTCCGGGCTTCGTTGCTTCCCAGAATTTTACCAATACGCTCCTTCATTTCGGCAGCGGCCTTGTTGGTAAAAGTAAGTGCCAAAATATTGAATGCATCTACCTCGTGGGCAGCCATGAGATGGGTAATGCGGGTAGTCAACACTTTTGTTTTACCGCTGCCAGCACCTGCAATAATCATGATGGGCCCGTCTTTGTGCAGCACTGCCTCCCGCTGGGGCTCGTTCAGTTCGTCTAAGTAATTCCTCATGCGCCAAAGGTACGAATCCATGGATGCCTGTCGGGAGATGTTTGTAAATAAATGGAGGTGGGTTGTTTAGAAAGCGAGCTTCAAAACTTAGTTATTAGCAGAAGTTTGTTGGTCAATCGGTTCTGTATACCAATTTATGTTTCCTTCAATTTCAGAACATAATCCAATTCCAGCCTTTCCATCATCACCATAAGCAATGTGGTATTCTATTGTCAAAGTATTTCCTCTCACAACGTCGTTTAATTCAGGAAATTCTTTTAATAGGGTCCCAAACGAAGTCTTCAAATCGTCAAGCTCTTCAAGTACATTTTCTTTTGAAATATTTCTAAAGTTGATGGCGATTATCCAGCCAGTCACAATGAGTTTACCAGAATCAGTCGTGCGAATAGTCATGTTGTCCAACTTAAGTGGAATGCCCTCTGCAATTAGCCAAATTCTTTCTCTTATGGTTTCGTCAGAATACATTTTGTAATTACAGCTAATTATAGCCTTTGCCTATTAAACGCTTGGATAAGATTTCAACTCACGCTACAATTGTTACCTCGCTGATGAAGGTAATCATACCATTTGGAACATGGGGCATGTTGAGTGTAGAAAAGAATATGGATTTTTAAAACAACCAACTCCTGGCTTGAATTGCCACAATTATTTTGTGTTACTTAAACTGGTAGTGGCCTCGCCAGGAATCGAACCTGGATCTGGGGCTTCGGAGGCCCTTATACTATCCATTGTACTACGAGGCCCAAAATTTAATTTTTGATTGTTGATGTATGATTTTTGATGTTGCGGCAAC
>JBKJKD010000169.1:0-3289 GCA_046597635.1 Ferruginibacter sp. | reverse complement strand
GTTTGTTACAAATTAAAAACCCGAAGCAAAACTGCTTCGGGTTTTTGGTGCCCACGACCCCGATCAAATCGGGGCACGCCCCGAAAGTGGTTGATAGAATAATACTTTTGTTTGTTACAAATTAAAAACCCGAAGCAAAACTGCTTCGGGTTTTGGGTGCCCACGAAAGGAATCGAACCTTCACACCCTTGCGAATGGCAGATTTTGAGTCTGCTGCGTCTACCAATTCCGCCACATGGGCTCTTTAAATTTTAAAAGGTTCAACCTTTGGAACCTTTGGAACCTTTGGAACCTTTGGAACTACTTCCAAGGGTTGCAATATTACATTAATCACCCAATCTAGCCAAAATCCTTTTCAAATATTTTTTCTTGTAATAATAAGCCTTCAACTTTTCATAGGCATTGCTATCCAGTTCAACAGGGTTTAGGCTCAGGAGCGGTTCGATTTCGTCCAGCAGTGGTTTTTCAATTTCGGCCATTTCTGCGGCTATTGTCACGCCATCTTTTTCTGTAAGAGTTTCGTTCAGCTCCATCATCTCCATTAAAAAATCAGCTGGTAGCTGGTATTTTTCGTCAGTTTCAATAATGCCTTTCAACTGCAAAAAATATTCAAGTGTTTTTTCCTCGTTCTTAAAAATTGTAAAAGCTTTGTTGATATCGGCAGATTGCTCCAGAGCCGATGCCTGCTCCGATTCTGTAGATTGTGTGAAAAAATCTGGGTGGTTGGTTTTTTGTAAGGCAAAATATTTTTTGGCAACTTCGCCCTTGTCAATTTTTGGGGCTACTTCAAAACCAAATAATTCAAAATAATTCATATGCAAATGTAACACGCCAACTATAAAATGTAAAATGTAAATTGCCAGTCTCAATACTTCGATGAATGCTAAAACTAGGTTTGATAAGAGAAAGTAAAATTCCCTCCGACAACAGAGTAGCACTTACGCCCGCTCAATGTAAATGGATTCTTAAAAATCGCAATGATATTTCGGTTGTAGTACAACACAGTCAAAGCCGGTGTTACACCGATGCAGAGTATCTGAGTGCTGGCGTAGAAGTAATGGAAGATCTTTCGGATTGTGATGTATTGTTGGGCATAAAAGAAGTACCTGTAGACATGTTGATAGCAGGAAAGACCTACCTTTTTTTTTCTCACACAAAAAAGCTGCAGTCCTATAACCAAAAGATGTTGCAGGCTATCATCGCAAAAAATATTACGCTGATAGATTATGAATGCCTGGAACATGAGGATGGTGCACGGATCATCGGGTTTGGCTTTTTTGCGGGTGTAGTAGGGGCTCACAATGGTATGATGGCTTACGGTAACCGCACAGGCGCTTACACACTTGAGAGAGTGAATTCAACAAAAAATCTACAGCACCTGGTACATACTTATTTTGGTTTAAAAATTCCGCCCATAAAAATTGCTGTTACCGGCGGCGGAAGGGTTGCGCATGGCATTTTGGATATTATGAACCTGATGGGTATTCATGAAGTGGAGCCTGACGATTTTCTGCAAAAGGAATTTGTATATCCTGTATACGTTCATCTTAAAGGTTCCCTGCTTTACAGATCAAAAAACGGGAGGCCCTATAACCGGGAAGATTTTCACAATAACCCACAGGACTACGATTGCCTGTTTGAGCAATACCTTTCTAAGACGGATATTTTGATGAATGGTGTTTATTGGGAATCAAACATTCCACGGCTTTTTAAATTGGAAGATATAGCCCGGCCCGATTTCAGGATAAAAACCATTGCAGATGTAACGGATGATATGTTGGGATCCGTACCCTGCAACCTTGGTGATTCAAGTATTGCAGATCCTATTTATGGCGTAGATAAAATAACATTTACTAAAACTACTGCTTACCAACCCGGTGCTGTAGATGTGATGGCTGTAGGTAATTTACCCAATGAGTTACCAAGAGATGCCAGCAGGTATTTTGGTGAGCAATTGATCAAACATATTTTGCTGGACCTTGTAGAAGGGCATAGCAGCGTTATAGAACGAGCAACGATTGTAAAAGATGGCAACCTAACCAAAGGCTATGATTACATGAAGGAATACGCAGGAGAAAAGTTATCCTAAAGGGAGCTATAATTTTAAATAGTAATCCTTCAACAAAGCTATAAAGGCAGGGCTGTATTGCCTTTGCTCGTCGTGAATGAGCAGCGTTTCTTGCAGGTAATGCTTTTTCTGTTTAGCCAATACTACAACAGAACGGAAGAAGCTGTGCTGGGGGCTTTGCTGCATCAGCATCGCATGGTTAACAAAGAGCCCAGCCTCTTCACATAAATTTTTAAAATATTCGGTTCTATGATAAGGAAGCAGCACGGTTGCAAAGCCGTCCTCCGCAAGGTTATCCCAGATAGCATGAATGAGCTCCTGCAAAGTAAGACTGCTGTCATGTTTGGCTTCATTTTTTTGGGCATTGGCACTCCGGAGATGATCTTCAAAAAACGGTGGATTGCTGATGATCAGGTCATACTTTTTTGAAGCAATAAATTGCTGCACGCTGCCCTGCACCAAATTTATTTTTGCTGCCCAGGGAGCTTGAGCAAAATTTTCTGCAGCCTGCCCGGCAGCCGCTTCATTCATTTCTATAGCCTCGATATGAGCTCCAGATTTTTGAGCAAGCATCAGCGACAGCAAGCCTGTACCTGTGCCAATATCTAAAATATGTTTTGGTGTAATATCTCCTTGCTCCAGCAAGTTTGCCGTGAAGGCTCCCAATACACAAGCATCTGTGCACACTTTCATGGCACAGTGTTCCTGCTGAACGGTAAATTGTTTGAAGGAGAAAAAGTTATTAGGCATGTAACAGTATTGCTAAAATGGAAGTCGGGATTTTGAGGCAAGTATATTTGACTTTGAAGTTTTTAAAATGGCTGCACCTTATTCTAAAAAAAAGAAGCTGTTTCGCCGTCTGCCCATTGCTCATCGCCAATTGCTCATTGTCTATTGCTCATTGCCTATTGCCCATTCACCATTCACCACTCCGCCCTCGCACTTGGTATCACATCCAGCTCTGCAAAATCACCCGCCAGGTATTTGTAATAAGCAGTTATGGCTATCATGCCTGCGTTGTCTGTACAAAACTGAAAAGGCGGTATGTATACATTCCAGCCCATTTTTTTACCAAGCTCTTGTATGCCATTTCGCAAGCCACTGTTGGCGCTTACTCCGCCGGCAATACATATTTCTGTTATGCCTGTTTGCTCTGCTGCCTTTTGTAGTTTGTTGAGAAGAATGCTTACAATACGGTGTTGTATAGACGCACAAATATCG
>JBKJKD010000332.1:0-4248 GCA_046597635.1 Ferruginibacter sp. | reverse complement strand
CCCAACAGCAGCGGGGTCATTCACTGGAGCATTTCATCGCTCACCAAAAACCCGGCCCTGGCAAAAGCCTTGCTCAATGGCCCTTACAAAACACAAGCACTCGTGCCGCCGAGCCCCTGGCTGGACGATGTGGCGCCGGCCGCCCCAAGTGTAAACCTGCAGCAGCAAACCGATGCCGCCATTATACAATGGACGCACCCCGATGATAAAGATGTTTTTCAATGGGTACTGTACTATAAATATGGCAACCGCCGGGAATATAAAATACTCCCCAAAAAAGAGCGCTCTTATAGGCTGCCGTTACAACAGGGCAACGGCAGGTTGAATGCAGTTTCCGTTGCTGCGGTAGATCGTTTGGGCAATGAAAGTACAAAGGCAGAAGCCTCGCCAACTGCCGTACTCATACAACCCCGCAGCAGTTGGAATGCCGCAGACCCACGGCCTTACAAACAACACATGCCCGTGCGCATTACCGTGCACCACGAGGGTGGGAGAGTATTGGCCGATACCGCCAGCGCCGCCACCCGTTTAAAGAATGTGCAAACCTGGAGCATGGGCCCCGATCGTAAATGGGCCGACATCCCTTACCATTATTTAATAGCGCCCGACGGCACCGTGTACGAAGGCCGCAACCCACTCACCGTGGGCGAAACCAATACCGAGTACGACCCCACCGGCCATTTGCTCATCAGCTTTCTCGGCAACTACAACGAACAAAAACTCACCCCGCATTTGTTAAGCATACTCACCAACCTCATCGCCCATTTTTGCAAGCAATACAACATCTCTCCAAATACCATTGCCACCCACCGAGACTACAGCAAAAACACCGCCTGCCCCGGGCCAAACATTTACCCCTACTTTACGAGTGGGCAAGTGGTGAGGGAGGTGAAGAGGGTGTTGGGGGAAAACAGATAATGAAATATTTTTTCTGTAACGAGCTTCAGTATTTCATGGGGACATCCCCGTCCGAACGGCGTTCAGCCGGGCGGGGTTGTGCCTGCCCCGAAGAGGAGTGAAACGACGGGCACTCGGGGTCACTTGGAACATCCCGATTATTTCGGGACACTTGTACGGAATACCGATGATGAACATTTATTGAAGCGGAGGGTGATGGTGACCTTATTAAATTTGTGCTGCTGGTAAAAATTTATCTCCCGGAGGCAGACACAAGGCAGCGGCGCATAAAGGTGGAAGTGCGGGCTTGGGAATGTTGGAACAGCAACATGGGAGAACATCCGCTCGCCGTGGTGGGCAGCTTCAACAGTGGCCTCGGCTTCGAAACTCCGCTGGGCAACGTTATTAAGTTAGGAAGAGGCAGCTCCAGAGGAGCGAAATTTTGTTAGAAGTAAAATTAAAATTAGCCTTGTTAGCCTCGTAGAGGCGACATTATAATGTAAGCGTTTAAAAAATGTCGTGCCTATGGCACTTTACGAGCCTTTTAAAAATGTGGCTCTACCGAAATACCGCCTCTACGAGGCTTAACTTAATGACATTGGCCGCTGGGTCATTAAAAACTCAAAAACTTAAGAGGCAACAGAAATAAGCCCTTTTCATCATTATTGCTCCCTTTCTACCCAAACCATTCCTAAACAGGAACTGTTACTGTCGGTTACCATAAATTTGTTGTAGAAAACTGGCCGGCAAAAAAACTAATTTTTTGTCCCAAAATTTTCAGGCTTCCATTTTTTGGGACGTCCTTTAAAGTTGTGCCTTGTATTAAGCAGCTTTTAGATCCCACTCAAAGCCCACCTTCATAGTACTCCTCAGGTGCCCCGTCGGGGATGTAGATGGAATAAACTCATCAATGCTTTTTGTGTCCCAGCGTGGTTTTTGCCGCGGGGACTTTCTTCGCCTGTATCATCCAAAAAAATATCTTACTGCGACACAGTTTGGCGTTGACCCACTTTACTTTTGATATCAAACTATAATATGCAATTAAAAGAAATTACATCATTATCTCTGCCCTAGTCGGCACGTCTTCCCATACCCGGTATCCGCATGATTTGTAGCAAGAGAAGCTGATTGGATATATAGCAGTGCAATAGATTATAATGTAGGTAAAGGTATTTTGGAGATTATTCAGTTAGGCCATTGATAACTGCGTGATTAAAGCAGCTAATAATTAAGCCTGCTACGGTTGGGATGTTAGTGTCAAGAGGAACTAGTAAAAGCAATCATTCAAGTTTATTCTTATCAGGATTTTGCGCAGTAAAAAAGATGGTAAGTAATGCCAGTTGGTTTCCTGTTACTTCGTAATACAGCATATTGTGTTTAGTGATAAGAAGCTTTCTTACAGCGGGGTTCTTTGTTATTTTACGGCCAATGAAAGGGTTCTCTGCTATCATATCAACCTTTTTATAGAAAACCAGCAGAAAATTTTCAGCGTCCTTTTTCGACCACTTATTTTCCAGGTAAAGCACTACCGCATTTAATGCGCTGAACACTTCATCAGAAATAATTACCTGGTAAGCCATTGGGCAAAATGTTCTTTTACAGATTCGTAGGTTTTGAACTGCCCGTTTTTTATTTGCTCACGGGCCTGTTCTATAATGGCCCATTGCGCTGTGGTTAAATTGTCATCTGCTTCAACATTTTGATTAGTATAGGTGGCAGCATCTTCCATGAGTATCTGCAATGCAGTTTCATCGTCGATGGCATCTATTAACATGTGAATTTTTTTACGCAATGTTTCCTTACTCATACAAAAATATTGTAGGATAAAGTTACCTAATAATTCAGCAGGTTACAATTATTTGGAACGCCTTTATCGGCTTTCAAATATTATGAGGCACTCAAAACGGCACAGTTCAGAAAAATTGCATGAGGCCATCAAACATAATTTTACTGCAAGCCGGAGAGAATCCCTGCCCCGGCCGCATAACGGGGGATGCTTGAATTATTTACAAATGCAGGTAAAGCGCATGGTCATAAATTTCAATTGTGGCAACCAGAAAGCCATCCAATAGACCTTACTACGGCAGCAATGGCCAATCAAATATTAGAGTACATACCTGTCCGACTGGCCAGGCGGGCATTACAACCCGGTAGCCGCAGCATTTGTAGCTAGGGAAGAAGATTGGATATAGCAGTGCGATAGATTATAATGGAGGTAAAGGTATTTTGGAGATTATTCAGTTAGAGCCATTGATGCCTCAGTGATTAAAGCAGGCTATAAACTAAATCTGGGCCTTGGTCGGCACCTCACCCCTGTTGCCTAGGCTTCCCGCAAAGGCGGCACAGAATGACGAGCTACGTATTAAGTCGTATCAGTATTTTTTGCGCCACTGCATTAACATAGGTTTGCACTCATTTAAAAATAACAAGTAAACATTTAGAGATTTCATTTGATGGCACGTCTAAATGTCCCGATCTCTTCGGGAAGCCGAGGCCATGGCAGCAGCATAGGAAAGCCTTCTGGGCCGTGAGCTTCGGTGTTATTATCCTGCGTGATCATGGCTGTGGCATCTCACTATGGCAATGTAGGCCTGGAGAAACTATAGACTTCATCTCTCTCCACCCAGGTAGAGTTTTAAAAAGTTTTATGGTACTTAAATAAGACGGACTTGCGCCCCGGCAGGTTGGGTTTGCCACATTGATACCCAGTGGTAAGCTACCGCCAGGTATTGCTGAGAAAAAGACACCAAAAATTTGTTCTTTCTTGTCAAAGTCAATCTTTAATTACCGTTTATAAAAACAGTTGCTGGCTCCAACAGGTATTCTTCTTATTTTAGAAAATATTTTAAAACTATGAAATTTAAACTCTGTCTACTTGCTTTGGCCTCTTCATTATCTGCTATGGCACAAAATGAAGCTTCCTGGCTGCGTTATCCGTCCATCAGTCCTGATGGGGGTACCATTGTTTTTACCTACAAAGGTGATTTGTATACCGTACCATCAACCGGTGGCACGGCTGCTCCGCTAACAATGCATGAAGCCCACGACTTTATGCCTGTGTGGAGCCCTGATGGCAAGCAGGTAGCTTTTGCCAGCGACCGATATGGCAATTTTGATGTGTTTGTAATACCTGCCACAGGCGGTGAAGCCAAACGCCTTACCTATCATAGCAGTGGCGAAATGCCGTACAGCTTTTCACCCGATGGTAAAACGGTACTGTTTGGTGCAGCCCGTTTAGATGCAGCGGCAAACAGACAATTTCCCACAGGCAGCATGCCAGAATTGTACAGCGTTTCTGCCAATGGCGGACGCATAAGCCAGGTATTTACTACACCTGCAGAAGAAGTGAAA
>JBKJKD010000057.1:0-6743 GCA_046597635.1 Ferruginibacter sp. | reverse complement strand
CTTACCTAAGCCACATTAATCTTTGGGCTTAAAAAGTCTTCTCATAAAACAGAACGACTGAAAAACCCGTTCTGCCCTGACAGATGAAAAAACAAATTCTACTCTTATTCGTAACCGTTATTTCGGTTACTGCCTGGTCTCAGACCAGCCCCAGTTTTGGCGTTAAAGCCGGTCTCTCTTCTGCAAGCATGCGGGGCGACGCTGTGAACAATCTCAAAAATTTATTAGACTTTACCGATGGCAGGGTTACGACGCATAACAGAACCGGCTTATTTGTGGGTGGCTACGCCAACATTCCACTTTCGGAGCAAATTTCATTTGAACCAGGATTGTACTATTCCCAAAAAGGGTATGAGTTAAGAGGAGAGCTGGGTTTAAAAGGAATTGAATTTTTGGGGGCCAATGCCACGTCAACCTTACAAGCAGATTATATAGATATGCCGATATTATTGAAGGCTGATTTAGGAGGCCTGCAGTTATTTGCTGGTCCGCAATTTTCTTACCTCACCCAGGCACAATTAAAAACAAATGCAGGTGTACTCGGCTTTAATGTGTTCAACAACACAACGGATGCTACGAGCCAGTTCAACCGCTGGGATATGGGTGTAACTGCTGGGGTTGGTTACCAGTTTAAAGGAGGCTTCAATGTTTCTGCAGCCTATGATTATGGATTACAAAAGGTAGATGCCAACAAAAATGTAAACGGCTACAACAATGCCATCAAAATAGGAATCGGATTTAAATTCTAAAAACATTATCCCTCTCGAGAACACATACATGGGTGCCCTGGTAAAACAGGGCACTTTGTATATTAGGCGTCGAGTGTAAATCTGTCAGATGCTGTTTAAGAAAACGAAATATGCTGTAGCGGGCAGAATACTTAAATTTGCATGAGCAGTTTGTAGATTTTTCGGCTGCAGTCACGCTTACTAATTTCTTCAATCATGAATAACAAACAACACTTTCTTTTATGCTGGGTGCTTCTTGCAAGCGTCGCCATTTCTTGTAATAGCCAGGCTCAAAAAAGCAATTTGGATGTAGCAACGTTTGAGACAGCCATAACTACTAAAAACGTCCAGTTGCTGGATGTGCGAACATCCGGCGAATTTGAGAACGGGCATTTAAAAAATGCGCTGCAAGCCGATTGGACCAATCAAGAAGAGTTTAAGCAAAGAGTAAAAGCGCTGGACAAAAATATACCTGTATATACTTACTGCCTCAGCGGAGCCAGGAGTGGTGCGGCAGTAGAGTGGCTCCGGCAAAATGGCTACACCGCCTACAACATGGAAGGCGGCATTAAAAACTGGAGCAAAGCAGGCAAGCCTCTGGAACAACTTACCGTGGTGCCCCAAATGAGCATGGCTGACTACCTTCTTCAAATACCAACTGATAAAACGGTGCTGGTAGATTTTGGCGCTGAGTGGTGCCCACCTTGTAAAAAAATGGACCCAATTCTTGCAGACCTGCTAAAATCTCACGGCAGTCAATTCAAGCTGGTTAACGTAGATGGAGCCACCCAAAAAGACTTGCTCAAAGAATTAAATATTGAGGAGTTCCCCACATTTATCATTTATAAAAATGGCAAAGCCGTGTGGAACAAAACGGGGCTTGTAGCAAAAGAAGAATTTGTCCGGCAATTATAACAATTTCATGTTTTGCGGGGTGGTGTTCAGCAAACATTTTTTCTTAAAGAAGGCTTAACTTGCATCTGTAACAAGTTTTAAGCATGAGGTATATTCTTTTAATGCTATTGGCTGTATCAGTCAATGGAACACTGTTGGCGCAAACCATCAGCGAAAAAATCAAACTGGCCACAGTTCAACTGAGCAGTATAGAGCAGCAACGTCAGTTGCTTAGTACCAAGATTGAATTTCTGAAGTTGGAAAAAATGCAGGACGACCTGGACAAGATTGGCCTGCCTGCATTGAAAGCCGGTGACGCACTTGTTCGCCATGCAGCGCTTGCATTGGCTTATGTGGAAAAGTTTGAACAGGCAAGGTGGGTAGCGCATATCATATCTCCCGATGTATTGAAAGGAACTGTTTTTCGAACCAACGATTTTAGAACAGATGCAAAAGTGACAACCGGCAGTGCCGAAGAAGCTGACTATTTTTTAAAAAAATTAATATCCGATAGTACATGGGAGTATGATGGTTTTGGTTACGACCGCGGCCACCTGGCGCCTTCAGCAGATTTTCGATGGAGCCAAACTGCGCTGTCAGAATCTTACTTCTATTCTAACATGAGCCCTCAATTGGCCGTATTTAATCGCGGCGCCTGGGGCGATCTGGAGGATGCTGTTCGGGGATACATGTACACCCATCCCACAACCGATCTTTATGTGCTTACCGGACCCATATTAAAAGATGGCTTGCCCAAAATAGAAAGAGGAAAAAACAAAGTAAGCATTCCTGAACGCTACTGGAAGGTAGTGCTGGACCTCAACAACAAAAAAGCGATTGGTTTTATCATGCCAAATGAAGACATCACTAAACCATTGCATTCCTTCGCAGTTTCCATCAACGATATAGAAAAGGAAACCGGGCTCGATTTTTTTAACAAGCTTCCTGCTGCCCTGCAGGAGGAACTGGAGAGCCAGGCCAAAGCTGTGGAGTGGTTGCCTGCCGGCAACTCGGCAGATACCGAGCCGCTTGCGCAGGAGACTTTACCACGAAATCATTTTAATACGGTGCAGGCAAAAGGCTGGATGGGCAACAATACAGAAGTTACCGTGGGCGGTACAGTTGTAGGTGCTAGGCTCAGCCGAGCCGGCAATATGCTGATAAACCTCGACAGGCAATTCCCCAACCAGGTATTTACGGTTTTTGTAAAAAAGGAAGATATCGTAAACTTTAATTACGACCTGGCCGAAGTGCTTAAAAACAAAGTGATTTTTGTAAAGGGTAAAGTAATGAGCCAGGGCGGTACACCTACCATGTACATACAAACGCAAACAGACCTCACCATTCTGGACAAATAAATAAACTGAAAATCTTTTTAAGTAAACCTTCTTCGGAAGGTTTTTTTATGCAATGCAGTTTTTTATACCCGCCTGTTAAAAGGGTTGCATGTTCAATTTATAATTTGTTTCTTGTGGTATCCTTTATCTACATTTAAAACCGGCTTATTTCTCCCACCTTCTTCAAGCATTAGAAAATCCTGAATTTATTATTACAGACTTTCTGTACTTCATTCACACAGGTAAATGCAATTTTTATGCGGTTTAAAAATACAAAAGGTCCCCTGAAAGTGTATGCCGTTGCGGGAACGCAAACGGTTTTGTTTTCCATTGATATTGCCTTAAGCAAAGTAGATGGTAAAAAATTACTTGGTTTTTCTTTTGAGCGCAGAACGGGGAGCGGCCCAAAAAGAACACTTAATGGCAGCAAGCGCTTCGCTTCCCTGAAAGGTACGCCAAGAGAAAAATTTTCGCTGGTGCAAACCTATTTTTGGAAAGATTATACTGCCGACCCCGGCCAAACTTATACTTATACCATTACCGCTATGATGGGGGCACCCGCTGCCCCTGTGCCAGGTTTGGAAGTGAGTATCAACGTACAGACAGAACCGCTTCAGCAAGGGCAACATGCTGTTTATTTTAATTATGGTGTTACAGGGTCGCAGGCATACAGCAACCAGTTTGAAAATAAACCGGTAGACGAACTCTCGCCGGCAAAGAAAAAAGCAGCACTTAAAATGCTGGGGCGTGAGCTGTGGGAAGATGGCCTACTTCAATTTGTGAAACAGGCAACCGATAACAGCTACCAGCTTGCAGGCATGTTTTACGAACTGCAGTATTCAGATTTTTTGTTGGCATTGAAGAAAGTGCACAAGGCAGGTGTACAAGTAGAATTGTGTTACAGCGCACAGCCGGGCCAGAAATTAAAAAATGAAACAGCCATTGCGGCAGCAGGCATTGGCAACCTGTGCCGCATCAGAACCAAAGTGAGCCAGCCTCATAATAAGTTTATGATCTTGTGCAAAGATGGTAAACCTATAGAAGTGTGGACCGGCTCTACCAACATTACGTTGGCTGGTATTTTTGGCCATAGCAATACAGGGCATTGGATAAAAGATGCAGGCATTGCTGAAAAATATTTTCAGTACTGGACAACTATTAAAGAAAACCCGACGGTTAAAGATAGTGCGGTAGTTTCTGAAGCCATCAAAGTCGATACAGATCTTAGTAGTCTAAAAAAAGGTACACATGTTTTTTTCAGTCCCCGATCTTCCCAGAATTTACTGACGCATTATGCCAACCTTATAGACAGTGCGAAAAAAATGGCCTGCATGATCATCCCCTTTAACATTGATGATGTTTTTAGAAATGTATATTCAAAAGATAAAGATTACCTGCGTTATATTTTATTTGAAAAAGCTGCAGAGGCTAAGTCGGTACAAAGCAATGACCGGGATCTGATGATAACGGCAGGCGCTATTTTAAAAACTCCGGTAGAGCAGTGGGTAAAAGAGATTTCTACCAAGACGAGTGCAGCGGCGGGGATCCTGTATGTGCACAACAAATTCTTCCTGATAGACCCATTGGAAAGGGTACCCGTTGTGGTTACAGGATCGGCCAACTTTAGTAAAAGTTCCATTACCAGCAACGACGAAAATACCTTAATCATAAAAGGCGACCAACGGGTAGCAGATATCTACCTAACTGAATACAGCCGCATGTTTGAACATTTTTGGCCAAGATACCTTAGTACTTTGCCCGTGAAAAGTTTCTCTAAACCGCTGGACGAAACTTACAGTTGGCATAAGGATTATTATAGCCAAAACAAAATGGGCTATAAGAGAAAGAAAGCTTTCAATGCTATGAAAGATGCGAAAGAAGTTTGACAAAAAAAGCACCAATAAAACTAAAAGACATGGGATACGATAGAGAGCCCAAATACCTGCATCCTTACATGGCAGCAAGGTTACCCCAAATTTTCAATGCCATCAATGCAAAATTACCGGTAGGGCATGAGGCCAAACTGGTATCAGCGCACCGCACGCCAGACGACCAGTTTAAGTTGTTTAAGCAGGGGCGGATTTTTAGAAACGGCTCATGGGTAAAAGTAGGTGCTGTGGTGACGCATCTGGATGGCTTCGTAAAAAAATCAAGACACAACAACCTACCCTGCACGGCCTTTGATGTAGGCATTTTTAAAAATAACATTTACATGGGCGAAAGCCCACTATACAGACATGTGAAAGAGGGAACCAAGTTTGGTCTGGACTGGGGTGGAAGCTGGGCTAGGTTCAAAGATATGCCGCACCTTGAAATGCCCCCGGCACTCTTTTTTAAAAACAGCCTCGAAAAAGACCAGGGTTATGTATGGCAAGCTTATCTACAAAAAGCAGGTACTTATGTAGGTGCCATGGACGGAATTTTTGGAACCAATTCTATCTTGTCTCTTAAGAAGGCTACTGGCGAGGAACAACGCAATTTAAAAGCCTGGGATAAATTGTATAATCTCTTCGGAAAATTAGATATTGATTTCACCTAAAAAATTTAAATATTATGGCAAAAAAAATGGCTTTGTGTATCGGCATTAATAATTATCCCGGTACAGACAGCGACCTCTCCGGATGCCTGAATGATGTAAAGGATTGGTCTCGGGTTTTCGCTCAACATGGCTTTACGGTACAAAAACTGGTGAATGAGGAAGCCACCAAAAAAAATATCCTGTCAGCCATGAAGCAAATGGTAAGTACTGCGGAAAGAGGCGATTCTATTTTGATCCAGTATTCCGGCCACGGCACTTATGTGCCCGATAAGGACGGGGACGAAGATGACGGAACGGATGAGTGCCTTTGTCCGCACGATCTTTTTACCAAGGGACCCATTACAGACGACGAATTGAATGAAATTTTTACCTCAAAAAAGAATGGCGTAAAACTGGTTTTCTTTACCGACTCCTGCCACTCGGGTACTGTTTCAAGGTTTGCTCCCATCAGCACGCCACCCACCACCTCCGGCAAAACAGCACCTACCCGCAAAGTAAGATTTATGCCACCAGCCAATTTTCTTTCTGCAAGAGATCTCAACAAACTAGGAACCATCCGAACCTTTAGAAGATCGAGCCCGCCGGGGAGATATGGCAGTTTGCTTATGAGTGGTTGCCAGGATGTGGAGTACAGTTATGATGCATGGTTCAGCAGTCGCCCCAATGGTGCTTTTACCTTTGTGGCCCTGGCTACGCTGGCAAAGCTACCTACAGATGCCAGCTACCAGGATTGGTACAAGGCTATCAAAAAAGTATTGCCTTCACAACAATACCCACAGTCGCCCAACCTCTACGGCTCCACTATAATGAAGAAATGGAAAATATTTTCCTAAAAATGCAATCCAAAATCATTCATTTAAAACAGCAGCAAATGAAAAAGATAAATATGCAAAAGGCTTTTGGAAACTTTCAGCCACTGCTTTTGATAAAAGGACTTATTCTGGTCGGGAGTTTCCAGATAATGTCCTGTGCAAGGATACCCATACAGGCTGTAGAACTTTCGCATGCTTTAAAAGATGAAGGCCTGCGCATGCACGAAATGAATGTATCGCTGGTAGAATATGTTTTGAATGAAAAAAAACACTTGGTAAATGAGTTCATCAACAATGAATACAGCCCGGCACTCATTGAAAATTTTAAAGCTTTGTTGCCACCGGGAACCGATGTAAAAAAAGATTTGGTAGAAATCATGCAGGCCATCAATCCAAAGATTGAAGAGCGTCGGGATTCACTGTTGCAGGTTTT
>JBKJKD010000112.1:0-23286 GCA_046597635.1 Ferruginibacter sp. | reverse complement strand
GAAGCCACCAGCAGATCTCCGGTTACAGGGTGTATTTGTATGTCTCTTACAAGGTTATACCATGGCATATTTTGATACTTGCTCCGCATCCAGGTTGCGCCCGCATCTAATGAAATGAACAGGCCCATTTCTGTACCGGCAAAAAGCAGGTTCTGGTTTTTGATATCCTCTCTTATAACATGTGCAAAACCGGTAAACTCTGGCGAGGAAAGCTTCTTCCAGGAGTTGCCTGCATCGCTGCTCATGGCAAAGTAAGCCGCATGATCGCCATACATATGATTGTCGAAACTGGCATACATTCTTTTAGGGTCCAGTTTAGAAATTTCGATACTGGTAACCCAGGCATTTTTGGGTATGCCTGTTTTCCAAACAGCGGGAGCTCTATTGTTCCAGGTTTTTCCGCCGTCTGTAGTTACCTGCAAGTTTCCATCATCTGTTCCTACCCATACAATATTCTCGTTTACCGGGTGCTGGGTGATGGTATAGATCGTACAATGATTTTCTGCACTGGTATTATCGCCGGTGATACCGCCGCTCTGCTCTGAATTCTGCTTGCTTTTATCGTTGGTTGTAAGATCAGGCGATATTCGGTTCCAGTTTCGTCCGTCATCGGTAGATCTGTACAGGTATTGATTAGCCATGTAGAGGTTGTACATGGGTTTACCGTTCGCTTGTTTTTTTGCAGAAGAGCCTGTAACAATGGGCGTACTCCAGTTGAAACGGTGCTCTTCTTCAGCCCCCACTTTTTGCGGTTTTATAGAGGAAGGGAGCCCTGTGCTGAGGTCTATTCGGTTAGCATTACCGCCCTGCGATTCGGCAAAAACAATCTTAGAATTTATAGGGCTGGGTTGCACCCAAAACCCATCACCACCGTTTAAAAAAGACCAATCGGCACTGCTTACACCTCCCGGCGAAGAGTTGGCAGCCATCCAACTTCCGTTATCTTGCAAGCCTCCATACACATTGTATACTGGCTCATTATCTGCGGCCACATGGTAAAATTGTCCTACAGGCAAATTATTGAGAAACTGCCAGGATACACCCTTGTTCATACTAAGGTAAACACCACCATCTGTGCCGAGGTACATCATATCGGTGTTTTGCGGATTTATCCAGAGTGCATGATGATCTGCATGCGGCACTACGCCTCCAATAACGGTATTGGTCCAGGAAAAGCCCCCGTCTTTAGAATAAGAAAAATCATATGCAGGACGATAGACTTTTTTCGCATCATGAGGATCAAACACGAGAGCACTAAAATAAAATGGTCTAGCGGTAATATTTTCTGTTGCGGCCAGTTTTTCCCAACTACTGCCTTCGTCTTTAGATAAATAAAGCCCGGGCACGGCTGCCTCTACTATTGCCAGCACCTCTGCAGGTTTAGAAGGATTAACTGTTACTACGATTCTACCAAGGTCACCGGTGGGTAAGCCTTGGGTAATCTTAACCCAGGACTCGCCGCCATCCGTACTTTTATACAAGGCGCTTCCGGGCCCGCCAGATGAAAATGCAAAAGGCTTTCTTCTAAACTGCCAGAAACTTGCCAGCATTATTTTGGAATTGCTGGGATCGATCGTAATGTCTGCACATCCAGTCTCGTTGTTTACAAATAATATTTTTTTCCAGGTTTTTCCGGCATCGGTGGTTTTATACAAACCCCTGTGTGGGCTGCTGCTCCAGAGTGGGCCGGGTGCTGCTACAAATAC
Source organism: Ferruginibacter sp. (assembly GCA_046597635.1). Taxonomy (GTDB): domain Bacteria; phylum Bacteroidota; class Bacteroidia; order Chitinophagales; family Chitinophagaceae; genus Ferruginibacter. The sequence goes on along the minus strand of JBKJKD010000112.1, from coordinate 21,580 downwards.
TATTTTAGCATCGGTAGGATCTATCAATATTTTACTGATATGCTCCGTACTATCCAAACCAATTTTTTGCCAGTTGCCGCCGCCGTCAGTGGATTTATATAGCCCATCGCCGATAGAAACTGTATTGCGCATATTGCTTTCGCCGGTACCGGCATACACTACTTTGGCATTGTTTTTCTCTACCGCCAACGCACCAATGCTCTGGCAGTATTTATCAAAAATGGGTGCAAAGGATAAGCCACCGTTCTGGCTCTTCCAAATACCGCCGCCGGCGGTACCCACATACAAATTAAGCTGTTCGCTGGCCATTACACCTTCTATAGCGGTTATACGACCACTCATAGTAGATGGGCCAAGGGCTCTGGCAGCAAGGGTTTGAAAGTAAGAGGAGTTAAGTTCAGTTTGGGCATTACCAGCCATTGCACCCAACAGGACGGCAACCAGTAGTAAGTTTTTTTTAAACATAGACAGTGTAGTTTTTGAAGAAAATACCCACTGCTTTTTGTTGGCACAAAAATGCAGGAGTTTAATTTTTTTTGCAAAAAGAGCGTTCAATAAAACGTCAAAGGAAAAAGCAAAAAAAAACACCTTACCCAGGTTGCAGCATTGCCGCAATGGGTAAGATGCTTTTATATCAATTACTTATCAGAAAATATCTTCTCGTCTACGGCACCATTTACCGTATACTTCTTGGCGGCAAGAATCATCATACCCTGATCCATCTTAAACGGCATCTTAACACCACCATCTACAGTTTGATAGTCAAGACTTTTTACAACCACTTTCATATCCTGCCCTTGCTGCTTAGAAATAGCTTCCTGCTTATAAACAAGGTAAGTTTTAGTGTCAAAGAAGTAAGTGGTTTCGTTATTGTTTTTGGTAGTTAGCTTAACCTTGTAATACTCGTTACCATCTTCTTCATCTTTGCCCAAAAACTCTACCGTATTCCCTTTTTCTTTGTAATCAATGAACGGGCCTTGTATATCTAGCTCATCTACCTTTTGCTTCAGTTCATCTTCGCTAATAGGCTGTAAAGTAGCTTTGCCCGCCATTGGGTTTTGACTCCATCCCTTCGTGGGCGTCGTGATGTCTATAAAGGAATTTCCCTGGAACTCACCATCGGTTCTTACACCTTTGCCATTGATGGCTTGCATGGTAAAGGGTATTTCCAGGCCCTGCACTTCTACCTGGCCTTCCATTTTTAGGGAATTTATTTTTTTCCAATTCTCTTTACCGCCAATGGCATCAATGTATTTATTGATGATTTCATCAGCCGTTTGGCTTTTTGCGGTAAAAGCGGTACCAACAATTGCTACCAATAACAGGGTGTGTACGAAAAACTTTTTCATGGTGTATCCTTTTTATTTTTTTATAATATTATACAATAATAAGTATCTCTACTGAGCATTTTATTACAATCCGGTTAAAAAAAATTATTAATGGTAAGCCCGGCATTTTAATGGGAATAAACATTTGACCACAGAAACTGTTATACATCACATGATACAAGTTTATAATTTTTTGGGGAGCTGGCAACTGTTTCCCGAAAAAGGAGTTTATGAAACGGGAGAAAGGCCAAAAAGCAGCTTTTATAAGATTGAGTCGAAAGAGAATAAAGAGCTCTACATAAGCCAAAACTGGGTGACCTTAGAAAACAATGCATTTACCACAGAATATAATATTGTAGCTGATGGCAATGCGCATCCTTTTACCGACGCAACACTGGCAGACAACGCTCAAGTTGCAGTAAATGGCAGTCATGGCCTGGAAATCCACTTTTACCGTGAGGCTGAGGTTGTTTTGCATGTCACTCACCATATATTACCAAATGGCCATTTAAAAATAACTCAGCAAGGGTTAAAGGAAGATAAGTCTCCGTATACCAATACAGAAATCTACCACAAACAAATGAGCGTACTGCCTTATTCCTCGTCTGTGGGCGGGGTGGTCATAAAACCTACCGAAGAGGGTTTGATAAAGCACAAAGCATTGACTGCAATGGAAGAACAAACTAACATGCAGTTAGACCAGATACGCAAACAAATTGAGCTATTGGCCATGCAGGCCCGGGAAATTCAGGCAAGAAAAGAATTATCTATGATGATTTACGGCGCTAAACTCTCCTTTAGTCCAAACATCGGCCAAACTTATTTTCTCTATACAAAGAAGGATGACAGTTTCGTACTCTCCATGATATCCCCGAAAGAATGGGGCAAAATTCCTTTCAAAAAATTTGAGGCTGCCGTCAAGTTGCTTGCAGATCACACGTGGATAGAAGTGGTTTGATCGATCAGTTGTTATAGACTTCACTTTAAACAAAAAACGCACATTGAAAACTCAATGTGCGTTTTTTGTTTAAACTAGTTATTAAAAGGCCAGTTTGTGGTTGTTGCTTAGCCACGAAAGATTGATCTCATCAGGCACCTTCATACGCTCAGCTATTCTTTTATACCGGGCTGCGAGTGTACACAAGTAATCCTGCGCCTTTGATGCACCATCCTGCAAACCCGTCAAAGTTTCAATTTTCCAAAGAGAGACAAGATGATCAATAATATTAGCATAATCCCAAGTGGTATAAACACCAATCTTTTGAGTTATGGCAGAGAAATCGTTGAATATATTGGCGTTCTTAGCTCCTTCTGCCATAAGGATAGCAGGCATCACAATCTGCTTGCGCATCATGTGTTCAAAAGATTTTAAGGCTCCGTTGGGGTCTATTTCAAATATGCGAGACATAAAACTTTTATACGCTTTTTCATGCCTGGCTTCGTCTCCTGCTATGGTTTTACAAATGCGGGAGAGCGTATTATCGCCTGCCTTATCTGCCAACTTACCCGTATTTACATGGGAAATCTTGGTAGCCCTTTCCTGAAAGGAAGTATACACGATTGCCTGGTAGGGGTCGTTGTTGGTGTTCGGATTAAACCCATTGTATATCAACCTGTGGATAGTTTCTTCAACTGCTTTCATGTCGCAGCGGCCCGATAAATAGAGATATTTATTGAGTAAATCTCCATGGCGGTTCTCTTCAGCGGTCCATGCACGACTCCATCTTACCCAGCCATTGGTGCTCGTTAGCTCTCTTTCCTCGTTTACAATTAAGTTGAAGTAAGTCTGGTAACTCGGCAAAGCTTCCTCGGTAATCATATTCCCCACTAGTGAACTGATAACAGTATCTGGGATACAATCGCTCCGTTCTCTTAAACTTTTCACCTGATCCAAAGCATCTGGTAAACTAAGGTCTGGTAAAAAGTCTGTAGGTTGCCAACAATCATCAGGATCTAATAAAGAGCTTTCTACAGTTTGAGCAACGAATCCCTCTAACATTCCTATTACCTCCATGTTCTTTGCAATATCATTTTTTTCTTCTTTACTCATGTGTTTTTTTATTGTAATATTTCGGCTTAAAGTTACTTCAAAATAAAATTTAAACCCTCATACGGGGTACGATGAATGTATAATAACAAAAGGCGTGCAACTATGTTGTGGCGCTAGAAAAAAATTGTATGGTTTTATCGTTGTTAAAAAAAGACAACGGAATATCTCTTCCAAAAATTTATGAAATAGCGGCTGTTTTAGCCTCGCTCGTATATAAAAACAATTTTAACCAATGCCAGACAAGTAGGCATCGATAGCATCTTTGCATCATCCAGCTTTAATCTTGTAATTTTTTTATAAAAACTAAATGCGGTAGTTATCAAGTCTGTTTTTTTTATCTTTACGCTAATGAAAAAACTATCCTTTTTTTTGCTCCTCTCGTTTTCTGCAATCAACCTTGTGGCCCAATCCGCCAAAGAGTTGCACGAAACTGCGAAAACTTTTATGCGACAGGGCGATCATGCCAATGCTATCCTTGTGCTAAACCGGGCTTTGCAGCAGGAACCGCAAAGTGTTGTCATGGGAAAGGATCTTGCGTTGAGTTATTATTTTCAAAGAGAGAATACAAAGGCCCTGGAAACAATCAATGCTCTGTTGGATAGAGAAGACGCAGATGACCAGGCTTACCAGCTCGCAGGGATGATTTACAAACAGGCAGATATAAAAAAAGATTCTGAAAAGATGTACCGCAAAGGACTTAAGAAGTTCCCGGAAAGCGGGCCTTTATACAATGAGCTGGGAGAAATACTTTGGGAACAAAAAAATTTTGAAGCCATTCGCCTGTGGGAAAAAGGAATTGAGATGGACCCCTCCTACTCAAAGAACTATTACAATGCCGCCCGTTACTATTACCTTACTACAGATAAAGTGTGGAGCCTTGTATACGGCGAGATCTTTATAAACATGGAACCGCTGAGTACCAAAGCTCCTGAAATTAAACAGCTGTTATTGGATGGATACAAAAAGTTATTCAGCGATGCCGCTTTCTTTACCGGGAAAGAAAAAAATCTCTTTCTAAAAAATTACCTAAAAGCCATGCAGGCGCAGTCTGCTTTGGCTTCCACCGGCATCAATGCAGAAACCCTAAGTATGATAAGGACCCGTTTTGTACTGGACTGGTTTCAAACCAACGACTTGCTGCAGTTCAGATTGTTTGGCTACCAGCAGCAACTTTTAAGAGAAGGTCTTTTTGAAGCATACAACCAATGGCTGTTTGGCAGTTCTCAGAACCTTTCCGCTTACCAAGCCTGGATCAATAACCACACGGAGGAATACAATGCCTTTCTCAACTTTCAAAAAAGTAGGATATTTAAAGTACCGGCAAAAGAATATTATCATGAAAAATAAATTTTTGATGTTTAAACATTGATTAAACATTTTCCCCTACCTTTGTGTCCTAAACAAAAAATACAATGAAAAAAATTACGCTTTTTATTTCAGCATTCGCTGCCTTTGCAGCCTGTAACAATGCTCCCGATGCCGACAAAGCTTCCACTACAGACACTCAGGTGGTAGCAACTGCAGAAGGTACTGCTTATGGTATTGACTCTAGTACCACAGTAACCTGGACGGGTGCAAAACCAACTGGCACACATGCAGGTACTTTTAAAGTAGCTGAAGGTGCGCTTGTTGTAAATGGCAATAGCCTTACAGGTGGTGGGTTTACTATTGACGTAAATTCTCTGAACAATACAGATTTGGCCGGCGATGCCGAGAACAAAGGCAAACTGGAAGGGCATTTAAAAAGTGAGGATTTTTTTGATGTAGCTAAATATCCTACTGCAAAGTTTGAAATTACTGCTGTAGAACCTTATGTAGCAGATAGCAGCGTTAAGACGTTAACTGCTGGTGCAACGCACATCATTAAAGGAAATCTTACCTTAAAAGACAGCACGAAGAATATTTCGTTCCCGGCAAATGTAGCCATCACCGGCACTTCTGCTACTGCTACTGCAAATTTTAATATTGACAGAACGCAATGGGGAATGAACTACAAAGGCCCTAACAACCCACAAGATTGGGTTATTAATAAAGAAGTGAATATTAAGCTTGCTTTGTCGGCCACAAAAAAATAATAGTTTTGTTTGGTTTATACATGCCATCCCTTTTCGGGATGGCTTTTTTTATTACCTTAGAACCCGCCAATGTAATTGTTGATGCCACAAACCTTCCCCGTCAGCCTTTGGCTTTTACCTAACCAAGTACATGAACCATGAACGATCAGTCCAGAATATTTGATTTTCTATACCACCAGTTAAACAAGTTTCCCAAGGCAGATATGCTTGCAGGAAAAGTAAACGGCCAGTATGAACCGATTTCTACCCAAGAAGTAGTCGACAAGGTAAATAAGCTTGCGGCCGCATTACTACACTTGGGTTTAAGCGGTAATGATATGCAGGTGGAAAATCAGGATAAGATTGCCATCATCAGCAAAAACAGGCCTGAATGGCTGATACTGGATATGGCGTGCCAGCAGGCAGGCATCATCATGTGCCCCATTTACCCCACCACAAATATTAATGAGCTGGAATTTATTTTTAATGATGCCAGCATAAAACATGTTTTTATCACGGGTGAAGACATACTCGATAAAGTAAATAACATCAAGGACAGGGTGCCTAGTTTACAAACGATTTTTAGTTTTGACCAAATGGAAGGTGCTGTTCATTGGGAAACGCTGATGTTAAATATACAACAGCATCACCTGGAAGAGGCCGAAGTCATCAAGAATAAAATAGAGGCTGGGCATTGTGCTACCATTATCTATACATCTGGTACCACCGGTAAGCCAAAAGGCGTAATGCTTAGCCACCTCAACCTGGTAAGCAATGTTTTAAATTCGGTAAAAACATTTCCCTTTAATGAAAACACTACCGCACGCTCACTGAGTTTTCTCCCGCTGAATCATATATTCGAACGCATGGTTTCTTACATCTACATCTGCAGTGGTATCTCTATTTATTATGCAGAAAGCATGGAAACCATCGGAGACAATCTCAAGGAGGTTAAACCTGCTTTATTTACCACGGTGCCCCGGCTTTTAGAAAAAGTGTATGAACGCATAATAGCCAAAGGAAAAGAGCTGACAGGGGTTAAGAAAAAAATGTTTTATTGGGCCGTAGAGCTAGGAACCCGGTATGACAACCTCGACAAGGGCACGGCCTTTTACAGGATGCAACTTGCCATAGCTAACAAATTAATTTTCTCTAAATGGAGGGAGGCTTTGGGCAACAACATAGAATGCATCATTACCGGCGGTGCTGCATGCCAGGTAAGATTGCTTAGGATTTTTAATGCAGCAAAAGTACCCATCTACGAGGGCTATGGCCCCACAGAAAACAGCCCCGTGATTAGCGTAAATTGTCGTTTTGAGGGCGGCATGAAAATAGGAACTGTGGGCAAAGTGATTCAGGGCCAGGAAGTGCGCCTGGAGGCAGATGGTGAAATTTGTGTAAAAGGGCCCAGCGTTATGATGGGTTACTACAAACAACCCGCCCTTACTGCAGAAACGGTAATTGATGGCTGGCTGCATACAGGAGATATTGGAGTTTTTGAAGATGGTAAATACCTTAAAATAACTGATAGAAAAAAAGAGCTCTTTAAAACCAGTGGTGGTAAGTATGTGGCGCCCCAGCCAATTGAAAATAAAATGAAAGAGTCGCCTTTCGTGGAGCAAATCATAATTGTGGGAGCCGATCAAAAATTTGTTGGTGCCCTTATTGTACCCTCTCTGCCTAACCTGAAAGAATGGATGAAGGAAAATGGCTTATCCTTTACCACTGCAGAAGCTGCCATTAGCAACCCAAGGGTGTTGGAACTTTACCGGGAACTCATAGAATCTTTCAACAAATTCTTTAACCACGTAGAGCAAATAAAAAAGTTTGAACTATTGCCCAATGAGTGGAGTGTAGATAGTGGGGAGATGACCCCAAAACTTTCGTTGAAGAGAAAGATCATTATGGAAAAATATGCAGACGCCGTGGGGAGAATCTATTCCTAAAAAGTTGGTAGTAAAAAGGAAGCCGGTATCGCAAAATACCGGCTTTGTCGTTTCACAGACAATGAAAAAGAGAACAATTAGAATTTTTTGGAGGGAACAGGCCCCTCTTGTGGTTTTTCGAGGATTCTAATATTTTTTACGTCGGCAAGTAGGATTCTAACAAACCAGGGATTGATTCAAACTCCCTGCTTTTGTCTATGTAATGATCACAGCCGACAGCCTTGCACAAAGACCTGTAAGATTGGCTAACTTCATTTGTGACCATAACGGTTATGATGGAGGGATGATTTTCTTTGATAAACCTCAAAAGTTCTATACCGTTTTTGCCAGGTATTTTCACATCCATCAAAACAACATCAATAGGAGTATTGGCAAGTGTTGTAGTAGCCTGGTGGAAAGAGTTTGCTTCTGTTATAGAATTTACGCAGTCGAGCTCTATCAGTATCTCAAATAATTTTTGGATCACTAATTTTGAGTCGTCAACCAACAGTATGTTCAGGCCGTTGCTTTGCATGGGGTTTTTTTTGATAGTATAAAACTAACATCTGCAAGGAGCAATGTTTGTAATTGCAGGGCTTATAAAGCTGTCATCCCAAAAACAGGCACACGTAGAAGTATTACTACAAGCTATTTAGTTAAAGAAGTTTATTTTCTATGGCGTAGAGGGTGAGGTCGGCATTGTTCTTCATATTCATTTTACTCATAATGCGGGTTCGGTAGGTGCTTACGGTAGTAACGCTTAAAAACATTGAATCTGCAATTTCGGAAACAGACTTACCAGAGGCCAGGAGTTTAAGTACAGAGAACTCCCTGTCGGAAAGTATTTCGTGGGGAGCTTTAGAGGCATCCTGATCCAACACAGAGGCTAATTTTTCGGCAATGGTATCTGTAATGTATTTTTTACCCATCAATACTTTTTGCACGGCTATTACAAGTTCGTCGGGGGCCATGTCCTTGCTAAGGTAACCAGCGGCGCCCGCACGAAGAACCCTTATAGCATATTGCTCCTCGGGATGTATACTTAAAATGAGTACAGGAAGTTTGGGTTGAATTTGCTTTATTTGTTGCAAGGCCTCCAGACCGCTTCTGCCAGGCATGCTTAAATCACTTATTACAAGATCCCAGGTAGACTGTATAATTTTTTTCACCAATTCCTCAGCGTCTGCCACTTCCTCAACTTCGGCTAGAGGAAAACCCTCCAGTAAAATTTGTTTTAGGCCACGCCGAACCACTGTATGATCATCTGCTATTAAAACCCTTAGCATATAAGTTTATTTAGGTGTTGTTTAAAGGTACTATAATTAATACGGAAGTTCCTTCTCCCGGGCTGCTGGTGATTTCGTAGGTTCCGCCCAGCAGGTTTGTCCGCTCTTTCATTCCCAATAATCCGAGTGTTTTTTTATTGGCAATATCTGTTGCAACAAAACCCTTACCGTTATCTGTAATAGTAAACCTCAACATTCGATCCTCTATCCTTAAAAAAGAACTCACCATCGCAGCCTGCGAATGCCGAAGCACATTGGTAAGACACTCCTGGTAAATCCTGAAAATACCAGTGGCCAGGTCGGCTCCCACCCGGGCTTCTGCAACATTGCTTTTAAATACACATTTTATTTCGAAACGCTTCTCAAATTCTTCACTTTGCCATTCCAGCGCTGCAATTAGGCCCAGGTCATCCAAAATACTGGGTCTAAGTTCGGTTGAAATGCGTCGTACCGTTTTTACCGTAGTGTCTATAAGCTGTATAGTTTCTGCTATTTTTAAATGGACCTCCGTATCCTGATCTTTTATTTTTCTGTTTAACCAGGAGATATCCATTTTTAAGCCAGTGAGCTGTTGGCCCAGTTCATCATGAATTTCCCTGGCAATATGGGTCCGCTCAGTTTCCCTTACTTTTTCAAGATGTGTAGCAAGCTGCCGCAATTCCTGATGCGATTTTTTAAGAGCCTCCTCTGCGAGTATTTTTTCTGTTACATCGTTAGCCAGCACCAGCACAGCATCTGTGCCTTCATACAAAATGTTGTGAGCAATTATATTGACCTTTACACTGGTACCATCTTTTTTTCTATGGTCAGAAATACCTGCATAGTCTTTTCCATTTACTAACTCATCTAACCTGTAATCCTCCGGGTGATCATTTTTTTGCGTCGCAATGTCATTACCCTTCATTTTTAAGAACTCCTCTTTGCTATAACCATAAAACTTTATGGCGGCATTGTTCACATCAAGAAACTGGCTGTGGGGCCAGGAAAGCATCCACATAGGCGTTGGATTTTGGTTAAAGAGTAAACGATACTTTTCTTCAGATTTGCGCAGGGCTTCCTGTGTTCTTTTTCTTTCGGTAATATCTCTTACAATGCCTATAAACCGTCCATCTGCCAACAACTTAGCACTAACCTCAATTTCGATTAACTCACCGGATTTAGTTCTTAAAACCCGCTCATTAAGTACCACATTCCCTTCCATTATCTGGTTCAACTTTGGCGGGTTATTTACAGCATCCTCAGGCGGCATAAGGTCAAAGAGATTTATTTCTAACAATTCTTCTTTGCTATAGCCGGTTAGTTTTACTCCTTTAGAATTAATGTCTTCATACTTGCCGGTGAGGTCACTGATAAAAATACCGTCGGAAGCCTGCTCAATAATCGTTCTATATTTTTCCTCACTTTTGTTTAGTTCATCCTGCGAACGTACTCTATCACTTATATCCAGACCCACACCCATGAGGCACACTTCCCCTTCGTATTGAATAACCCTGCCTGTAAAATAGAAAGGAATTTTACTACCGTCTTTGCACAAAAGAGGAGCCTCCACAAAGTCTTCCCCAAACTCAAAAACGCTTTCAATTTTTTGTGTTAGCAATGCCTTGTCATCATCGTCAAAAAGCTCCAGGGGGTGAAGCCGTCTAATTTCTTCATCGGAGTACCCAGTTACTTCGCTAAGATTTTTGTTCCAGCGGTAAAAACGTCCCTCTTTATTATAAAGATAAAACACTCCAGGAAGGCTGTTCACAATAGAATCTGATAGTTCCTTTTCTAAAAGGATCTGTTGCTCATTCTTCTTTTGTTCTGTGATATCCTGCATGGCACCCAGCATACGGATGGGGGTTCCATGTTCGTCATATACAATATTGGCCCGGTCGTTTATAGTAAGGTATTCTCCATCTGAATTAAGAAAGCGAAATTTTTCCGTCACAATAGTTTTGCGATTTTCAAAAGCAAAGTGTTGACCTAGTTCCATGGCAGCTCTATCATCAGGATGCAGCCTTCTTGTAAATTCTTCAAAACTTACTTCGGTGCCAACCGGTATATTAAAAAAGCTGGAAAATACTTCATTTCCCCAAATTCTATCATCTGTAATATTCCAGTCCCAAACGGCGTCGTTAGTAGCTTTCGCTACCAGCATAAATCTTTCGTTGGATTTTCGCAAGGCTTCCTCCGATTCCTGAATCTTAGCGACAGATTCATTTTTTTCAGTAATATCTATTAACGTTCCGATGATGGCGGGTTTACCAAGGTACTGCGTTAAGCTGCCAAATACTTCTGCATAAAATATTTCACCATTCTTTTTTAACCCACGCAGTTCGTAATTCATGCTCTTCATATTACCCTTCAAACGTTGAGAAAGATTCTGAATTATTTTGGGGCGATCTTCGGGGATAATAATATCCGATACACTTAATTTATCTATCATCTCATGCGCAGTGTATCCTGTAAGTTCCTCCAGGCGTGGGTTTACATAGGTAAATTTATCAGACTGCACAATGTATACTCCAACCATTGACTGCTCTACAAGGCTTCTAAATTTGAATTCGGCCTCTTCAAGGTTTCTTTGAATTTGTTTACGTTCTGTGATATCCTGTACCATGCACATTACACCTGCAAATTTGCTGTGCTCATCCCTGAGCACAGATATGTACCAATCACAATAAACCACTTCTCCACTTTTTTTATTATTTCTGATTTGTAGTAAGCTGCTATAAAGTTTCCCCGAAAAAATTTCATCGATGTTCTCCACTACTTGCGGTAAATCCTCTGCATACACCAACTTTGTCATCAGCGTCTCTTTATCAAATAATTCTTCCTGGTTCCAGCCAAATATTTCCGCAGCTCTTTTGCTCCACTGCTTAATGTGAAAATCTTTATCTAGCTCTACAAAACCCATAGGGGTGTTGTTAATATGATAACTCAATTTCTCATGGGCTACCTGCAAATCTAACTGAGCATTTTTCTTTTCTGTTATGTCATGATAGTAAACAGAGATACCATCAGCAGATGGATAAATAAGATCTTCAAACCACTGCCCGGTTTTAAAATAATACAGTTCTGCCCTTTGGGCCTCTCCGGTAGTTTTGGCCGTATGCAAAGCTTGGTAAAATGGCTCCTCAACCAGCTCCGGATATTCTGTCCATATATTTGTGCCCAGTAGTAAATCTGCAGGGCGCTGATGCAGCTCCGCCGCCGTATTATTCACATAGGTGTAGTTCCAATCATTATCAAGTGCTATAAAGGCGTCTGTAATTCTTTCGAACACATTATTTAATTCCGCAGCTTTAATCTTCACTTCTTCTTCAAGGTGGGTAGTGAGGCGTTGTAGCTTTTCAGCAGTCTGTTTGCGTTCTGTAATGTCTCGCAATACTCTAACCAATCCTGCTTTTTGTTGGTTGTCATCAATAATAGAAGATACGGTTGCATCGATATCTCTCAAACTGCCGTCTTTATGATAGTGCACAAGATCTCCCTTCCAGAAATCTTTTTTTGACCCCGGATTTTTTATTTCCATCAGCAAGTCTTCCCCGGGTTTTATGCCGAACACATCATTGGCATCTAAGCCCAGTACTTCAGCTTCCGTGTAGCCATAAAGTTGCTCCGCATAGCTGTTCCAGTTGGTAATTTTGTTAGCAACATCCGTAGTAACTATCGGGTCCGAAACATTGCGCAGCACAGAGGCATTGAACCTTAATTGATTTTCTGCATTACTGATTCTTTTAAAATCACGATTAATCATATAGTAAGCCGTTACCAGGAAACCAAGGAATAAAAATGCAAGGATGTAGAATTGATAAGAGAGATTTTCCGAAAAGTCCTGGCGGTTTTCACTTGCCTTCAGCAGGTTTTGCCGATGGTAATGTTGAAGCCTTGCTATTTGGTATTGAATAGAATCAGTTACCGATTTGTTTTGCTTATCTTTTTCCAATGCCCCCAGGGAATCGTACGCCGAAAGCCTTCTTTCTTCAATTGTATTGATAGCATAATTGTACTTATTATTTAGCAGGCTGGCGAGCCTATTAATTATCTTACCCTGTGTGCTATCAGCGTTTATTGCTATGGCTTTCAATTTTACACTGTCTCTTTTAAGCCCGGCGATACCGAAATAGTACCTGTCTAACAGATCTTCATTGTCATTTCTCAGGTAGGTGCGCTGACCCGAGTCTACCGCCTGCACATGAATATATATCCGCTCGAAAGTGATCATTTCCTCTACCTGCGACCGCAGCCGCTTATTGTCCTTGTAAACATATCGCAGATTTTTATAAGCCTCCAATACAAGCACAAAAACACAGATCCCTGCTGCCGCAAAGATCCACCTGATTCGTATGTTAGTATAAAATTTTTTCATGTTAAAACAAAAGAGATATTAAATTACCCGCAAAGTGGTAACGATCGTTTGACCGTTAAATGTAAAATATTTTGAGCTAGAAATGTTCATTACCTAATACACAGCCTTCAAACGACTGCCTAATTTACTATCATTGTCAACAAGATTGATGCTGGCCCAAACTTGATACATTTTTTTAAGATTAAAAGCCTTGCTATCTTGCTGGCATTTTCGCCACCAAAGTGGACTGCAATTATTAATATGGCATCAAACCGCAAAGCTGCTATTGGCTTTATCTTTATTACGCTGATGATTGACATTACCGGCTTGGGTCTCATCATCCCGGTATTACCGCACCTTATTCAGGAACTTACAGGTGGTACTATTAGCCAGGCTTCGGCTTATGGGGGCTGGCTCACCTTTACTTTCGCCATTATGCAGTTTTTATTTTCGCCTGTATTAGGCGGACTAAGTGACCAATATGGCAGAAGGCCCATTCTATTAATTGCACTTTTCGGGTTTGCTATGGATTATGTTTTACTTTCCTTTGCGCCCACGCTTACCTGGCTTTTTATAGGCCGTGCACTTGCTGGCATTACGGGAGCCAGCATTACTACTGCCACGGCATACATAGCTGATATAAGCACCAAAGAAAACCGGGCCCAAAATTTTGGTATGATAGGGGCAGCGTTTGGTTTGGGATTTATAATCGGGCCCATGCTTGGTGGTTTGTTGGGAAGCCTTGGGTCAAGAATACCGTTTATGGTGGCTGCAGCCTTAACCTTTCTAAATTTTTTGTACGGCTACTTTGTTTTACCAGAATCATTGAAGCCTGAAAACCGCCGGAAGTTTCAATGGTCAAGGGCTAACCCGGTAGGTTCCTTACGCCAACTCAAAAAGTACCCCTCCATGGGTGGCCTGGTAGTTTCCTTTTTACTCATCTACCTGGCATCGCATGCTGTGCAAAGCAACTGGAGTTTTTTTGCGATAGAAAAGTTTGGCTGGTCTGAGAAAATGATTGGTATTTCCCTTGCAGTTGTAGGCCTGCTGGTAGCGGCAGTACAGGGCGGTTTGATCCGTTTTATAAATCCCATCTTAGGAAATGAAAAAAGCGTTTATACGGGACTGTTACTATACTCTCTCGGCCTGGTATTATTTGCCTTTGCCTCTCAAAGCTGGATGATGTTTGTGTTCCTGATACCTTATTGCCTGGGCGGAATTGCAGGCCCGGCCCTGCAATCCATCATAAGCCACAACGTGCCGGCCAATGAACAAGGAGAGCTACAAGGTGCACTAGCTGGCCTTGTGAGCCTTACATCTATAGCGGGGCCTCCAATGATGACGGGTCTTTTTGCCTACTTTACAAAGCCATCAGCTCCCGTACATTTCTCCGGTGCGGCTTTCTTACTTGGCGCCGTTTTTATGTTGATTAGTGCGGCATTTGCTTACTACAGCTTGCATGTAAAAGTAAAAATACGATAGCTTAAGCAGCTTTTAAAAGCGTTTATACGTAATAGTGATACGTGGTATTTGCATGAAAATATATACCAAATATATATATTCATAAACAGCCAATCCAGGATACAATAAAATCGAATTTAATTCGCTTATTAGATTACGCAATTGCATTACAATCTTGCATTTGTGAAACTTACCTCATCTCAAAAAGAAACTGCAACAAGGTTAAACCCTTTGCTTACCGGCATGTAATTTCCTTTTCATTAGATGAACTCAAAATTAAAAAACGCAGGCTATGTAGCAGGCAGTATATACTTTTTGTTAGGCACTACAGGACAACGAAGAGCCCCGATATTGGACGGGGCTTCTTCATTTGTATCAATTGAAGCAGATAAATTTTTTATTAGCCTACTACCCTATAGCAGTATGTAAGCAGACACGAATTGCATTAACAGGCCTAAAAACAACCCTGCATATACATCTTTACCTGTATGATGCCCCAAGCCAAGCCGTGCGGTACAAAGTATGCCACAAACGAGGATTACCGATGCCAGGGGCCATGTCATCAACATCGTATTGCTACGGGCAACCACAAGAAATAAACCAAGCCACCCGCCCAGCGCAATAGCGTGTAAACTTATTTTAAAATAAATATTAGCTAAAAGGGCTGCACTTGAACTTAGAAATACCCCCAGAAAAAATGATGACATAATGCGGGGGTAAGAAATCTGCTGTTTAAAAAGCAAAAAGGTCCAGAAAAAAAATATACCCGAAGCGATATAAGGTATGATCCGATCCTTTTGTGTCCGCAGGTAAATAGAATCTATAAAGCCCACCCCTTTTAAAAGGGCAACACAAAACAATGGATAAAACACTGCATTTTGAGCAACTATCAAAATCGTTCTAAACTTATTTGCATCAGAAAAGCCCGAAAAATAAGCCGGGTGCACATAGACCAAAAACAAGCTTGCGTAGAGTGGAATAAAAATAGGATGAAAAAGGTATGACAATAAAACTGCCGGCCATTTTAAGAACGGAGAAACTCTTTGCGCCTGCAGCTCCTCATTGTCGATGGTAGTGATGCTCATTTAAAAGACAAAATTTATAATATTTTTCTGAGCCTGGCCACTGGAATGTTTAGCTGCTCCCGGTATTTGGCTACCGTTCGTCGTGCAATATTATAACCTTTTTCCTGCAACATATCGGTTAATTTTTCATCGCTGTAAGGATGCTTTTTACTCTCCTCTTCTATAAGGTCTGTCAGAATTTTTTTAACCTCCCGTGTACTCACTTCTTCTCCGCTGTCTGTCTGCAAGCTTTCGCTAAAAAAGAATTTAAGGCGGTATGTTCCAAACTCTGTTTGCACAAACTTACTGTTGGCCACCCTGCTAACGGTAGAAATATCAAGGTTAGTCATTTCAGCAATATCCTTAAGTATCATAGGGCGCATATCAGTCTCGTCTCCACTCAAAAAGAATTCATGCTGGTAATTCATGATGGCCTCCATTGTATTGAGTAGCGTATTTTGCCTTTGCTTGATGGCATCTATAAACCACTTGGCAGAGTCAATTTTTTGTTTGATAAAAAATACAGCTTCTTTCTGACGCTTATCTTTTTTACTTCCCTTATCGTAGTCCCTCAGCATATCCCTGTAGCCCTCGCTAATACGCAAATCGGGCGCATTCTTGCTGTTAAGCGTAAGTTCTAATTTGCCGTTGTTGTTTACAATAAAAAAATCGGGAATTACATAATTGTTGTTCTTGTTTTCATCTCCCACATTGCCACCAGGCTTGGGGTTTAGTTTTACAATCTGCTGTATAACTTCTCGCAACTGATCATCACTGATACCAAGACCACGTTGAATTTTCTCATAATGTTTCTTAGTGAATTCATCAAAGTATTTCTCCAATACTTTCAAAGCGAGTTCGACGGATGGCCCTTGGTCTATTTTTCTTTCTAATTGAAGCAGCAAGCATTCCTGGAGATTTCTTGCTCCCACACCTGGCGGATCAAATTGCTGGATTTCTACTAATAAATCGCCGATTTCTTCTTCGTTGGTATCTACATTTTGCCTAAAGGCAAGATCATCAATAATAGAACTGATCTCCCTCCTCAGGTAACCATCATCATCCAGGCTGCCTACTATTTGCTCTGCCACTTTTTGTTGATGAGGCGTTAGCTTGAGCATACCCAATTGCTGCAACATCATTTCTATAAAACTGGTTTCTACCTTGTGAGGTATTACCCGGTTATCATCCTGTTCGGGGTAATTGTCGTCTTTAAGTTTATAATCGCCAATATCATCATCCCCGTCATGCACATAATCTGTAATATCTATATTGTCATATTCGTCCTCGCTACCATCTTTTTCAAATTCATCTTCTGAACCTTCGGATTCAAATTCGTCTTTTTCAAACTCATCTTCCATGCCTTCTTCTCCCTGCTCTAATGCAGGATTTTCTTCCATTTCTTCTTTAATCCGTTCATCCAATATAGCAGTAGGTACCTGCAACAGTTTCATTAATTGAATCTGCTGTGGTGATAATTTCTGTAAAAGCTTGTGTTGTAAACTCTGATTTAATGCCATACCATTGGTTCTAATAAGGGTGATAAGTATTTTTTTGACAGCACTAACAGCAAACCTTTCTGCCTAATAAAGCGTAAATTTACACGAAGCAAGCTAGAAAACGAATGATAAAAGAGATAATTTTATTTTTTTGCATGATTTTTGTTGGCTTCGGGTTGTCCGCACAGCAGAAATTTGCTAAAGTCAATACCAATATGGATTTGCCATATATTACTCCGCATCTTCCTTTGTGGAAGGATTCAAAAAAAATGGCTACGACACCCGTGCCCGCCAACTTCTACGTAAATAATTTAGGATTTTTTTGTGGGCAGGAACTGAAGTTTGAAAAAGCCACGAGGATACCACTTAGGTTTAGGCTGGGCTCCTTGCAGTATTGCAACTGGATGGAAGGCAAGCCAAATTATGCCCTACCACCTTCTGTAATTCATTAAATCATTTAAGAGTAGGTAAACTGGCAGGTTCTTTAAAAAATTCCAGCCGCAAACTATCGTTCCAGCCATTGGGATTTCTTTCGAACGTCTTACTGCTAAAAAATATCATCCCATTGATGTTTGGCGTATTCCTGAGTTTCGTAATCTGCCGCGGCAACTGTGTTTTATCTCTCCAGGCATCATTGCTACCGGCCCGGTAGATACCCAGCCCTATGTAACAATTTTTTCCAAAGGTGTTTTTACTCCACCACTCTATAAGTGTATTGTAGTCTGCCAACTTATGGCCTATCTCCCAATAAAGCTGTGGTGCTACATAATCTATCCAGCCCTTCTGCAGCCATAACAAAATATCTGCATAGAGGTCATCATAGTTTGTTTGTCCACCCTTGGTGTTGCTGCCTCTAGGGTCTTTATCTGCATTTCTCCAAATACCAAACGGGCTTATCCCGAACTGGCATTTTTTATTTTCGGCTTTAATCACCTTACTTAGGCTCACAATAATAGAATCTGTGTTACTTCTGCGCCAGTCATCTTTGGTAAGGCCATTGCCAAACTTTTGATAGGATGCTGCATCCGGAAATTCCTGCCCAGCGATGCGGTAAGGATAAAAATAATCATCAAAATGAATGGCGTCTACTTCATAGCGCCGCACCACATCCTGTACCACAGCCGTTACAAATTTTTGCACATCTTTATTCCCGGGGTCGAAATATTTTTTATCCCCGTAACTTAAAAACCACTCAGGATGAAGCCGGGTAATATGCGTGGGTGCAATAGAAGAAGTACTGGTGTTGAAAACAGCCCGGTAAGGATTCATCCAGGCATGAAATTCCATTTTTCGTTTGTGCGTTTCGGTTATCATAAACTCTAACGGATCGTAAAATGGTATTGGAGGCTGACCTTGCCGGCCCGTAAGCCATTGGCTCCAGGGCTCAAGCGGCGATGGGTAAAAGGCATCTGTAGCAGGCCTTACCTGCACTACTACGGCATTCATTCCATTTCGCTGGTGCATGTCCAGCAGTTTTATAAATTCCTGCTTTAATATTTCAGTGTTGGTGGTGGGCTTGCTGGGGTAATCTATGTTACTTACGGTAGCCACCCACACGGCCCTTAATTCTTCCCGGGGGCTTTGGGCTTTTGTAACTGCATAGAAACAGCCAAGGGCGATAAGGGCAAAAAATCTTTTCATGCGAACAAATTAGAGAGGTTACTTATCAGCCCGCAATTTATCCAATAATCTATTTAAGGTACGAGCGTCTGAATCTGTCAGGTTGTCAAAAATAGCATCCATATCGTTGTTGTGGGCATCTATTTTTTCCAGTAACTTTTTGCCCTTCTCTGTAATACTTACATCTACAAGACGCTTATCATTTGGGCAGGTAGTTTTCTTTACCAGTTCCTTCAATAATAACCTGTCCACAATCCGGCTGGTGTCGCTCATCTTATCCAGCATACGCTGCCTAATTTGCAAAGTAGAAATAGGCTGGCCCGCACCACGGAGAATACGCAGAATATTAAATTGCTGTGGAGTGATGTCTTCTTTATCAAAAAACAAACGCATCCTTTCATTCAACCAATTAGAGGTAAAAATAAAATTAATGGCGGCTTTCTGAAATTCGTTCCGGAAACTTGTTTGGTTAATATCTTGCTCTATACCCATAACTTATTGATTCTGCAATATAAAAAAAAGTCTGCCAACAAAGATGCTGGCAGACTTTGTAAAATACCTATTTTCTTAATTGTTGTAATAAAATTTCTCTTCCACGATCTTATCATCTTTCCAACGTTGCACAGATACCTGGTTGTAATTGCGCACACCGTAATCTTTATGTGTGTAATCAAACCACCACTCTACAACCGCAATGCCGTCGCTTATCAATACATTTTTCACCTTTGCGCCCCTAAATTCTGTAAGGCCGTTTACAAAAGCCTCTTCATAAGTACGATTCTCATCTTTACCTACCCTTTGAGGATAATTATTATCCTGCATCACGATATCATCTGCATAAAATTTTTCAAATGCATCCAAAATCTTACCATCCAGGATCATTTGGTTAAGTTCCTCTACCAGTGTTTTTAAGTCTGCCATAAAATTTAGTTTTATTGTTTGAAATGCAAACTTAATGTTTAAACATCAAATAGGCAAACCCTTTTTGTTAATTCTCTACATCTTCTTCCTCAGCAGCTGCATGATGGGGTGGATAGGACTCATTGGAGATGGCAAATTCATTGAAATAAATTTTTACCAGTACTATAAAATAGCTTACGAGCAAGGGACCAAATATTAACCCCATAAAACCAAATAAATTGAGCCCTGCAATAACTCCCAAGACGGTTACCATCGGATGCACGTTGCCCAACTTCTTTAAAAGGCCCAACCTGGTAATGTAATCTACATTTCCGGTTACCACCAGGCTGTAGATGCCCAACCCTATGGCTGGCCAGGTTATACCCGAGGCCAGCATATAAACCACAATGGGCACCCACACAATCATTGTACCCACCAGTGGAAAAAAGGCAAAAACGCCTGTCAAAAATCCCCAAAGTGCCCAATCATCCACGCCGAAAATCCAATAGCCAAGCGTGGCAAAAATTCCCTGAACAATACAGATAATGGGGATGCCAAGAGCGTTCGCCCTGATCATCACTTTAGTTTCGCTGGCCAATTGATCCACATTGTGGCGCTTAAGCGGTATCACTTTGTTGAGGTAAAGCTCTATTTCTTTTCCATTTACCAGCAGGTAGTAAAGCAAAAAGAAAAGCATAATAATGTTAGTGGTAACGCTGGCGGTACTGTTAATGAGCTTAGGTATAAACGAGGTTATTTTTTGTGACAGGGCCTTGGTATTTTCGGGTGTAAGTATGGGGATCCCAATAAAGTCTGACACTTTTGCGGAAAAAAGTTTGATGCTTTCCAGTATCTTATCCTGGTTGTGCATGATCGCATTGATCTTGGGAGAAACGAGGGCTACACTAACATAGATGGGTATGGAGATAAGGAGGAGAGAAACCAATATAAACAACAAGGCCGTACCCCCTTTGCGCCATTTTCGTTGGTGAACCAGACGAAAGTAAAGTCCGCGGCTCAATATGTAAACCGTAACACCACCCAAGAGTCCTGGCAAAAAAATGTACATGCTGGCAAAAAGCATGTAACCAAGGAGCACGATAAGAATTAACAAAATAAGCTGTCTCAACCGGTCATTAAAACTCGTGTTCATTTGATATCAGTTTACAATGTTTGAAGGGTTTACGCTATTTCGTATTATCGCCACACAGACACTCCCTCGCTGCAGTTGGAGCAAATGTCAATATTTTTTCTGCCCATCATGATCTCTGAGCGAAACTGTTTGTAGTTAGGATTGTGCCAGGTTTCTTTGAAAGATTCATTTTTAAGATTTCCGAGGCGGTGCATAGCATCCTTGTCAAAACAGCAGGGCACCACAAGGCCATCCCAGGTAATTACATTGGCATGCCACAACTTCCAGCACCTATTAGCCAGTTTATTTTTAGGCTGGTAGGTACCATCCACATTTTTTTTATAACGGCTGTATTTATCAATGCTGGGGATAAGCTGGTTGGGGTCGTTTTCATAATCATATACCTGGGCAGATTTGAAACGAACTTCATCTACGCCTATTTCTTTAGCCAGTTGCTTGATTTCTTCAATCTGGTGTTCATTGTGTTTCACCACAAGGAACTGAAAAAATACAAAGGGAGTTTTGCTCTTCAATTCTTTCTTCCACTTCACAATATTTTTTGCGCCATCAATTACCTTTTCAAGGTTGCCTCCCACTCTATATTGTTTGTAGGTTTCCTGTGTGGTGCCGTCTATAGAAATAATCAACCTGTCCAGGCCGCTCTCCACTGTTTTGCGTGCTGCTTCATCTGTAAGGTAATGGGCATTGGTAGATGTGGCTGTGTATATTCCTTTGTCGGATGCGTATTTTACCATCTCCAGGAAGTCAGTATTCAAATAAGGCTCACCCTGAAAATAAAAAATCAGGTAAAGCAATTCCTTGTGAATATCGTCGATGGTCTTGCTAAAAAAATCATTTTGCAGCATGCCGGTAGGCCGGGTAAAAGCCCTCAAGCCGCTTGGGCACTCCGGGCAGCGCAGGTTGCAAC
>JBKJKD010000028.1:0-4724 GCA_046597635.1 Ferruginibacter sp. | reverse complement strand
TACTTTCAGGGGCAACGGCGTTTACAATTAGTTGTTTCTTACAGGCCTGCTCACCGGGGTGCCAGAACTTCCCGAGCTGGACGAAGAAGAACTGCTGCGGCTGCTGCCAGAACTGTTGGATGGATTGTATGTCCTTGTGTTATTACTTTCATAGCTGTTGTTACGAGTGCTGCTACCCGTGTTGCTATTGCTGGCGGGTGTAATTATCCTGCGAATAAAGGAGCCACCGTTGTTGCTGTTGTTGTAAGAGCGGTTGGCAGGGATCCACTTGGTTTCGCCCGTTTTGTTATTGGCCACAACCAGTGTAGGATTTTTGTAACTGCCCAGGTTCGTACTCCGGGGTGTCGTGTTTTTCGGATTTATAATTGTATAACCGGGCAAAAACACCGGGCGGTTGTAATAATAAGGGTTGTAATAATACCCGTAGTTGTACCCATAGTGATACGGATCGTAGCGATAATTGTAATCATAGTCATCGTTGATGTCTCTCCAGCGACGGTCTCGGGTGGCCATGCGTATTTCCCTTTCTTCATAATCATCGGTTCTGTTGTTGGTCGTTCTCACTTCCTCTCTTGTCTCTCTTTCGTCAACTGCTCTTACGGGAGAAAAATATACATCATCGGGAGTTTGGCCGCTTTTGTAAGTGGTGCTGCAACTGCTAATGGAAACGGCTGCAATGGCCAGGATAAGTAGTTTAAGGTTCATGGCGAATCTATTAAATTATGAATAATAAAGGTACTCTTTTAATGCTCTACAAATTTGCAAAAACATTTGTTATAAGACGAGCCAAATTATTTTTTTGCTGTTAAAGATGTCACAATTAGAAATATGTAGAAAGCTTTAGGTCAGGGCTTGTTTGCTGACGATTGCTGCTGGTAAGGGGAGGGAGTAACGGGAGAAATTTATTTCCTTCGTTCTTGACGAATATTTACTAAAGCTGTACGGCAAAAAAACATTTTTGGTATTTGCAATACCAGTTTATCTTGTGCGCATTACTATAAGTCACTGTGAGGCATTTTAAAAATTTTATTCCGAGGTTTTAAAAATCGCAATTTAAAAACAACACACCTAAATGGGAATAAAAGAAAAAATTGATGTGTTGGTGATGGACGACGATCCCGATCTTTGTATGCTAATGGAAACCATCCTGAAGTTTAATGATTTTCAGGTTCGGAGTTGTAGCAACGCCCGGATTTTTGAGACCGTGTTGGCAACGGTGCAGCCCAGTATGATCATCATCGATATGCTGTTAGCCGGCATAGATGGCAGGGATGTTTGCAGACAGCTAAAAAAGAATGAAGCTACACAGGATATTAAAATAATGATGGTGTCGGCACACCCGGATGCAGATAAATCTTGCCGGCAAGCGGGGGCAGATGATTTTTTGATAAAGCCATTTGATATTGATGACTTTACTGCAAAAGTGGCTATACATGTAAAAAAATAAGAGTTGCAACTGAGAGGCCAGCCCGGTTTGGTTCATGCAATAGGAATACGGGCATTATATTTGAAACCCTTCTTTAGAAATTTCTACTGATATGAAAAGTCTGGAACCGGCATCTAAATTTCTACCTCAACCCTTAACTATGTAACAACAATTTGTTTTTGCTATCCCAACAGCATCCCGCCTTTTAATTTTTTACAATCAACCAATCGAACCCTTTATTATGAATGTAGCACGCAACCTATTTTGTATTTTGATGACAGGCCTCACGGGTAGTTTTCTGATAACTGGTTGTAGCCAGTCTGGCAGCGCAGAGTCTGCACCGGCAGGCGCTGATAGCAGCAGCGCAGTAAGAGATGGCAAGCAAACCGCAACTGTGTTAGATACTGCCGACTACGATAAAAGAATGCTGGCCCTGAGCAACAACGATACCACCGGTAAATGGCCTGCAAAAAGCGCTTACCCCTTACCGGGTGCATTGTTGCCTTACCATAGGATTATTGCTTATTACGGTAATTTATATTCTAAGCGAATGGGTATCTTAGGAGAAATTCCCAAAGACAGCATGTTTAAAGGTCTGCTGGCCGAAGTTGCCCGCTGGCAGGCAGCAGATAGTACTGTGAAAACAATTCCATCCCTGCATTATGTGGCGGTAACTGCACAAGGTGCTCCCGGCAAAGATGGCAAGCACCGCATGAGGATGCCCAACCACCAGATAGATACCATTATGGATTGGGCCAAACAAATAAATGCACTCGTGTTTGTAGATATACAAGTGGGCCATAGCACCGTAAAAGATGAAGTGCCCGCACTGGAGGGTTACCTAAGCAAACCCAATGTGCACCTGGGTATTGATCCGGAGTTTTCTATGAAAAATGGGGAAAGGCCCGGTAGCAAAATAGGTACATTTACCGCAACCGATATCAATGATGCCATCGATTTTTTAGCCAATGTGGTAAAGAAAAATAACCTTGCTCCCAAACTCCTCGTGGTGCATCGTTTTACCCAAGGGATGATCACCAATTATGAAAATATAAAGTCGGTACCCGAGGTGCAGGTAATCATTGACATGGATGGCTTTGGAGATAAGATTTTAAAAAGATCTACCTATTTGCGCTATGTGTATAAAGAGCCTGTGCAGTTTACAGGGTTCAAATTGTTTTACAAAAACGACAGCAAGAATACCACGGGGCTTTACACGCCTGAAGAGTTGTTGAAGTTTACCCCAAAGCCTATTTACATTCAGTACCAATAATATTTTATTTGTCTTTTTATGAAACCAGTTTCTGTTGCCCTTCTTGCCCTTGTCATAATATCCTCTTCCTGCAATACCCGCTCTAAACAAAAGCAAGGCGAGCCTGCAACCCAGGCGAACGCCCCTGCAGACAGCATTGCAGGTCGCCAGCCTGCTTCTCTTGCCGAGATGCTGGCAAAAAAGGAAGTGCCGGTTTTATGTTACCATCATATTCGAAACTTCAGTGCTTCTCAAAGCGAAAGCATGAAGAGCTACTCTGTGACGCCGGCAAATTTTGCAGCGCAAATGAAGGCTTTGCACGACAGCGGTTATCAAAGTATTTTACCAGCACAGTTGTACGATCATTTGGTTTATGGTGCGCCGCTTCCTCCCAAACCAGTGATGATCACTTTTGACGATACGCAGGAAACGCAGTACAGCATAGGCGCCGCAGAAATGAACAAGTATGGTTTTAAAGGAGTGTTTTTTATCATGACCATCGCCATCAACAGGCCGAGGTATATGAGCAAAGAACAAATAAGAAACCTTGCAGACAGTGGGCACGAAATAGCAGCCCACACATGGGATCATCACATGGTAACCAAATATGCAGGTGCAGATTGGGATACACAATTGGTGAAACCACAGGTGCAACTGGAAGCCATCACGGGCAGACCGGTAAAATATTTTGCTTACCCTTTTGGTTTGTGGAACCAGGCAGCTTTCCCGGAGTTTAAAAGCAGGGGCTATCAACTGGCATTTATCTTATCTACCAAAAGAGATTCTACAGCACCGTTGTATACCATACGCCGAATGATAGTACCCGGTACCTGGAGTACGCCCGGTATGATGAAGGCCATGCGCACGACTTTTAATAAAGGCGTGGCTCCATAAGTGGACGGCCAGAGGTAATTTGTATTTATGCTTCGTTTTTATATTGGGATTATTGAAGTGCCAACCTGTATGCACCTTACAAGGCTGTGGTATGTACTTGTTGATTTAACGCTGCAACAAAATCTCTTCGCATACTTTAAAAAAGTAAAATTGCAGTTATCTTTAAGCATCCTATTTTTAGTTGGGTAATGCCAACTGCTTCCGTCGTTATCTTTTATTGACCATCATTTTACAAAAGAAAGAAATGAAGTGTGTCTTTTTGTTACTGATACTGTTACAGGCCATTTGTTTACAGGCACAGCAACTGAATAATAATCCCACTGGGCGCAAAACTTATGCGGTGGTAATCGGCATTTCTAAATATGCCGCTAAGGGAATTCCGAAATTAAAATATGCCAACAAGGATGCGCAGGTATTTGCCCAATTTCTGCAAACCAGTGCCGGGGGCAAAGTTCCCGTGGAAAATATTCGTGTCCTCATAGATTCTAATGCTACGATGGCAGCCGTATACGATGCCATGACATGGCTGCGGGAAAGTTGTGGCAAAGATGACCTGGTGTATTTTTATTTTGCCGGCCACGGAGATATGGAAAGCGAAACAATTTACAAGCTCGGCTTTCTGCTCACGTACAATACGCCTCGTACCAATTATATCAACAATGCCATCCGCATAGAAGACCTGAATAATTTTGCCAATACCATCTCGGTAGAAAATAAAGCCAACGTGGTGCTCATCACCGATGCATGCCACAGTGGCCAGTTGGCGGGTAAAGATTTTAGAGGAAATTTTTTGGTGGGCGAACAGTTGAGAACCATCAAAGCGAAAGAAATACGCATTACTTCCTGCGCTAAAGATGAGTTGGCTATGGAAGATGAGCGATGGGGTGGCGGAAGAGGCGTATTTTCTTTTTACCTCATCAACGGCCTCGCAGGCCTGGCAGATAAACAAGCAGATGGATTTGTAACGCTGGGTGAAATACGCAATTACCTCGATGCTTCTTTTACAGCCGACCCCTTACTAAAAGAAGTGAGGCACAAGCAAACACCCGTGCTGCAGGGAACCGACCAGTTTCCACTGTCTGTGGTAACTGCTGCACCTAAAGATTCGCTATTGCCCCCGATGGTTGCCAGCATGTCTATGCCCATCGTATC
>JBKJKD010000237.1:0-4486 GCA_046597635.1 Ferruginibacter sp. | reverse complement strand
GCTACAAACCCCAGGTAGGAGTTTGTAGCCCATGCTACAAACCCCAGGTAGGAGTTTGTAGCATGGGCTACGATGGCAATACCTGCAACATGCATTTAAATGATTTGGCAAAAATTGTAAAGCAGGGTGTTTGGGATAATGAGTTAGTCGGACTAATTTTCAACACCATCGGCATCAGCGATGGCATCAGCAATGGCACGGATGGTATGCGTTACAGCTTAGTGAGTCGTGATTTAATTGCAGATAGCATAGAGGCAGTGTGCGGTGGATTTTATTATGATGGTCTGATAGCATTGCCGGGCTGTGATAAAAATATGCCGGGAGCAATTATGGCTATGGGACGTTTAAATCGCCCCTCTGTTATGGTGTACGGAGGTACAATCGCTCCCGGGCGTTACAAAGGTGAAGACCTCAATATTATTTCTGCGTTTGAAGCACTGGGAAAAAAACTGGCAGGTACCATCACCCCGGAAGATTTTAAAGAAGTGGTTAAACATAGTTGCCCCGGCGCCGGCGCCTGTGGCGGCATGTATACGGCCAATACGATGGCTGCTGCGATAGAGGCATTGGGTATGAGCCTGCCCTACTCTTCTTCCAACCCGGCACTAAGTGAAGAGAAAAAAACCGAATGCCTCGATGCAGGAAGGGCCATAAAAGTTTTACTCGAAAAAGATATCAAGCCAAAAGATATCATGACCAAAAATGCATTTGAAAATGCCATTACCTCTGTGATGGTTTTTGGAGGAAGCACCAATGCCGTGCTTCATCTGATAGCAATGGCAAAGGCGGTAGATGTAGTAATTACACAAGATGACTTTCAACGCATCAGCGATAAAACACCGGTGCTGGCAGATTTTAAACCAAGCGGAAAATATTTAATGCAGGAACTCCATGCCCATGGTGGCGTACCTGCGGTGATGAAATACTTGCTTAAAGTGGGTTTGATACATGGCGATTGCCTCACAGTAACAGGCAAGACCGTAGCAGAAAATCTAGCTGATGTTGTCGACCTGGATTTCGATACACAAAAGATTATCTACCCCATCGAAACACCTCTGAAGGAAACCGGTCACCTGCAAATCCTGTACGGCAACCTTGCAGAAAAAGGAAGCGTTGCAAAGATCAGTGGCAAAGAAGGCGAACGTTTTGAAGGCCCCGCAAGTGTTTTCAATGGTGAAAAAGATTTGGTAGCAGGCATTGAAAGCGGCAGGGTAAAAAAAGGAGATGTGGTGGTGATAAGATACGAAGGACCTAAAGGTGCGCCAGGCATGCCGGAAATGCTAAAACCTACTTCTGCTATAACAGGGGCAGGTCTTGGTCCGCATGTAGCATTGATAACTGACGGAAGATTTAGCGGGGGGTCTCATGGCTTTGTGGTGGGGCATATTACTCCCGAAGCTTTTAATGGCGGATTGATTGCCTTTGTAGAAGACGGCGACATTATTGAAATAGATGTGGCTACAAAAAAAATGACTTTAAAAGTGAGCGAAGCAATCATAGCAGAAAGAAGAGCAAAATGGCAGCAGCCGGCATTAAAAGTAACCAAAGGAGTTTTGTATAAATATGCAATGTGTGTGAAAGATGCGAGCGAGGGGTGCGTGACGGATGAGTAGCCAAGCCCCTAAAGGGGGGAAACCCCTCCGCCCCTAAAGGGGAACTGGGTCTCAAATTATTGAAAGAATATTAAATAATCGAACATGAGAACTTTAGAATTAACAATCAAGGAAGAAAGTGCAAAGCCTTTACAGGCTGCATCTCAGTTCCCCCTTCAGGGGGCGGAGGGGGCTGTTTCCCTCTCTGGTAGCGCAGCTCTAATGGATGCCTTGGTCATTGAAAATGTTTCCACCATTTTTGGATACCCCGGTGGTGCCATCATGCCTATCTATGATGCATTGTATGATTATAAAGAACAATTAAAACATATACTGGTTCGTCATGAGCAGGGTGCTATACATGCTGCGCAAGGGTATGCAAGGGCATCGGGCGAAGTGGGCGTAGTGTTTGCCACAAGCGGTCCCGGAGCTACAAACCTTGTAACAGGTTTGGCAGACGCCATGCTTGATTCTACGCCGGTGGTATGCATCACAGGGCAGGTGTTTGCACACTTATTGGGTACCGATGCTTTCCAGGAAGTAGATGTGATCAACATCACCACACCTGTTACCAAATGGAATTTTCAGGTGACGGATGCAACGGAAATTCCGGCTGTGATTGCCAAGGCATTTTACATTGCCAAAAGCGGAAGACCCGGACCGGTATTGATTGACATCACCAAAAATGCACAGTTGCAATTATTCGCTTATGAAGGATATAAAAAATGCGAACATATCCGCAGCTATCGGCCTAAGCCCATTATACGAAAAGAATATATTGAAGAAGCTGCAAGACTGATCAATGCTGCAGAAAGGCCCTTTGTAATTTTTGGCCAGGGCGTAATATTGGGAAGAGCCGAAGCTGAGTTCAAAGCATTTATTGAAAAAGCCGGCGTTCCTGCAGCCTGGACCATATTGGGCATGAGTGCTATCCCTACCGATCATCCGCAAGCCGTTGGTATGCTGGGCATGCACGGCAATTATGGCCCCAATGTACTCACCAACGAGTGCGATGTGTTGATAGCTGTTGGCATGCGTTTCGACGACAGGGTTACCGGCCGCCTGGATAAATATGCCAAACAAGCCAAAGTCATTCACATGGATATTGATCCATCTGAAATAGATAAAAATGTAAAAACAACCGTACCTGTGTGGGGCGATTGCAAAGAAACATTGCCCATGCTTACAGCATTGATCCAGGAAAAATTATATCCTCATTGGTTTCAGCGGTTTTGGGATTATCAAAAACAGGAGGATGAAAAAGTAATACAGGAGGAACTGAACCCTACCGGTGAAGAACTGACGATGGGCGAAGTGATCAAAACATTAAACAGCCTTACCAACGCTGATGCCATCATTGTAACAGATGTGGGCCAGCACCAAATGGTTACCTGCAGGTATGCAAAATTCAACCACAGCAAAAGCAATATCACCAGTGGTGGTGCTGGCACCATGGGCTTCGCCTTGCCTGCGGCTATTGGTGCCTGTTATGGCGATCCCAATCGTACGGTTGTAGCCGTTATAGGTGATGGCGGTTTCCAGATGACGTTGCAGGAACTCGGCACCATCATGCAGTTTAAACCCAACGTAAAAATTTTAATTCTCAACAATCAGTTTCTCGGAATGGTGCGCCAGTGGCAGCAACTCTTTCATGAAAAACGCTATTCGTTTGTAGATATTACCAGTCCCGATTTTGTGCAGGTAGCCAAAGGATTTGGTATTGCCGGCAACAGTATTTCTAAAAGAGAAAACCTGCAGTCAGGCATTAAAGAAATGCTGGATCATAATGGCAGCTTTTTGTTGGAAGTCATGGTGGCAAAAGAAAACAATGTATTTCCCATGGTGCCGCAGGGACGTGGCGTGGCAGAGATTGTGTTGAGTAAGGAGGAAATAGCCCCCTGACCCCCTGAAGGGGGAACTTAGGTGCAAATATGTTCTGAATTTGAAAGTGACAAAATAAGGAGAATGAAGGATTATGAAACAAGCAGTAGAATCTCTGGGCATCATCGTTGTGTCACTCACTTGTACTTTTTGTAATGCTAATGAACAAAATTTAAAAAATTGAAAATGACTAACAATAATAATAGTGCTTCAAAGTTCCCCCTTCAGGGGGCGGAGGGGGCTTCTTCCCCTTTAGGGGCGGGGGGGCTTTTTGCTCGCCAGGAATATACCATAACCGTTTATACCGAAAACCAAATTGGTTTACTCAATCGTATTGCCATCATCTTCTCCCGCAGAAAAATCAATATCGAAAGCCTGAACACTTCTCCTTCTGAAGTGGAAAGTGTGCATCGTTTTACGATTGTGATCAACGAAACAGAAGATGTGGTACGCAAACTTTGTGGGCAGATAGAAAAGCAGGTAGAAGTATTAAAAGCATATTACAACACTGCCAGTGAAATTGTGTGGCAGGAAATGGCTTTGTATAAAGTAAGTACAGATGAGATTGCCGAAAAAGTGCAGGTAGAACGTTTGTTACGCCAGTTTGGTGCCAGGGCTGTTGTAATCCGCCACGACTATACCGTGTTTGAAACCACCGGCCATCGGGAAGAAACCGATGCTTTGGTACAAGTCCTGGAACCTTACGGTTTGATTGAGTTTGTGCGCAGTGCAAGGATTGCTATCATTAAAAAGAGTGTAGGCTTTCACGAAAAACTAAAAGAATTCGAATACCTGGAGCCGGGCGAAGAAGCTGCAGAAAATGAATTTTTAAATGAAGGGGAGAAGGTTTTTTCGATGTAGGGAGACGGTGAAAGGTCAAAGGTGAAAGGTCAAAGGTGAAATCTTCGAAGAGCTAAATGGGTTTCAAGTTCAATAAACCTTAAACGTTAAACCTTTAAACGTTGAACTTTTGAACGTTGAACTTTTGAACGTTGAACCTTACAAATAATTAC
>JBKJKD010000217.1:0-3579 GCA_046597635.1 Ferruginibacter sp. | reverse complement strand
GCTGCAGCTGCGGCAATATTTTAAATGCAGTTTTCAAATAATTAATTTAGGCTGGCAAAATAAGATAAATTTGCCGCTTTATGGAAAGTGCTTCTTCATCAACCAATTTAAAAGTAGACGTAAACAACCGGCAGATACTATCCATTGCACTTCCTATTACGCTTGCCATTTTAATACCCCAGATAAATATGTTAACCAATAGCATATTCCTGGGACGGCTAAGCACGGAGGCCTTGGGAAACGCAGGTATCACAGGAGTTTTCTACCTGATATTTGCTGTGGCTGGCCATGGTCTAAACAATGCCTTGCAAACGGTTTTTTCCAAAAGTGCCGGCGGAGGCAAGCCGGAGCTTTTTAAAATAATATTGGCACAAGGCATCCGCATCAGCTTACAATTTTCTTTAATCTGCATTTTATTTACCTGGTCTATTGCTCCCCTTATTATGCGTGCGGTAGCAGACCCCGCCGCTTATCCTCAGGAAATGAGTTTCCTCAAAATTCGGATTCTAGGCCTTCCTTTTTTATTCCTTTTTCAAATGGGCAATGCTTTCCTGGTTGCATCACTCAACAGCAGATGGCTGATGATCGGTTTTATTTTTGAGGCATTGGTAAATGTGTTGTTCGATTACCTGCTCATTTTTGGTAAAGGCGGTTTCCCCCAAATGGGTTTCAACGGTGCTGCGGTAGCTTCGGTAATGGCCGAAGTAACAGGCATGCTGGTTGTCCTGCTTGTTCTAATATTTACAGGCCTTAAGAAAAAATATGGCTTGTTGGAAGGATTCCAATTCAACCGCTTTTTTAACAAAGAAATTTTGCGGGTGTCTGTGCCGCTCGTAGCACAATATATCATCAGCGTTACCACATGGCTTGTTTTCTTTTTGCTAATAGAAGGCCGGGGCACGGAAGCAAAAGCGGTGAGTAATGTGATGCGCAACGTTTTTGGCCTGGCGGGAGTGTTTGTTTGGGCGTTTGCAAGTACTACAAGCTCTATGGTAAGTAACCTCATGGGGCAGCAACGGGAAGATAAAGTGATTCCACTGGTAGTGCGTATCATGTGCTGGAGCTTTGGCCTCTGCGCCATCATGTGCGGCTTGCTTAACCTTTTTCCCGAATTATTCTTCCGCCTGTTTGGCCAGGATGAGGCTTTTGTGCAAGCAGGAGTTCCGGTTATTAGAGTCGTTTCGCTTGGGCTTATATTTATGAGCATTGCCAATATCTGGCTGAATGCCGTAACGGGTACAGGAAAAACCAAAGTGAATCTTGCCATCGAAATTTTAGCCATCAGCGTATACCTTGGCTACACCTGGTATTTTATGAAAATAAATTATGTATCGTTGGCGATGGCCTGGAGCAATGAATTTATTTATTGGACTGCCATATTCATCATGGCTTTTATCTTTATAAAGAGCGGTCGGTGGAAAACAAAACCATCGTTGGAGCCTGGTATAAAATAAAAGTTTAATAGGGAATTGTTTGTATCAACTACTGGCCCTACAAACGATGAGCTTAATTATAAAATACCCTCACTTCCACTCTTGTATTTTTCTGAGCGCTTCCGCTTTGTGTTGAGCATCATCTTCGGTGTTGGCCGCTAAATACTGAACTGTTTTGAGCAGGGCAATGGCTTTGTCTACCTGCCCACCCCGGTGGTAAGCATTTGCCAGGGATATATAATTCAAAATGAAAAGTGGTTGCAAAGACTTTGACTTCTCAAAATACATGATGGCGTTTTGTATTGTACCATGTGGCACGCCACCATAAAATATTTTAGCTCCTGCCCTTTCTACCGCACTCACATTACTGATCTCGTAATTCCACCGCCCAAGAATGTGCCAGGCGAGGTAATTATTAGGGTTTGTTTTTATGGCTACGTCCAAATGCTTTTTGATGACCCTGGCATTTTTCAATTTTTCTTTGCCACTTTTTGTTAGTGTCGATTTTCCCAGTATCATAGCCATAGACACATTGGCCTGGTCATTTTGCGGCGAAGCGGCAATGGCCTTGTTGGCATAAGCCAGGGCAGCTTTGAACCAGGCGTCACGGTTGGCTGCACTAGTTTCTCTTGTGCCTATCCGGCTGCACAACTCACTGCTCTTTGCAAGCGCATACACGTGGGCCGGTTGCAGTTTCAGCACTTCCTTTAATTTGTTAAGTGCTGCTGTTTCGTTTGGGATATCTTCCAGTCGCACAGCTTCGTTTACCAGGCTGTTTACATCCTGCGCTGAAGCGTATAAGGAAAGAAGAAAGAAGGGAAGGATCAACAATAATTTCATACTTAAAACTCTTTTTTATAAGATACGCCAACCGTACCCGTAAAGTTGGCAATGGGGGGATTTAGTTTTGTTAAATGTATTTCTACCCGTTTTAACCGTGAGTCAATTTGATAAACATCGTCGGCAATTTCCTGCGCCAGCGTTTCTAATAATTGGCGAGGCCTTTCAAAATGCTTTTTCACCATTTCAAAAATGTCTACATAATTGACGGTCTGTTTAATGGAACTTACTTTCCCCTCATCTGCAAAACTTGCCGAAAGACTTACTTCGAATGCTGCACCCACAATGGACTCTTCCTGGTGCAGGCCATGATAGGCATAGAAGCGGCAATTATTTAAATGGATAGTAAACAAGGTTAATATTTAAAATGGGTATGCTGAATTAAGAATGACAAATGACGAGCTACGAATGATGAGTTACGAATTGCGACTGACGAATTAGGAATTGGAAATCTCCATTTGTCGATCCTTATTCGTAAATCGTAATTTACTTAGTGCAAGCCTTTTTCCCCCAGGTATCTTTCAGCATCTAAAGCTGCCATGCAACCGCTTCCGGCTGCAGTGATGGCCTGACGGTAAATTTTATCCTGCACATCCCCACTCGCAAACACCCCTTCTATATTTGTTTTAGTAGTACCCGGTACCGTTTGAATGTATCCAACTTCATCCATATCCAGGAAACCTTTAAATATTCCGCTATTGGGTTCGTGCCCAATGGCCACAAAAAAAGCACTGATCGGAATTTCTGTTTTCTCATTTGTTTTATTGTTGTGCAACCGCACTGCCTCTACTTTTTTATCGCCAAGTATTTCGTCCGTTTCGCTGTTCCAGTAAACAATAATATTAGGTGTTTTGAAAACCCTGTCCTGCATTATTTTGCTTGCACGCATTTCGTGTTTGCGCACAATCATGTGCACCACGCTACAAATTTTGGAAAGGTACAAGGCCTCTTCTGCCGCCGTATCCCCGGCACCCACAATAGCTACCTCTTTTCCTTTAAAAAAGAACCCATCGCATACAGCGCAGGCGCTCACTCCATAGCCATTTAATCTTTGCTCACTGGGTAACCCAAGCCACTTTGCAGAAGCGCCTGTACTGATAATAACAGCATCTGCTTCAATCCATTTTTCTTCATCTATTTCTACTTTGAAGGGGCGCTGTGTAAAGTCTACTTTAGTAGCCATACCGTAGCGAATATCTGTACCCATTCTTGCGGCTTGTTTTTCAAAATCTATCATCATCTCCGGCCCTTGGACCCCATCAGGATAACCGGCATAATTTTCTACTTCGGTAGTAATGGTTAATTG
>JBKJKD010000143.1:0-37098 GCA_046597635.1 Ferruginibacter sp. | reverse complement strand
TGTTCAAAGGCTTCCCGGATAGCACCTACCCTTCCATCCATCATATCGCTCGGCGCTACCATATCGGCCCCGGCGGCGGCATGACTCAAACTCATTTTTACCAGCGCTTCTACCGTAGGATCATTTACGATTTCTCCATTTTCTACAATGCCATCATGGCCGTAAGATGAATAAGGATCCAATGCCACATCCGTCATCACATACATGCCCGGCACGGCATCTTTGATGGCTTTGATGCTGCGTTGCATCAGTCCATCAGGGTTCCAGGATTCTTTACCCGTATTATCTTTTGTATCGTCCGCCGCTTTTACAAAAAGCAATACGCATTTAATGCCCATGCTCCACAGCTCTTTTACTTCCTTCACCGTATTGTCTAAAGAATAACGATAATAGCCCAACATAGATGGAATTTCAAAAGCTACATTAGTACCTTCATCAATAAACAAAGGTGCAATAAAATCGTTCGGTGTCAGCATCGTTTCTGCAACCAGACTCCTGATAGCAGGGTTTTGGCGGAGTATGCGGTTTCTTCTTTGTAATTCCATAATACCTGATTTCTGATATTTAATTTATGATCTAAAGATCTCTGATGTCTGATTTTCTGATGTATGATCTACGACGCTCCCTTATAGATGGCACACAGTATTTGATAAAGCTACTTGTTTCTCTTATTTGCTTTAGCGGTTTTGTCAGAGGCAGCAAATATTGCGGTGAGTTCATTTGCCTCTCCGATCAGCCTGTCTGCTTCTGCACCGATTTTTATTTCCGCATCTCTTACTACCTCTAGCCAATAGTGACATTCATCTGCTTCCTCCAACACTATCTCAATTTTATAGATAAAATCAGCATCCGATTTTGCTCTTACAGTGGCCCGATAGTTAGCTCCCACAGATCCTGCCGCACGGATCAGTTGTTTGGCAGTTTCAAATCCTGCAGCATTTCTTGGAAAATCACCACAAAATTTAATTACATCTACATGAAATTTTTTAGTTCTACCCTGCAGTTCCTTCCTGGTCATAAAAGACATAGTTTAGATGAAGTAAAGAATAAAACAGACATCTTCAATCAGCAAATTATTCTCGATACGCTCATAAATCAGACATCTTTAGATCAGACATCCTACATCAGACCCAATCTTTTGGATGCAAACATGCTTCCTGCATTTTGTATTCTTCAGTTGCAAAGGCTGGCTCATAGTTGTATTCAAACCTTACCGTTGGTGGCAGGCTCATCAATATACTTTCTGTGCGGCCATTAGTTTTGAGTCCAAACAAGGTTCCTCTGTCGTGTACCAGGTTAAACTCAACATAGCGTCCTCTTCTTATTTCTTGCCAGTGTTTATTTTCGGCTGTGTAAGGAGCCGCTTTCCTTTTTTCCACTACAGGGATGTAAGCCGTGATAAAGGCATCGCCACAGGCTTTGCCGAAGTTCATCCAGAAATTGACATCTTGCTTCTCAGTTGGGCGCTGATAATCGTAAAAGATTCCCCCCAGGCCACGGCGCTCCTCATTACGATGCCAGTTCACAAAGTAGTCGTCGCAGTGCTTTTTAAATGCGGGATAAAATGCAGGATCAAAACCATCGCAAACATCTTTGTATGTTTGGTGAAAATGTTTGGCATCTTCTTCAAACAAATAATACGGCGTTAGATCTGTACCACCACCGAACCACATAGCCCCCCCGCCCCCTGAAGGGGGTGTCGAGGCAGCATTTTGCTTCGGTTCAATAACAAACATTCTATAATTACAATGTACTGTAGGAACAAAAGGATTAACAGGATGTAACACTATCGACATACCACATGCCCACCAATTCATCTCTCCATCTGTTGAGGGCAGATGTTTCAATTGACTTTTCATTTGGTCAGTCACATCTCCAAAAACAATCGATGTATTCACACCACCCTTTTCAAAAACATCACCATTTGCAATTACCCTCGTTTTACCGCCGCCACCTTCTGCCCGTTCCCATTTGTCTTCTATAAATTTTGCCTTTCCATCACAAGCCTCTAACGCAGCACAAATATTGTCCTGCATTTCGTGTATGATTTTTATCCAATTTTCTTTTACCTCCATGTGTATTGAATGATAAATTATGAGTGATAAGTTTTGAATGCCCGCCCGGCTGAACGCCTGTTCGGACGGGTTGAATGAAGATTTTTTTATTCCGTGTCAGATGTGTTGCACCTACGGAGCAATAATTCCGATTATTCTCATATTCTACAAAGCTAACGCCCCTAAGGGGCTAAAAGCATGTAACATCTCAAATCATCAGATTCCCAAATTTGCAAATCATCGAATTCCCAAATCAACTAATCTGCAAATCACCACATTACCAAATCAAATAATCTGCAAATCACCACATTTTCAAATCACCAAATCTTCAAATCTTCAAATTACCAAATCAACTAATTTTCAAATTATCAAATCATCTAATTATCAAATCGTCTTTTCATATTCCTTCACCGCATCCACAAAAGCCCTCGCATTATCCACCGGTACATTTGGCGTAATGCCATGACCAAGGTTGGCAATATAATTCTGCACTCCAAAAGCATCAATCATTGCTTTCACTTCTCTTTTAATATCCGGGATAGTGCCCAGCAATTTCGAAGGATCAAAGTTGCCTTGTATCGTTATTTTATTTCCGGTGAGTTCCCTGGCAAACTGCGGCGTAATGCACCAATCTATACCCACACCGGCAGCACTGCTTTCACTAATATCTTTTAAGGCATACCAACTTCCTTTGGGAAATAGAATTACCGGCACATCATCTTTCAACGCATCGGCAATTTGAAATAAATAAGGCTGCGCAAATATTTTAAAATCGGCAGGGCTCAGAGCACCTGCCCAGCTATCAAAAACCTGCAACGTATCTGCACCGGCCTTGGCCTGGTGTTTCAAATAACTGATGGTAATGTCTGTAATCTTTTGCAGCAACTGGTGTGCAAGCGCTGGTTGTGTGTAGGCGAATTGTTTTGCCTTATCCCATGTTTTACTGCCTTTGCCTTCTACCATATAACAAAGAATCGTCCAGGGTGCCCCTGCAAAACCTATCAATGGCACCCGACCGTTTAGTTCACTTTTTGTCATTGCCAAGGCATCATACACATACTTCAAACTCTCTTCAGCACCAGTTGTAATTAAAGCATCAATGTCGCTTTGTGTTTGAATAACTTTTGGTAAAGCGGGACCTTTACCTTCTTCCATCGTTACTTCCAAACCCATTGCCTGTGGTATCACCAAGATATCGCTAAAAATGATAGCTGCATCTACACCCACCTGGTCTATGGGCTGCAACGTAATAGCGGTAGCCAGTTCCGGTGTTTGTACCCGGGTAAAAAAATCGTACTTAGCTTTCAACTTTAGATAATCCGGCAAGTATCGCCCTGCCTGGCGCATCATCCATACCGGCGGGCGCTCTACCACTTCGTTTCTTAAAGCTCTTAGAAAAAGATCATTTTTTATTTCAGTCATAATGGTTGGGGCGAAGGTGAATGGTCAATGGTGAATGGTCAATGGTGAATGGTGAACAAAGCCATTTGAATGATTTTGCATTCTTTTTTTGTTAAGTAAAATAGGCAATCATCTTATCTACCAGGTTTTCTTTGCCTGGCTCATCGGCCACGATTATTTTATTGGTAGTGTACTTTTCAATACTTGCTGCGGTAGTACTGCCAATTGCAAACATTAAGGAATGTGCGGGTACTTTGTTTACGCTAAAAAAACTTTCCACAGCGCTGGGACTAAAAAAAAGAATGGCCTTGTAATCCTTATTTATTTTATGCGGTGTAGCTATGGTGTGATACACTACAATTTCATTTACCTCTATATCATTGTTCCGCAGAATACCAGGCAGCTCATCTCTCCGTCTATCTCCACAAAAAAAATTTACTTCCTCTGCTAATCCGTCCTCCACTATAACTTCGGCAAGCGCTGCGGCATCCGAAGCACTGCCCATAATGGCAGGTTCGCCAAAATAATTTGTAACCAACTTTTTAGTGGTGGTACCCAAGGTATAAATTTTCCAGCTGGGCTTGTGGCCATCCAGGAAAATGGTTACTGCGTCTACCGCATTCATGCTCGTAAAAACCACCGTGGTTTCCTGCAATGCTACCTGCTCTATTTCCTGTTGCACTTCTACAGACAAAATACTTTCGGTTTCTATAAATGAAAACACATCTATACTTATGCCAGCTTGCAGGGCTTCTGCAACAACGGACTGCGGCAAAGGCCGGGTGCACAATATGGAAATTTTATTTTGCTGCATTGCGTATTCCTTCAACAATTTTTTGTCCGCCGTTTTGCAATATTTCTTCTGCCAATGTTTGGCCCAAGGTACCAGCCGGCTGCATCGGTACCAACTTTTCTATACTCACCTTATCTCTACCATCTACAGACAAAATATTCCCCTTGAATGACAGCTGACCATCTTGTACTTCGGCGAGACCACTAATGGGCGTAGAACATCCGCCTAGCAGTGCCCGTAAAAAATCTCTTTCTATTTTTGTGCAAGTGGCAGTATGCTCATGGTTAAAATGAAAACATGCATCCAAACAAAAAGGATCATCTTCTCTCGCCAATACCACGATCGCTCCCTGCGCTGGTGCGGGCAACATCCAATGCAGGTCTATGCTGTGAACAGGGCGCAAACCAATACGCTCTACGCCTGCTGCTGCAAACACAGCTCCATGCCAGTTGCTGTCGCTTACTTTTTTCAATCTAGTGTTTACGTTGCCTCTTAAGTTTTCAATATGATGACCGGGAAACCTGTGTAGCCATTGAGCCTTGCGCCTTGTGCTACTGGTAGCAATGGTAAATGCACCGGCCCCAAAATCAAACTGCGCTTCAAAAGCGGCAGCATCATCGTTTAGCAACAACCATTGTTCATGGCTGAGGCCAGTTGGTTTGTACACAAAAAGATCCTTGTAAGATGCCCGCTCCAGCACGGCTGCTTGCGCTATACCTGCCGGGAGTTGGGTGGGTACATCTTTCATGGAGTGCACGGCAATGTCAATTTTATGATTCAACAGGGCTACATCAAGACTACGGGTAAAAATACCCTGCACGCCCATTTCGTATAAGGGAGTCTTTAGGTCAATGTCGCCCTCGCTTTTAATGAGCACCAGTTCCGAAGCAAATTGATGTTGCTGCAACAACTGTTGCACCCGGGTGGCTTGCCACACAGCCAGCTCGCTTTCCCTCGTGCCAATTCTAATCAGTTTGCCCATTAAAATTAATTTGTACTGGCAGCAATGTATTCATTGATGGCATTGATATAATCGCAACCCCGCTGATTTTGCTTACGCATTTTAAGTGCCATGGAGTTGATTACTTTCTGAATTCTGTAATCATTGGCCACTTTAGGATCGCTGCTACAAGTGCTGGTCGATGAATAGGTATTGTAAAGTTTGCACTGATCCATAGCATGCAGCCGATTTTTAACCGCTCTTAACACAGGAACATTTTTACGCATTTGGTGCCAATCCAGAAATTCAGCCATCTGCTCTTCAATAATGACCTGCGCCTTTGGCACTTCAAGCTGGCGCTTGTGCAAAGTGGCATCTTTAATTTTCGAGAGATCATCTACATTCACCAGCGTTACATTACTGAGTTCGCCTGCAGATTTTTCTACGTTAAAAGGAATGGAAAGATCAATGATCAATTTTTCAGCTTTGCCTTGCAAATGAGATTGCAATATCACAGGCTCATCTGCATTGGTGGCCACCAATATAATATCTGCTGCATCTACCTGCGTGGCCAGATCTTCTACCGGCGCACAAAGCAGGTTTAATTCCTCAGCAAGATCCTGTGCCTTTTCTGCGCTTCTGTTAATGAGCGTTATATTTTTTGGGCCCAGGTAATCTACCAGGTTTTTGCAGGTATTCCTGCCAATTTTGCCGGTACCTATGAGCAATATTTTTTTCTGGTCTAACTGAGCTACTTTTTCTTTGATATATTGAATGGCGGCAAAGGCAACAGATACGGTACCACCGCTTAAACTTGTATTTGTCTTAATCGATTTAGAAGATTGTAAAGCAGCATTTACCAGTCTTTCCAAATAGGCTCCAATAAAGGCATGTTGTTTAGAAACCTTCACAGCCTGCTTGAGCTGGCCCAGAATTTCGTAATCACCCAAAATTTGAGAATCCAACCCGGAGGCGACGTTGAACAAGTGCCGGATGGCTGCTTCGCCATTTTGTACATAAGCAATCTCCTGGAACTTTTCTACCGAACCTTGTGTTTGGCTACACAGTAATTGGCAAAGACTGTCGCCATCTTGCGCAAAGCCATAAATTTCTGTACGGTTACAGGTAGAGATCACGAAAAATTCTGAAATACCGAACTGCAGAGCAAGGGTAAATAAGGATGTGTACTGGTCTTTGTTAATGGAGAAATGCCCACGCAAATCTGCGTCTGTTTTTTTATAGTTTATTCCTGCTACAAAAAAGCTCGTTATGTCTGTTTGTCTCTGTTCGGGCATGGAGTAAATCCGTTGATAATTTTCTGATTGCAAAAATACTTTCGTACTCCCTCGTAAACTAATTTCTTTGTCATTGCATTGTCATTTTACCCCCTGATTCTAATCAGTTTTTTCTTTGTTTAAGATCAATCTGTGTTTGCAGCAATTGCAAGGCTACACATCATAAAAAGCTATCATGATTAAATTAAAAGAAGTTTGAACTTTTACAGCAGACAGGGGTTAATTTTGAAAAATAATTATACTTATGGCTGTTAAGAGAGGAATAGTTTTGATGAACCTTGGATCGCCCGATTCTACATCTGTAAAAGATGTACGGCGCTACCTGAACGAGTTTTTGATGGATGAGAAAGTAATTGACGTGCCTTACGTTGCCCGTCTATTGCTGGTGAAGGGAATCGTGGTTCCTTTTAGGGCACCAAAATCTGCAGAGGCCTACAAAACTATTTGGACACCCGGCGGATCTCCTTTGATTGTACTTACCAAGCAGTTGCAAGAAGAATTGCAACAACTGGTAGAAGAACCCATTGAGATTGCCATGCGCTATGGCAACCCTACACCGGCCGAGGCATTTGAAAATTTAATGAAGAGACAGCCAGGTCTTGAGGAAGTGATAGCCGTTCCTTTGTATCCGCATTATGCGATGGCATCCTATGAAACAGCGGTAGAATCTGCTAAAGAAATTCATGCAAAAAATAAGTATCCTTTCAAACTCGAATTTATCAAACCCTTCTTTGATGAAGAGCATTACATCAAGGCCATGGTAGAGAATATGCGGCCCTATTTAAAAGAAGAATACGATCACATTTTATTTAGCTATCACGGCATTCCTTCCCGACACTTGCGCAAAACTGACCCTACGGGTAGCCATTGTACAAAGGTAGAAGATTGCTGCAACGTAGCTTCGCCGGCGCATGCTGTTTGTTACCGTCATCAATGCTTTGTTACCACCCGTTTGGTTACGGAGGCCTTGAATGTTCCCAAAGAAAAATATAGCATTGCCTTTCAGTCACGCCTGGGCAAGGGATGGCTGCAACCTTTTACTGATAAACGCTTAGAAGAAATGCCCGCAGAAGGCATCAAAAAAATATTAATACTGTGCCCAGCATTTGTGAGCGACTGCCTGGAAACCCTGGAAGAAATAGATGAAAGAGGCAAAGAAACTTTTATGGAAGCAGGCGGAGTTTCTTACACCATGATTCCATGTTTGAATACGCACCCTTTGTGGGTAGAAACCATCAACAACTGGGTGAAAGAAATTGAAGCGGGCGGGAGAGAGATGCTGCTGGCCTAAGGAGAGAGGTCAATGTTGAATGTTGAATGTTGAATGATAAATGATAAATGACGAATGCACATCACAAATCATAAATCACACATCATAGATCAGACACCTGTCATCATACACCAGACATCATAAATCAAAAATCAGAAATCCTACATCAAAAATCATGTCATACTTCTACATAAAAGCCTTGCACATCGTGTTTATCGTAACCTGGTTTAGTGGAATGTTTTACATCGTTCGTTTGTTTATTTACAACACCGAAGCACAGGAGAAGGAAAACATAGAAAAAGAGATTTTACAAAAACAATTTTCTATTATGATCCGCCGGTTGTGGCTGGGTATCACCTGGCCCTCGGCAGTACTCACACTTATTTTCGGCACCTGGATCGCACTCATTTCTCCGTACGTAAACCCCATACAGGATTGGCTTTGGGTAAAGCTGGCGTTCGTAGCCGGGTTGTATGCCTATCATTTTACCTTGCAAAAAATTTACAGCGACGAAATGAAAGGCATCTTTCGGTATACTTCCAACCAACTCCGGGTCTGGAATGAAGTTGCTACCATTTTGTTGATAGCCATTGTAATGTTGGTGAGCGTAAAAGACAGCATGAGTTGGGTGTGGGGAGTGGTAGGATTAGCCCTTTTCTCCGTGGCAATCATCAGCGCCATCAAAATTTATAAAATAGCCCGGGCAAAAAATAAATAATATTTTAAATAGCCTTGCTAAACATGGGTTTGGCTGCTTCCTGCTTGGATCTTAAAAGATGAAGATCGAAAGCTCTGCAAATGTTTCTTATAAAATGTTCACCCAGATTGGTGACTATTAATCCTGAACGGTTCCAGGTAATTAAACCATCTTCTTCCAGCTCTTTTAACACCGGGAAACTAAAAGTTTTTAAAGTTGCTAAAGACGCTGCCCTAAAATTAGTTTGTCCAACACAACTTATATCCAGGATGTATTTCTTAAAAACAACATCCTCCTCGCTTAGGGAGAATCCCCGTATTACCGGTAGCTCATCTTTTTCTACCATTGCATAATAATCGTGCAGGGCCTTTTCATTTTGCGCATAAGCTACACCTGCATCGCTGATGCTGGAGACGCCGAGCCCTAACAGCAAACCAGTGTGCTGCGTGGTATAGCCCATAAAATTTCGGTGCAAGTTGCCTTCTATTTTAGCCGCATACAGATCATCGGATGCTAAAGCGAAGTGATCCATGCCGATATCAAAATATCCATTTTGCACCAGCATTTTTTTACCAAGCTGGTACAACTTCATTTTTTCTTCAGCAGCAGGAAGATCTTTTTCGTCAAACAACCTTTGCCCCCTTGAGTTCCAGGGTATGTGTGCATAGCTATAAAAAGCGATACGGTCCGGACGCATGGCAATGGTTTGCACCAAGGTTTTCTCCAACGTAACCAATGTTTGCAAGGGAAGCCCATAAATCAGATCAAAGTTCACAGATTTGAAGCCGATGG
Organism: Ferruginibacter sp.; assembly: GCA_046597635.1. Taxonomy (GTDB): domain Bacteria; phylum Bacteroidota; class Bacteroidia; order Chitinophagales; family Chitinophagaceae; genus Ferruginibacter. Next base: position 27,856 of record JBKJKD010000143.1, on the reverse strand, counting down.
CCCTGGCATTCTCGGTAGCGCTTTGCACATTTTCAATTGGTTGAATGCGATTGATCACCCTTTGCACATCCGGGTCATTGTCCTGCACGCCATAGCTGATGCGGCGAAAGCCTGCATCGTAAAATGTTTGCAAATGCTCTCTGCTCGTGTTGTTGGGATGACCCTCTACACTAAATTCATAATCAGGGCTGCGAATAGATTTTTCAAAAATGAGATCGATTATTTTTTTCAAATTGGCAGGCGAGAAAAACGTGGGTGTTCCGCCGCCCAAATGAAGTTCCCTGATGATGGGTGGTTCATCCATTAGGGCCAGGTACATCTTCCACTCCCTGGCAAGAGCTTGTATGTATCGGCTCTCTACGCTATGATTGGTAGTTATTTTTTTATTACACCCGCAATAGGTGCAAAGCGATTCGCAAAAAGGCAGGTGTACATAAAGACTGATTCCCTCGTTGTTATTGGCAACCTTGAACTGCTGCAAAAAGGAATTTTTCCATTTTTCTTTATCAATGCTATCGTCCCAAAAAGGCACAGTGGGATAGCTGGTATACCTGGGTACGGGTTTATTGTATTTTTGAAGGAGATATGAATCGATGGTCATCTTGCAAAATTGAAATGCAAAATTCTGCTTTGAAAAATGCCGACAGGTTGACAACCATCAGTCCATGGGTTGAGAGTACTCATTAAGCATTCTTCACCTTTTTGATAACCATCATACCATTTCCTTTCTCATCACAAAATCTCCCAGCCTTTCGTTTTCAATCTTTTCGTTTTTAAAAGATGTAAACAGTCCATCCAACTCCTGCAGAATCGATTGCTCATCCAGGCTTTCTTTATAAACCTTATTGAGTCTTTGCCCCTGGTGATCGCCACCGAGGTGAAGATTGTATTTTCCCGGACCGGTACCCACAAAGGCAATCTCCGCAGCATAAGGGCGTGCACACCCGTTGGGGCAACCCGTCATGCGCATGATGATTTCTTCTTCTGCCAACCCATGGCTACTCAGCAAGGGTTCTATTTTAGAAAGCAGCGATGGCATGTATCGCTGTGCTTCCGCCAAAGCGAGCGGGCAGGTGGGCAGGGCTACACATGCAATGGCGTTTTTCCTGATAGAGGAAGTAGCTTCTGTATGGGCGATGATTTTAAAGCGCTCCAACAATTGATGAATGGCGGCTTTATCTGCTTCGCTCACATCACTAATGATCATATTTTGATTGGCGGTAAACAAGAAATTTGTCTTGCCCGTTTTTGCCACTTCCAGCAAAGCTGTTTTAAGAGCCAGGTTTTCATCATCCAGTATCCGGCCGTTTTCTATAAAAATAGTATAGTACCATAAACCATTTTCTCCCTGCTGCCAGCCATAATAATCACTGCGTTGTTCAAAGCTGAAGGGCTTGGCAGGTTCCAGTTCAAAACCAAGACGCTTCTCCAATTCAGCTTTAAAATTGTCTACACCCATATTGTCTACGGTGTATTTGAGCCTTGCCAGTTTTCTATCGCTGCGGTTTCCAAAGTCACGCTGCACGGTCACTACCTCATACACTGTTTTCAAAATTTTTTCTTCGGTGCCCACAAAACCTATTACCGTTCCAAGGCGGGCATAAGTGGCCGCATTGCCATGCGTGGTAGACATACCACCACCCACTGCTATATTAAATCCTTTTAAAACGCCTTCTTCAATGATGGCGATCAACCCAAGATCGTTGGTAAAAACATCCACATCGTTGTTGGGAGGAATGGCAATACCGATTTTAAATTTACGTGGCAGATAATGATCTTTATACAATGGATCTTCCTCCTCTTTCTTATCTACAATCTTTTCTTCATCCAGCCATATTTCGTAATAAGCTTTTGTTTTAGGCATGAGCAACTCGCTGATCTTATCTGCAAAGGCAAAAATCTCTGCATGCACCGGTGATTGTTTGGGATGCGATGCGCAGGTAATATTCCTGTTGATGTCTCCGCAGGTGGCGATGGAATCTAAGCTTGCCTCATTGAAAGCCTGGATGGTGGGGCGTATATTAGATTTCAGCAAGCCATGCAATTGTATGGTTTGGCGAGTGGTTATTTTAATGACACCGGTAGAATTTTCTCCGGCGATATGATGTGCCGCTATCCACTTTTCCGGACTGATAAAACCACCTGGTAGTCGCAGGCGTATCATGAAAGTATACAACCTGTCTAATTTCTTTTCGGCTCTTTCTTCTCTACGATCACGATCATCTTGCTCGTACATTCCATGAAACTTTATCACAGCCTTGTCATCTTCCCTAATGGCACCGGTAATCTCATCTTTCAAACTGTCGTTGATACTTCCACGCAAACCATCACTGGCTGTTTTGATTCCTTCTATTGCTGATAATTTATTTTTCTCTGACATAAAATTTGCTCTTATAATTTCGTTGGCTAATGGTCAATCGTGAATTGTCAATGGGCAATTGGCAACAGGCAATTTGCAATCGGCAATTTGCAATAGGCAATAGGCAATTGGCAATAGGCAATGCTTACCTTTCTACCAATTCACCATTCACCATTCACAATTCACAATTCACCATTGACAATTCACAATTCACAATTCCCTTAGTATACATCTTTCTCATACCTGCCTTCTGCCTCCAGTTGCTCCAGGCAATGCCGGGCTTCCTCTACGGTTTTATTTCCCTGCTGTTGAATGATCTCTAACAATGCGTTTTCTACTGCTACACCCATGGGATCTTTTTGACCACAAAGATAAAAGGAGGCGCCGCCTTGCAGCCACGCAAACAATTCTGCTGCATGTTCTTTCATTTTGTGTTGCACATAAATTCTTTCTGGCTGATCGTGGGAAAAAGCAAGGTTCACTTTGGTAAGCAGGCCTGTTTCAAACCAGTTTTGAATTTCGGTTTGGTATAAAAAGTCTGATACAAAATGCTGATCTCCAAAAAACAGCCAGTTTTTTCCAGTGGCACCGGTGGCATCTCTTTCGGCCAAAAAAGAACGGAAGGGCGCAATGCCGGTGCCAGGGCCTACCATAATGATATCCTTATTTTCTACAGGAAGCCTGAATCTTTTATTGGGTTGAATAAAAAATGATTGCGTGCTGTCAACACTCAGCTCGCTTAGATATTGCGAACAGAGACCAAACTTCTCTTCGCCATTTACACGGTATTTGTCTTTAACCGCTACAATATGTATCTCATCAGCGTGTGCTGCGGGTGAGGAGGCGATGGTATAAAGTCTGGGAGAAATGGCGTTCATTTTTACAACAATGTCTTCAAACTGCTGCACATCTTTTACCGGGTATATTCTTAACAGATCAAGCAGATTTAACTTGGTTGCCGGAATTTCCTGTTGCACTGCATCTGCATATTGTTTTACCAACCGCTCGGTGAGATGAATGATATTGATTTTAAATTTGAGCAAATCATACAGGCTGATTTCCTCATTTTTAAATACTATTTTTTTAGCTGCGTCTGCACCTGTTACGGCAAGAATGGCTTCTACTTCATGGGTAGGATTTTCCGGAACGATCCCCACCGAATCACCACACTGATATTCCAGTCCATCTGCAGCAAGTTCGATATGGTAGGTCTCCCTGTTTGAACCCCGATCATTGAGGTTGATATGCGTAAGAACAGTGCCGGTGTAAATTTGCTTCCCTTTCTTTTTAGCAACTACCGCAGGCAGTGCTGCTACCAATTTTGCCTCCTTATGAAAACTCAATTGCTCCAATACACTTGCAAACCATTGATTGGCGTCATCTTCATATTCCAAATCGCATTTTTGAAGTTGTGTTATTCGCTCGCCGCCAAGTCTACTCAATTGTTCATCTACATCTTCGCCGGTTTTACAAAACAGCGGGTAAGAAGTATCGCCCAATGCCAACACACTGTATTGTAGTTTATCTAGCTTAAACCCATTGTTGTGTATATGGTCATAAAATTTTTTTGCTGCAATAGGCGGCTCTCCGTCTCCGTGAGTACTTACCACCGCAAGCAATACTTCTTCTTTTGGAAGATCTGCAAGGCGGTACTGATCCATACCTACCAGCTTTGCCTGGATATTTTTCTGCCTGGCCCTCGTTGCAAAATCTGTTGCCAACCTTTTGGAATTACCCGTTTCTGTACCGTATAAGATGGTAATCTTTTTACTGGAAGATGCGACCAATTTTGCAGGTTCGGCTTTGCCTGCAAGTTGCTGCACAACACCATTCATATACCCATTTATCCAGATGAGCTCCTCCTTAGATGAAGTAGTAACAAGGTCTTGTAATATTTTTAATTTATTCTCCTCAAGCATTGTAATCCGTTTTGAAAAAGGTTTAGTTTTCTTTTAATTTTCCTGCTGCAGCTGCACAGGTTGATTCAAACTGGACTGCACCAGGTTTTCAAATTCAACATCTTCTATCGGTTTAAAATATTCCTCGTTACTCAGCGAATTTGCTACCCAAGAAAACTTTTCGTGTAGTGCTACTACCTTACCAATAATAACCAGCGTAGGTGAAGCAAAAGTTTTGCCTTGTAGGTTTTGTTCGTAACCTGGCAACGTACTAATGTGCACCTGCTGCATAGGCGTAGTGGCCTGCTCTACAACAGCCAGTAGTTTATCTGTTGCAATCTGATGCTTTAGCAAATTCTCGACCACGCCATCCAAGGTTTCTGACGACATGTAAAAGACCAATGTATCTTCCGTGTGAGCCAGCTCCTTCCAATAAGCATCTGTTACCACATCAGATTTATAAAATGTAAGCAATCTTATGGCAGTAGAATAACCTCTTGCTGTGAGCGGAATGCCGGTGTAAGCTGCAGCACCCATGGCGGCAGAAATACCCGGAATGATTTCGTACGGAATATTGTGTTCCACCAAAGTCTCCAACTCATCCAACACATTGGCAAAAACGGTTGCATCCCCACCTTTTAACCGCACCACCAGTTTGCCATCTAAGGCAAACTGCAGCATCAGTTCGTTGATGCTTTTTTGAGGTGTGCTAAAACCTCGCCTGCACTGCTTGCCCACATAAATGATAGAAGCATTTTTATTTACATAGCTCTGCAAGATTTCTTTGCTTACCAATCGGTCTGTAAGTACCACATCTGCCTGCTGCAAATAGCGCACAGCCTTCATGGTAATTAATTCAGGATCGCCACAACCTGCACCGGCTATGATCACTCTTCCTTTTTGTTGAACTTTTTGCCTCATAAGTCTACTAATTTGGTAGAATATCTGTTTTAAAAAAAAGTCCCGAAGGGCTTTTTAATTGATGTTATTCGAATAAACCTTCGATGGATAGGTAACGCTCCCCGGTATCGTAGTTGAAGGTGAGAATTTTTGCACCAGCAGGAATATCTGCCAGCTTTTTAGCCACTGCTGCAAGCGAAGCGCCACTGGAGATTCCCACTAAAATCCCTTCTTCTTTAGCAAGTCTTTGCGTGTAGGAAAATGCCTCATCCTTACTTACCTGTACATAGCCATCCAACACTTCTGTATTTAAAATAGAAGGTACAAAGCCTGCTCCTATGCCTTGTATCGGATGCGGACCTGGTGCACCTCCACTCAATACGGGGGATAACTCCGGCTCTACTCCAAATACTTTCAAAGCAGGAAAATGTTGTTTCAAAATTTCGGCTACGCCGGTAATATGCCCGCCAGTGCCAATGCCGGTGATAATGTAGTCCAGGCCTTCTGGAAAATCTTCCAAAATTTCCAGCGCTGTGGTTGTTCTATGAATATCGGTGTTAGCCGGGTTGTCAAATTGTTGTGGCATCCAGGCACCGGGTGTAGAAGCTACCAACTCGGTGGCTTTTGCAATGGCACCCTTCATACCTAATTCCCGTGGGGTTAATACAAACTCTGCTCCATACAAACTCATCAACCTTCTTCTTTCTATGCTCATGCTCTCGGGCATCACGAGCGTAATCTTATACCCCTTTACCGCAGCAACGAGCGCAAGACCAATACCGGTATTGCCTGATGTAGGCTCAATGATCACGCTATCTTTATTTAAAAGACCTTTTGCTTCTGCATCTTCGATCATAGCCAGGGCAATACGATCTTTGATGCTGGCACCAGGATTGGTTTTTTCTAATTTGATCCACACTTCATGGCCAGGATACAATTTATTTAATCTTACATGTGGCGTGTTGCCAATTGTTTCCAGAATGTTATTTGCTTTCATGTTATCTTTTTTATGGTTGTTTATATTCTGCCTTTGCCTAAATAACAAAATTTAATACGTCGGGCAAAGGATTTTTATCTCTGATGGTTACTTCGCTTTTATGGTACACAATAGAATCTGGCAACACACTGTTGGTAAGCCAAACATTTCCTCCGATCACACTATTTTTTCCTACCACCGTATCGCCACCGAGAATGGTGGCACCCGAATAAATCACCACATTGTCGCCAATGGTTGGGTGGCGTTTCGATTTTGCCAACAATTTGTTTACACTCAATGCACCCAATGTAACACCCTGGTAAATTTTTACATTGTTACCTATCACCGTTGTTTCTCCAATAACAATACCAGTGCCATGATCTATAAAAAAGGAAGACCCAATGCTGGCACCCGGGTGAATGTCGATGCCGGTTTTGCTGTGGGCATACTCCGCAAAAACCCTTGGTAATATTTTTACGCCTTGTTTCCAAAGTAGATTACTGAGGCGATAAACTGCCGTGGCATAAAAACCAGGATAAGCCACCAACACTTCTTCCATAGATTCTGCAGCAGGATCAAACTTTAGTATAGCTTCGGCATCTTTTAGCAGGGCCTCGTAAACGGATGGCAGTTGTTCAAAAAAATTATTAGAGACCTCCTGGGTTTTTTCTCCATCTGCAAGCACCTCATAAATAAGCGTAGACAAATGGCTTTTTAAAGATTCATATTCTTTGGCCAGTTCATACTCCGACAATTTTTTTTGATTTTGTGGTATGAAAAGAAATGAAAAGAATCCTTCCACAAATTCTGCAGCCAGCACTTTGTCCGGAAAACTACGGGTTGACTGCTGATGTTGCTTATAAATAGTATTGATAAAAACTGTATTACTCATGCTGAACTGTATTAACGTTCTACCACCCTAAAAGTTTATTGAATCATGCAAGCGCCTACGGTTACGTTGCTTGTTTCGTCTATTAAAATTGCCCCACCGTTTACCCTTAATTTTTTATACGAATCAAATACAACCGGCGAAGCGGTTTTGATGCGCACTTTTACAATGTCATTCAACACTGCCTGCGAGGGCGCATCTTCTTTTTCCAATGAGTTTACATCAAGCTTATACAAAATCTCTTTTACCACCGCTTTTACTACCCTGCTGTTTATTTGCAATAAATATTTATTGCCTTCTTCCAACGGCTTTTTGCCCATCCAGCAAAGGAGTACTTCAAGGTCCTGCTCTACAGATGGCTGGTTGTTGCTAAGCACAATCAAGTCGCCACGACTCACATCTATATCATCTTCAATATGCAACACAGCACTTTGCGGTGCAAACGCCTGGCCCACTTCTTTGCCTTCTATTTCTATCTGGCTGATGGTACTTTCCAGACCGGAGGGAAGTATGGTGACCTTATCACCTTTTTTGTAAACGCCGCTGATAATTTTTCCTGCATAGCCACGATAGTCGTGCAACTCTTCAGACTGCGGCCGGATGACATACTGCACCGGGAACCTTGCATCCTCATAATTGATATCGTTGGCCACTTCTACCGTTTCCAATATTTCTAACAACGACTTTCCATCGTACCACGGAAAGCTGGCAGAAGTTTCTACAATGTTATCGCCATTGATGGCGCTGATAGGAATGTATTGTACATTTTTCAAGCCGAGTGAGGAAGCTACATTGGCATAGTCAATCAAAATATTATTGTACTGCTCTTCCGAATTATTGACGAGGTCCATTTTATTAACAGCCACCACCACGTGAGGAATGTTTAACAAAGAAGCGATGATGGAATGGCGGCGTGTTTGCTCTACAACGCCATGGCGGGCATCTACTAAAATGATGGCGAGGTCTGCATTGGATGCGCCGGTTACCATGTTGCGTGTGTACTGGATATGACCGGGAGCATCTGCAATAATAAATTTGCGCTTCGGGGTATTAAAATATTTATACGCCACATCTATGGTGATGCCCTGCTCCCTTTCTGCACGCAAACCATCTGTAAGCAAGGCAAGATCTATCTCGCCATCTTCTTTATTTTTACTTTGCTTTTCAATAGCCGCCAGTTGGTCTATCAAGATAGATTTGCTGTCATACAATAGCCTTCCAATCAAAGTGCTTTTGCCATCGTCTACACTGCCTGCTGTTATAAATCGTAAGATATCCATTGAGTGATTTGTGAAGTATGATTTATGATGTATGATTTATGATGTATGATTTATGATGTCTGATATATGATGTATGATGTCTGATCTATGATGTGCATTCATCTTTGACGATTCACCATTGACCATTCACTTTTCAATTTTCACTTTTGACTTTTGACTTAAAAATATCCCCCCTTCTTCCTGTCTTCCATAGCTGCCTCGCTTACCCTGTCATCTATTCTTGTTTCGCCACGCTCACTTGTTTTGGTAGCAATAATTTCTTTGATGATGTCATCGATGTTGGATGCATTGGATTCTACGGCAGCGGTGCAGGTCATATCGCCCACTGTTCTATACCTTACTTTTTTTATAGATATGGTATCGCTTTCATCTAAACGAATAAACTCAGAAGTAGCCACCAGTTGTCCCTCATGTTCCAAGACCTCTCTTTCATGAGAAAAGTAAATGGATGGCAGGTCAATGTTGTTTCTTTTGATGTAATTCCAAATGTCGAGTTCCGTCCAGTTGCTGATGGGAAAAACCCTTACGTTCTCTCCTTTGTGAATGCGACCATTGTATGTGTTCCAAAGTTCCGGCCGCTGTAGTTTTGGATCCCATTGCCCAAATTCGTCCCTCACAGAAAAGATGCGCTCCTTAGCTCTTGCTTTTTCTTCATCTCTACGGGCGCCTCCAATGCAGGCATCAAATTTAAATTCGTCAATGGCATCGAGTAAAGTGAAAGTTTGCAAACCATTTCTGCTGGCAAACTTGCCTTTTAGCTCTGTGAGATTTTTTTGCTGAATGGTATCTTCTACTTTACGCACAATCAATTTCTCTCCAATGCTGTTTACCATTTCATCCCTGAAATCCAGCGCTTCCTGAAAATTATGACCGGTGTCTATATGCATTAACGGAAAAGGAAATTTACCGGGGCGAAATGCCTTTAATGCTAGATGCACCAACACAATGGAATCCTTGCCGCCGGAAAATAACAAAACCGGCCGTTCGAACTGCCCCGCTATTTCCCTAAATATATGGATCGATTCAGACTCCAGGTGATCCAGGTAATCAAAGGAATGTTGTGCCGCTACTTCTCCCGTTTCTACTGTATTATTTGCTACCATATCAATTCAATATTTTCATAAATGTTATTGTTGTTGTTGCGCTGCAGGCACATTCACGTGCAAGCCACATTCTTTTTTATCTGCGTCCTCCCACCACCAACGGCCGGCTCTAAAATCTTCGCCAAGTTGGATGGCCCTCGTGCAAGGCGCACAACCAATGCTTACAAAACCACGGTCGTGCAAAGGGTTGTAGGGAATATTGTATTGGGCTATATACGCCTTCACATCCTCTGTAGACCAATGCAGCAGCGGATGGTATTTGATTACCTTGTTCACCTCGTCCCATTCTACCTGCTGCAGGTCGTGCCTGCCGGCTGAATGTTCGGCTCTCAACCCGGTAATCCAAACTTTGTTTCCCGCAAGAGCCCGTTGTAGTGGCTCTACTTTACGAATATGACAGCAGGCTTTGCGATTCTCTACCGACTCGTAAAACGAATTGGGCCCTTTCGTTTGAACAAATGGCTCCAGCAAATCGTGCCGGGGGTAATACGCTTTGATGGAAGTTTGGTACCGCTCCTTCGTACTGCTCCACACAGAGTAAGTTTCTGCAAACAAACGACCCGTATCCAGCGTAAATATGCTGATGGGTAATTGGTTGCTGGCAATGTCATGGGTGATTACCTGGTCTTCAAAACTAAAGCTGCTGCTAAAGGTAACCTGCCCGGGAAACGTATCGATGAGGGACACCATGGCATCCTTTGTTATTAGTCTACCAATTTGGAAGACTAACTGCTCAGCTATATTTTTCCCGTTTTCACTCATTTAATTTTATAATTTTTAATTGTGCTGATTTAATGAACAGATGCCGTTACATGCCCCAGCACCAACAACAGGCATTGTTGGCAAATGATTGGTGAGGCGTATTAAACTTATGTAACATATTAATTAGTCTACCTTAATGATGGACAAACCTACGACGAAATGCCGGATTAGAAAAATTATCTTAGGAAGCCACCATTGATCCACGGCATAAGACGGGCAGAAAACAATAGCAAAATAGAGTAAGCTTTTTAACGCACCGCATTTTTTATATCGGTAAAGCTTATTTTTGAACCAGTGATATCTAAAAAAACGCAATACGGATTAAAAGCCCTGGGATACCTGGCAGCACTCTACGGTAAGGGACCGGTATTGATTGCTGAGATTGCCGAGCAAAAGAAAATACCGATCAAGTTCCTGGAGAACATCCTGCTTTTGCTAAAGCAAAACAATGTGCTGGAAAGCAAGAAGGGTAAAGGCGGGGGTTACATGCTGGCCGCTCACCCCAGGAAAACAACGCTGGCTGCAGTGTTCCGCATCATAGAAGGACCTATTGCCATGTTGCCCTGCGTGAGCCTTAATTTCTATCAAAAATGCCAGGATTGTAATGAAACACATTGCAGCCTTAACCGGGTAATGATTATGACAAGGGACGCCACTTTAAAAATATTAGAGAAGAGAACCATCAACGACCTAATAGATGAGCCAGGCGAAAGCAACTGAGAAAGTCTACCCCAGGGCACACGCACTTTGGAAACTTTTTTTACATCTCGTTCATAAAAATTTAAGGGGTGGCAGGTTCAGGTCAACTGGAGGATGCTCGTTTTACAATCACTTTGCCAAACCTGTTTTTAACACCATCAATAGCTTTGTATAAGTCTGCTTTGCGCTCGGCATCGCTGAACAGATTGGTTTGCACGGCGTCGTTAGTAAGATCACTCAATCGCACTCCTAACAGTCTTACGGCAGTACCTTTTTTTCTTAGTTGCAAAAATAGATTTTTCACTATCGGTATAATTTCATCATCGGCGCTGGTATAGGAAATGGTCGTTTGCTTACTGCAGGTTTCAAAATCCGGGTAACGTATTTTCACCGCCACACAACCTGCCACTTTTCCATCTTGCCGCAATTCAAAACAAATTTTCTCTGTAAGCCTTACCAGCTCAGCTTGCAAAAAAACGAGGTCGCTTTTGTTTTCATCAAAAGTATTTTCAGAAGAAATAGATTTTGCCTCGTGAAAAGGGGAAACCTCGCCATGGTGGATACCCTGGCTTTTCTGCCAGAGATCAGTGCCCCATTTGCCTAATTTTTCTTCCAACATCTTTTCGCCTGCTTTGTAAATATCATTGATGCTGAATATACCCATGGCTTGCAAAATGAGTTTCGTTTGCTCGCCCACACCAGGAATTTCTGAGGCAGAAAGTGGTGAAAGAAATTCTTTTTCTTTACCGAAAGGAATTTGCAAATAGCCATTTGGCTTAGCTTTATTAGTAGCTATTTTTGCAAGGAGTTTATTAGCCGCCAGGCCAAATGAAATGGGCAGACCGGTTTCTTTAATAATATGTTGCCGGAGATCGATGGTCCATTGAAGTGGATCGAAAAATTTATCCATACCGGTAAGGTCAAGATAAAACTCATCTACCGAAGCTTTTTCAAATAACGGTGCTTTGCTGGCAATAATTTCTGTAACCCAGCGGGAGTAGCGACTGTATTCGCTGTATTTGCCTTTTACAAAAATGGCCTGCGGACAAAGTTGTTGCGCTTTTCTCGATGGCATAGCTGAGTGAATGCCGAACGCTCTTGCTTCGTAACTGCAGGCGGCTACCACACCCCGCTCTTTTCCGCCTACTATTACAGGCTTGCCTTTCAGCGAAGGATCGTTTAACACTTCTACAGAAACAAAAAAAGAATCGAGATCAAAATGTGCTATGATGCGTTGCATGTAACGTGAACTTTGAAATACAAACCTACTAATGTTTTACAGCAACTTTTTACACTCAAATAGCCAGCCTTCATGGAGGCAATTTTTTGATGAATTATAAACTCCAGTATTTCCTTGTTTTAATTTTATCCCGAAAAATACCTTTTAGATCGGCCACCAAAGCATTGTCTTTTGTAACGGATGCAAACCAGGCATCTTCTAATTCTTTGTAGGAGTTGTGTGGCACCGCTACAATAACCGCATCATAATCTGTTGCAAGGTCGGTAGTAAGACCAAAGCCATATTCATGTTGCAGTTCCTCGCTGCTGGCATGTGCATCGCACACATCAACCTGCAAAGAAAAAGATTGAAGTTCTTTCACAACATCTGCCACTTTGCTGTTGCGGATATCGCTTACATTTTCTTTAAAAGTGGCACCCATTACCAACACCTTGGCCGCTTTTACCTCAGCGCCGTTTTGTATAATGTGTTGCAATACTTTTTTAGCCACATAGGCGGCCATTCCATCATTGATGGCTCTGCCGGCTAATATCACTTGGCTGTCGTAACCCAGTTGGTTGGATTTAAAAGTGAGATAATAAGGATCTACTCCTATACAATGCCCACCCACCAGCCCGGGTTGAAATTTTAAGAAATTCCATTTGGTACCGGCTGCTTCCAGTACTTCAAATGTGTTGATGTCCATTTTATCGAAGATGATAGAGAGCTCATTCATGAGGGCAATGTTCAAATCACGCTGTGTGTTCTCAATTATTTTAGCCGCCTCTGCAACTTTGATGGAAGATGCCCGATGCACACCGGCTTTAACCACCAGCTCATACACTTTAGCAATGGTATCCAGGCTTTCGCTACAACAACCACTTACTACTTTTACAATACTGGTAATGGTATGTTCCTTATCCCCAGGGTTGATGCGCTCCGGAGAATAGCCAATCTTATAATCCTCCACCATTTTTAAACCCGATAATTTTTCAATGATGGGCACGCAATCTTCTTCGGTACAACCAGGATAAACAGTACTCTCGTATACCACGTAGTCTCCCTTCTTTATCACTTTACCAATGGTTTCGCTGGCACGCTGCACAGGAATCAAATCTGGCACATTGTGCTCATCTACTGGCGTGGGTACGGCTACAATAAAAAAATTAGCCTGCTTCAATACTTCCAGGTCATTGGTAAATTCAATATCACATCCTTCAAAGGCACTCGCTTCCAGTTCCTTGCTGGGGTCTATGTTTTGTTGCATCAGCTTCACCCTATCGGCATTGATATCGAAACCAATTACGCTGAGCTGTTTTGCAAATTCTAAGGCAATGGGCAGGCCCACATAACCTAGACCTATAACTGCCAATTTCTTTTTCTTATCTAATAATTCCTGGTACATGCTAATTAAAAATTAAAAAGTAAAAAGTAAAAATTATAAAAACTGATCCGCAATTTTGACTTTTGACTTTTGACTTTTGACTTTTTTCACTTCTTGGCCTCACTTAAACTCCTTCGGCAGCTTATTCAATTCCTCTGCAGGCAAACTTTTAAAATAGTCATAAGTAATTTTGAGACCATCTGCCCTGTTTACTTTTGGCTCCCATTTCAATATTTCTTTAGCCCTGGTAATATCGGGTTGTCGCTGCTTAGGATCATCAACAGGTAATGGTTTAAATACAATCTTCTGCTTGGTGCCCGTAAGCTTGATAATTTCTTCTGCAAAATCTTTCAAAGAAATTTCATCGGGGTTACCGATGTTTACGGGGTTCACATAGTTGCTCATGAGCAACCGGTAGATACCTTCTACCAAATCGTCTACATAACAAAAACTGCGTGTTTGGCTACCATCTCCAAATACGGTCAAATCTTCGCCACGCAAAGCTTGTCCAATAAATGCAGGCAGCGCTCTTCCGTCATTCAGCCGCATACGAGGACCATAAGTATTGAAGATTCGTATGATTCTCGTTTCCACCTGATGAAAAGTGTGGTAAGCCATAGTAATAGCTTCCTGAAAACGTTTGGCCTCATCATACACCCCACGTGGGCCGATGGGGTTTACGTTGCCCCAGTATTCTTCCGTTTGTGGATGCACCTGCGGATCTCCATACACTTCGCTAGTACTAGCTACCAATATGCGGGCACCTTTGGCCTTGGCAAGCCCCAGACAATTGTGTGTACCAAGCGAACCAACCTTTAATGTTTGAATAGGAATTTTTAAATAATCTATCGGGCTGGCTGGCGACGCAAAATGCAGGATGTAATCCAGCTTGCCGGTCACATGAATAAATTTTGAAACATCATGATGATAAAATTCAAAACTTTTTAACTTGAAAAGATGCTCGATATTTTTGAGATCGCCGGTGATGAGGTTATCCATGCCTATCACATCAAACCCTTCTTTTATAAAACGATCGCAAAGATGCGAACCCAAAAATCCGGCTGCGCCTGTTACCAGCACACGGCCGCGGCTCTGAGGGGTAGATACTGTTGTAGTTGTGTCCAATTGCTATATTATTAAGATGCTTTAATAAAAGACCTGCCAAAAAATCAGCATCATTTGGTTTGAAATATCACTCTTCTACCCACACTCTCATAGTGATAACCCAACTCATTCATCTGGTTGAGATCAAACAAATTTCTTCCATCAAAAATTACTTTGTTCAAAAGCGTAGCGGTGATCTTTGCAAAATCAGGTGTTCTAAATTCGTTCCACTCAGTAGCAATGATCAATGCATCTGCATTTTCCAACGCATGGTAAGGGCTGGTGGCGAATTGAATTTTATCGCCCAATAGTTGTTTTACATTCTTCATCCCTTCGGGATCGAATGCGCTCACTGTTGCTCCGGCGGCCAGCAATTCGTCAATGATATACAAGGCTGGTGCCTCTCTGATATCATCTGTATTGGGTTTAAAAGAAAGACCCCACAAAGCAAAATGCTTTCCTTTAACGTCCTCCTGAAAATAGGTTTTTATTTTTGGCAGAAGGTGGAGCTTTTGCTTATCATTTACCTCCATTACCGCATCCAATATTTTAAATTGGTAGTTTGCTTCGGTAGATGATTTAGACAATGCCTGTACATCTTTCGGAAAACAACTTCCACCGTAACCGATGCCGGGGAACAAAAATCTCCTTCCAATTCGTTCATCGCTTCCAATCCCTTTGCGCACCATATCTACATCGGCACCTAGCTTTTCGCAAAGCTGTGCAATTTCATTCATGAAGCTAATCTTCACTGCTAAAAATGCATTGGCTGCATACTTTGTAAGTTCTGCAGACTTCTCGTCCATAAAAATGAGCGGGTTACCCTGACGCACAAAGGGAGCGTACAAATCGTTTAACAGCTTAGTGGCTTTTTCTGAGTCTGTACCTATTACCACCCTGTCTGGTTTCATAAAATCGTCTACGGCTACGCCTTCCCGTAAGAACTCGGGGTTGCTCACTACATCAAAGGCTTCGCTCAAATCTGTTGTAGAAGATGCATTAATGGCATCCCTTACCTTTTCTGCTGTACCAACCGGAACAGTGCTTTTATCGATGATAATTTTATAGTCGCCGGGCTGTATTAGTTTGCCAAGGTCTGCGGCCACTCCCAAAATATATTTCAGATCTGCACTGCCGTCTTCTCCCGGTGGTGTGGGCAATGCCAGGAAGATTATTTCCGCATCTTTAATTGCTTCGCTGAGGTTGGTGGTAAAAAATAGCCTTCCTTCTTTTTGGTTACGAATAAAAAGTTTTTCCAGGCCTGGCTCGTAGATGGTGATCTGCCCTGAACTTAATTTCTCAATTTTGTTCTGATCGATATCAACACAAGTAACATTATTGCCCGTTTCTGCAAAACAGGTACCGGTTACCAGTCCTACATAGCCCGTGCCTACAACTGCAATTTTCATACGTTTATTATGGGGTTAGTAATTAATTATTGATAAATGCCAATACTTTGTCTACAATAAATTGTTGCTGTTCTTCATCCAGTTCTGTGTGAATGGGCAACGAAATCACCCTTTCTGTAAGCCAGTCTGTAACCGGCAATTGGTAATCACTTCCACCAAAAGCCTCGAACATTTTTTGCCTATGGGCGGGCACCGGGTAATAAATCATGGACGGTACACCCTCATCTGCAAGATGCTGGTTCAGGGCATTTCTATCTACACCGTTCAATATGAGCGTGTATTGATGAAATACATGCCTGTTGTTGGCAGCACGGAAAGGCACAGTTATTTTTTCGTTACCAGCAAAACCGGCATCGTAAAAATCAGCAGCTTTTCTGCGGGCATCTATGTATTCATCCAGGTGTTTTAATTTAATATCCAAAATGGCGGCCTGCATGGCATCCAGCCTGGAGTTGCAACCCACGACATCGTGATAATAGCGCACACTCTGCCCATGCGACGCAATCATTTTAAGTTTTTCGGCCAGGGCATCATCATCCGTAAACATGGCACCACCGTCACCAAATGCACCCAGGTTTTTAGATGGGTAGAAAGAGGTGCACCCGATGTGCCCGATGCTGCCAGTCTTTTTGGTACTACCATCTGAAAACGCATAAACGCAGCCGATGCCTTGTGCATTGTCTTCAACAATAAATAAGTTATGTTTTTTTGCTATTTTAATAATTGGCTCCATATCAGCCGCATGGCCATATAAATGAACGGGCACAATTGCTTTCGTTCTAGGCGTGATGGCTGATTCAATAACTGCCGGGTCTATGCAAAATGTTTTAGGATCAACTTCTACAAACACCGGTTTAATGTGCAGCAGGGCGGCCACTTCTACTGTTGCTATATAGGTAAAAGAAGGCGTTATAATTTCGTCTCCGGGTTCGAGGCCAAGGGCCATCAAAGCTATCTGCAAGGCATCGGTACCGTTGGCGCAGGGTATTACATGCTTGCTTTGGTGGTAAGATGCAAGGTTTGCAGCAAAATTATTTACCACGCTACCACCAATAAATTGCGAGCTCTCCATCACAGAGAGCACAGCTTCATCCACTTCTTTTTTTATATTGTGATACTGCGTTTTAGTATCTACCATTTGTAAAGGCCTCATATTATTTTTTTATAGCGGGGCAAAGATAGGATTTTTGCTTTCGGATTGAGGAGGGTGAGCAGAACGTTTTACTCAGTGAGCGGGGCAATATAGGATTTGATGGCAATACCCTTTACATTTGAAAAAAATATAAGCTTGATTCTTCTTTATAATATTTTCCTGCACATTTATTCAGCAGCACTGCATTTGGCGGCCAACTGGAACCCTAAAGCAAAACAGTGGGTGCGAGGCAGGCGGGGCTGGAAGCTAGCCTTGCAAACTAAAATAAAACTTTGGCAAGCTGAGTCAGAAAACTCTAACAAAAAAGAAAGCTCAAGTATGCCGGCAGCCAGCGCTAAGATTGTATGGATGCACTGCGCCAGCCTGGGTGAGTTTGAACAGGGACGACCTTTGTTGGAAGCGCTGAGGATATCTCATCCACGGTATAAAATTTTACTTACTTTTTTTTCGCCGAGTGGTTACGAGATTCGTAAAAATTACAACGGTGCCGATCACATCATGTACTTACCCATGGATGGGGCCGAAAACGCCGCAAACTTTGTGGCGATGGTGCAGCCCTCGCTGGTGCTTTGGGTAAAATATGAATACTGGCATTACTATCTCGCTGCCTTAAAAAAAGAAGCTATTCCTGCCCTATTGGTATCCGGCATCTTCAGACCCTCACAACCCTTTTTTAAGTGGTATGGTAAATTTTGGCAAACCATGCTGGACTGTTTTCAGCAGTTGTTTGTACAAAACAATGGTTCCCGACAACTGTTGGAGACCATCGAAAAATCTAATCTCTGCACGGTTACCGGCGATACTCGTTTTGATAGGGTAATTGATGTGGCGACAAACTATACCCCGATGGCTCCTCAGTTAGAAGCATTTTGCCAGGGCCATCAGGTATTGGTAGCAGGTAGCACCTGGGAAGAAGACGAAGAGGAACTCATACACTATACCAGGATATATCCGCAGATAAAATTTATTATTGCTCCCCATGAGGTAAGCGAAGAAAGGATACAAGATCTGTTGGAAGAATTTCCGGAGGCTCTGCTATACTCTGCTTTAATAGCAGAGCCCTTTGCAGAAAATCATAACAACAATGTGTTGATTATTGACAACATTGGTAGTCTTTCAAAACTTTATAAATATGCCACGATAACTTATGTGGGTGGTGGTTTCAACCAAAGTGGTATTCACAATATTTTAGAAGCGGCGGTATATGGTAAGGCTGTAGTTTTTGGACCTGTCTATGAAAAATTTGCTGAAGCAAGAGATCTGGTAGATGCAGGTGGAGCCTTTAGTATTGAAAATGCACTAGAACTGGAAGACTTATTGAACAGGCTTTTAAACGATCAACAAAAATTAGAGGGGGCAGGAAAGATTGCCCAGGATTATGTGTATGAGCATCACGGTGCCACCGAAAAAATAATGGAATATATCTATACGAAACGTCTTCTCACCAATTGATCAAATTGCCTCACTACATCGTTTTTGTCATCCCAGCCGAGCTTTAATTTTAGTTCCCGCTTTATCCAATATTCAGCCTCCGGAAAAATAGAGAAACTATTGATAGTTTTAATGCTGCGCTCATACATCACCTCATCGCCCCGAAACAATTCGTTTATAAAAAGATAACGATCATTTACGCCGATGGCTTTCTTAAGATCTTTAATGGGTGCTTCCAGAGATTCGCCCAGCTCAATTTTTGACTGTTTCAACCTTTCATTTAAGGAAGAAGACTGCTCCCTGGAAATCAAGTCATGAATTTCAGCAGCAGGTTTAGCGGTGGCCTCTGTTGCTGCCCTAGGATTGGTTGCGGCACTACCTTGCTGGTGAAGCAGGGTAGGAATATCTTCCACAGGATCAAATAACAGCGCAGGTTTGTTTTGAACAGCCATATTATTCTTGGCTTCTGCATTTCGTTTAATTTCCTCTAGTTCTGCTTCCACTTCTGTTTCGTCTACTTGCAATAACTCCACCGTTTTTTCTTCGGGTTCTTGCAATGGTTCCTCCTGGTAGGGGTCTGTATTATCTATGGGCGCTATTTGTATGGAGACTGCCGAAGCCATGTCCGGCTTGGGTTGCATTTGCTTTTTATGCATCAATTCAGACTGAAGCATTTGCACCGTAACCAATAATTGATCGATAGAAGCCTGCTGAGCCAATTGCTCCTGTATTTTATTTGAGAGTGTTACCACCCGATCCATAACTAAATAAATTAACTGGTTAAATAGCTTGCCCGCAGTAAAATTTGTTTTGCCCTGTGGGTAGAAACTGTAATCTTTGCAGCAATCGGTTAAAGTTACTAACAGTATTTTAAAAAAGTTGTTTAATGTTTATTGAACCCAGTTTAAAAGGTGAGCGGCGTGGATGGATAGAAGTAATTTGCGGCAGCATGTTTAGTGGTAAAACGGAGGAGTTGATACGAAGACTGAAGCGGGTGAAAATAGCCAATTTAAAAGTGGAAATATTTAAGCCGGCGATGGATACCCGATATGATGAAATGAATATCGTGAGCCACGATACCAATATTATTCAAAGCACACCAGTAGAAAGTTCTCAAACCATTTTATTGCTGGCGCAAGATGTAGATGTGGTGGGCATTGACGAAGCACAATTTTTTGATGCAGAAATAGGCAATGTGTGCGAACACCTTGCTATGAAGGGGATCCGGGTTATTGTAGCAGGGCTGGACATGGATTATTTAGGCAACCCTTTTGGCCAAATGCCAGGGCTGCTTGCAAAAGCAGATTACATTACCAAGTTACACGCCATCTGTGTTAAATGTGGCAATATTGCCAACATCAGCTACCGTAAAGTGGCGCAGGGCCCGCAAGTTTTATTAGGCGAAAAAGATATTTATGAGCCACGCTGCAGGATATGCGCAGCAGAAAAAAATTAGTGGCCAGCAGTTTCCGATAAATAAGAAACATTCTTCATGCTTTACCGTATATATGCCTTGTTAAAAAAAGATGTGATGCTGGAACTCCGGCAACAGCATACTTTTTACGGCATCCTGCTTTACATTGCTTCCACCATTTTTGTGTTGTACCTCTCCATGCCCGACAGTCCGGATGCAGCAGTTTGGAACAGCCTTTTTTGGGTAATTCAATTATTCGTTTGTGTAAATACAGTAGCCAAAAGTTTTTTGCAGGAAAGCCGTGGACGAATGCTCTACTTTTATTCCATCACCTCCCCAATTGAGTTCATACTGGCTAAACTGGCATTTAATATTTTGTTGATGGCTTTGATGAGTGTCGTAAGCCTGTTGTTATTCTTCGTGTTCTTAGACAATCCCGTGCAGGAGAGTCTATGGTTTACCGGGATAGTAATACTCGGTGGCACAAGCATCAGTCTGGTGTTTACGCTCATGAGTGCTATTGCTGCAAAGGCCCAGCAAAATGCAGCATTAATTGCTATCCTTGGTTTTCCGGTAATACTTCCCATTTTATTGTTACTGATGCGCCTCAGTAAAGTTGCCTTTGCCGAAGTGTTTAGAGAAGGAGCCGTTTTGCAAATTGCCGGGATCATTGCCTTGATGGACGGGTTGGTAATAGCGCTGGCTGTGATCTTGTTTCCATTTTTGTGGAAGGAGTAATAAAACATTTCCGGGGCACGGCACAGCATCGAAGTAGCCGGTAAATTGTCACGTGTTATTATTTATCTTAATCTAAACGCTTCCTGCAACAATCTGGGCATCTTTACCAGCGATTACTATTCTGATTGAGTTGCTTCAACCTTTTAAATTCGATGGATATATAAATTAGATTACCATAACTTTGCGCCCTAAACAAACATCACCCTCCGATGCGAAAAAGCTGGTGGAAATTATTGTCATTCATTTTACTGGTATTTACGATTGTTGCCGGGTTTTTAATGGATGTTCCCAAGCTGCCGATTTTAAATGAAACTATCCGCAATCTTTACTTTCACGTGTGTATGTGGTTTGGCATGATGATCCTCTTTATCATCAGTTTTGTGTACAGCATCAGGTACCTTAATTCTACCCAATACAAGTACGATATTTTTGCCAAAAATTTTGCCGTTATGGGTACCGTATTTGGCATTTTAGGATACCTCACCGGTGTGTTGTGGGTTTCTGTAACCTGGGTTACAGACCAGCACCAGTCAATGGGTTCCGTATTAAAAGAACCTAAACTTATAGGAGCAGCTATTGCAATTTTAATTTATGGTGCCTACTTTGTTTTGAGGGGATCTTTTACGGACATGGACAAGCGGGCACGGGTAAGTGCAGTGTACAATATTTTTGCGTTTGCCATGCTGTTTCCCAGCATCTGGATCATTCCCCGAATGGTAGGAAGTCTGCACCCGGGTGCACCGGGCAGTGATTCTGGCAACCCCGCCCTTAACCGAAACGATATGGATGCCAGCATGAGGGCTATATTTTATCCTGCAATCATTGGCTGGACGCTTCTAGGAGTTTGGTTAACTACTTTGAAAATCAGACTGGAGCTTTTAAAAGACAAAGCCCTTTTGAACGAGGAACAAGATATCCCAGGCTATAAAACAAATTGATATGAATAAAATTTCTGGTTTTGTACGGAGGCGTTTAAGCATCTTAATAATGATCCTTGTGAGCTCGCTGGCAGCAGCTGCACAGGAGCAGGTAGCAATGGCTGATGTGATGCGTAGCAATGGAAAAATATATATTGTTGTGGCAGTATGCCTCACCATCTTAATAGGATTATTTTTATATGTTGTTACCATAGACAGGAAGATAAGCAGACTGGAAAAGGAAAAAAACTGAGTTCACGAGCTGATGATCAACATCAGCAGTTAGTAAACATGGGGCCTGAAAATACCATCAATAACGAAGCGACTTAGGAAGAGGTATTAATAACAACACACTTCGGCTTGCAAGGGATTTTCCCTTTTTAATTATAAAAAAATAAAACATATGTCAAACCAGACGTACAGCTTTTTTCAAAGTGTTGAAAGAAGTTTTGATAAAGCGGCAGCTTTTACCAGTTTTGATCCGGGAATTTTAGAACAGATTAAAGCCTGTAACAGTGTCTACCAAATGCGTTTCCCGCTAAAAAGAGACGATGGTAGTATCGAAGTTATTGAAGCGTATCGTGTGCAACACAGCCAGCACAAATCGCCATGCAAAGGTGGTATTCGCTTTAGTGATGAAGTGAACCAGGATGAAGTAATGGCCCTTGCATCGCTGATGACTTACAAATGCGCTATTGTGAATGTTCCTTTTGGCGGTGCCAAGGGTGGTATCAAAATCAATCCGAGGAACTATAGCACTTACGAACTTGAAAAAATTACCCGCCGTTATACTGCAGAGCTGGTAAAGAAAAACTTTATCGGCCCCGGTATAGATGTGCCAGCTCCCGATTATGGAACTGGTGAAAGAGAGATGTCATGGATTGTAGATACCTATGCATCTTTAAGGCCAGGCGAAATAGACGCCGCCGGCTGTGTAACTGGTAAACCTGTTACTCAAGGCGGAGTTCGTGGAAGAAAAGAAGCTACGGGCCTCGGCGTTTTCTTTGGCATCAGGGAAATTTGTAACATGGAAGACCTGATGACAAAAGTTGGACTCACAACCGGCATTAGTGGAAAAACCGTAGTAGTACAAGGTATCGGAAACGTGGGGTACCATTCAGCTAAATTTTTCCGTGAGCATGGGGCAAAAGTAATTGCCATCTCCGAACACGACGGAGCGGTTTATAATGCTGAGGGATTGAATGAAGATGAGTTAATAGAATTTAGAAACCAAACGGGTTCCATCATCAATTTTCCGGGCGCCACTACCATAACAAATACAAACGATGCATTGGAATTGGAATGTGATATCCTGATTCCTGCTGCATTAGAAAATGTGATCAATGCTGAGAACGCACCAAGGGTAAAAGCTAAGATCATTGGTGAGGCAGCCAACGGACCTTGTACTCCGGAAGCAGATGAAATTTTTATACAAAGAGGTATCTTAGTTGTGCCAGACATGTATCTAAATGCTGGCGGCGTAACGGTAAGTTACTTTGAGTGGTTAAAAAACCTGAGCCACGTGCGTTATGGTCGCATGGAGAAGAGATTCACCGAGAACATGAATACCCAGATCCTTGGCCAGATTGAAAACCTTACGGGTAAAACAGTGAGTGCCAGCGATCGTAAAATGATTCAACACGGTGCAGAAGAAATTGAGTTGGTACACAGCGGACTGGAAGAAACAATGATCACTGCTACCAGGGAGATTGTACACATCTGGAAAAGCAATCCAGCTATACCCGACATGCGCACAGCAGCTTATGTGAATGCGATTAATAAAGTGGCCACCAGCTATGCTGAGTTGGGTATTTTTCCATAATACTCGGTTTAAGGTTTTATTCAAATGCCCCGTAATTCTTACGGGGCATTTACTTTTAATAGGTTAGGCTATTTGTAGCTTATGAAGGGTATAGAGAACTGATCAAACGGGCTTGAGCATAAGCTCGAATTTTACATCAAACTCGTCCCTTATTTTTATGAGGCCAGCCAACTTGCGGGGTGGTTCCAGGCTGAAATCTGAAAAGCAAAATTTGCGTCCTCCATTTAAACGGATAGAACCTGTTGCTGCTTTTGTAAATGTGTAGTGAAGCTCAAATACTTTTTTCACACCAGCCAGTTCTACTTCTACCCATCCGCTTATTTGCTCTGTCTTAAATGTTAGACCAGGCATCGTTTTCAATGTCAGAAACCGGATAACCATGTGTGGATGTTCCTCCGATTTCAAGGTCTTACGCAAGTCTTTTCTTATTAGGTTATTGTGACAATCGAAACTCAGCACATCCATCTTAATGGACCCCTTGAGCGCAAGGGAGCTCACAGCATCATTCAATACAATGATGGTATCGTAACTCGCCAAACTACTAACACTACAGGTAAAATGATTTACGTTTGAACTGCCCTCTACCCAAAGGGTGCTATTTTTTTGCACAGCCCATTTTACCGGGCGATACTGGGCTTTGGTAGCAACCAAAAAGGCAAGCAAAAAAAGCGGAAGCAACAGTGAGCAAAACAATACCTGGCGCATGACTTTAGTTTTTTAGGTTTAAAATTTAAAAGAATGAGCTCTCACTCATTCTTTTAAATCACTCTTGCAAATTATAGATTAGAAACCTACAACTGCCTCAACAACTATTCCTTTTACCTCGCCACCATTGCGATAATCAGTGGTTGGAAAATCTTTATAATTTTGAATAACATATTCAGTTTTCAACAAAACATTTTTAGTGAGGAACCATCCTGCAGCCAGTGCAAAACGATCTACTTTTACATCCTGGGTAATACCTGCAAGCCTTGCTTTAGCGGCATTATATCTTGCACCCAGGTAAAGATTTTCTGCCACACCAAACCTGTAAATTATATCCCCTGCCAATTGGCTGGCTTTACGGGTTGCTGTTTCTGTTTTGGTTCTACCCTTAGCAGTTTCATAGGTACCAAAGAGTTCTACGCCACCCAGTTTTAAGAAACCGTTCAACATGATAGCGTCAATTTTTTTAGAGAAGTTTGGATTTAACCTGCCAGAGAAGGCAATGGCTGTAGAACTATTCACTGCTCCACCTGTTTTCCATTTTTCCATTACATTCTGGTAATTGGAGCCAGCACGATCGCCACCATATAGTGTAAGTCCGCTGCCAGCGTTGCTTGAGTTGTGATAATAACTACCAGATAGTCTCACCCTCATTTTATCGCCTATAGATTTATCCACACCTCCTTTTAAAAGAATAGAGGGATTACGGTTGTCGTTATTGTCCACCACAACCCCAGCTACTGTGCCTTTTGCAGCAGAATCAACAGATCCTTTGATCATGCCGTTGGTAACACCCAGCATACCGAAGAAACCATTTTTTTGAATGAATACATCACCACCAATTTCTGTAGCAAAAGCATCCATAATATAACTTTCCATAAAGGGATTGTAAAGGGCCTGGCCTGCATCAGATCTGCGGAAATGCGCATCACCATAGTTCACTTCCATATGGCCTATTCTGATTGTGGTGATGTCCATCAGATTTGTCCAGAATTTTCCTTTGAAGGGAAGTTTGTCAAACTGAATGAAGCCGCCTTTTACCCATGCCTCATTATGGTGACGTGTAGAAAGATAGGTAGTAACATTCAAACGAATGCCATCTGCCAGTTGCACATCGGTAAACAGGTTAGCCTGTGCTGTCATAAAACCGGGAGCAATAGGATAGAGTTTGTTTGCCCCCTGTTTGTCTGTTGCGGTGTTAGAGTGTTTCAAACTTTGAAACTGTTGTGTAAATCCGGCGCCGAATCTCATGCGCAAACCTTCAAAGCTGATGGTGTCCGCTTTGCCGGTTTCAAAAACATTTACACCCCGTTGGTCGTAAGGCCTCCAATTAGAGGGGCGTCCGTAAAATTCTTTGTCTACTGTCTGCGCTGTTGTTACAAGCGGTTGAAAACACGCTAGCAGCACAGTAACAATGATGCTGTAAAATGATATCTTTTTCATAATAGTTGTTTGAAGTTTTTAAAAGTATGGTTAGTTTTTATTTAGTAAATTTCAAGGTGTAGGCAATAGAAATAGCATCGCCGGTTTTAATGGTGCCCATCAATGCTTTGGGAGGAGCCACATTGTATTCTGTCATCTTCATTTTTTTAACGCCGGTTACGGTAAAGCTTTTATCTGCCGGGTTGTATTTGCCAGTTGCCTGCAAATCGGTGTGTTTAACTGTACCTGCTATAGATAACTTACCTACCCCATTTATTTGGTAGTTGTTGCCGCCCGTAGCAGTAATCGTTGCGGAAGTAAGGGTAAAACTGATGTTAGGATTTTTGCTGGTATTTAAAGCCTTGTAGGTATTTTTATCCATTTGCCCATGACCACTTTTAAGATTTACAGCAGGCAATACGAAACTAAGAGCGCTGAGAGCCGTCACCTGGCCGTTTGCATTTACCACAAAAGTTGCAGTGCTGGTGGCGGCGGTGGCTACCATTTCCCAATCATGAATATTAGAGGTACCATTCAGTTTGATGTCTGCTGCTCTAGACTGGTAGTTGGTTTGTGCAAAGCTCACGCTGTTGATAATTAGAATTAGCGAAAACAAGAGGGCGAATTTTTTAAATGTTGATTTCATGGCTTTAAGTGTTAATTGTTGTGAGGAGTTCTTCGTTGATTGATACACAAAGCTATCCCGACAATTGAACCCAAATAATGACAGCGAAAAGCATCGAATATGATTGTAATCAATTGCCAGGGCAGTTCATGTTTAATAAATGATTACAATCATTGCGAAGCGTGAGAACAGTGCGCCTATATGTTACAAAGTCTTTTTATTTTTGAATTGACTTTTACAGAATTTATTGGAATAGAGATGCCGCAAGCAAAAAAAGTAACAATGGAAGTAGAAAAGGAGGATATAAAATTAGACCAGCATCATACGCTGGCAGAACTACAAGCGGCTTTTACCCGCAGGTACTCTTTTTTAAAGATCGATTTCTTTGAGGTAGATAAGACAACCGGATTACCAAAAGCAACCCAAATGGATTACAATACGAAACTCACCAAATTGCCTGTGCAGGATCTTCACGCAAGTATTGACATCAGCCATGATAAAACCGTTGCTGAAGTTACCAGCGATTTTTTTACAAAAATGGGCGTGTCTGCGCAAGTGTCCCGAAAGTCGGGAAAGATTTGGAATGTAATTACTGTTACAGAAAGTTGGACCCTTAAAACCCAAAACACTGCTGCAGAATTTATAAGTTCACTGATGAAGCTATCGCATATCTGAAACTACATTTAGCCCACGAAACTTCGCAAGAATATAAAATGCCGGTAGTCACCGGCATTTTATATTAAACAACATTTTGTTCGGGCTAGTAAGGAAGATCCCTCAATTTATTTTTATTGATGATAATCACTTTGCCACTTTCAAGGTCTACCAGTTTCTCATCCTTAAAATCGCCCAAGGTGCGAATGAGTGATTCTGTGGCTACGCCAAAAGTTTTTGCCATATTATCCCGTGATATGTTTAGTACCGTATTACTATCGTCATCTACCTTGTATTTTTCATGCAATTGCATGAGACCATAAGCCACTTTTTTTCGCAAAGAGTTGTAAGCCAGGTTTAACAATCTTTCTTCTTTGCCAGCAATGTTTTGTGTGATAATCTTGATAAAGGTTTGGGCGATACTTAAATCGTGCGAAATTAATTGTACAAAATCTTCGGCCGGAATCAGCATCAGGCTGGAAGCTTCCAGGGCCTGCGCATCTTCCAGGTAATTGGTATTTTCAAGTATGGCAGTGTAGCCAAAATATTCGCCCGGGCCATGGATGTCTGTAATAAATTCTTTGCCTCCTTCATTCATGCGGGAAATTTTCACCTTGCCAGAAATCACATAGTACATAGCCCTTGGCCGCTGCCCGCTGCTATATACAAAAATTTTATTCCCGTAATTGTACACTTCCCGCTCATCAGAAGTGAGCACAACATTTCCTACTTGTTTCACATTCCCTAAAAAATCTTCCATGGCGGTAGCGCCCTGGTATTTTTGGTGCAACAGTGCCGACTTATTGAGACGTACTTCAATTGCCCGCAGCAATTCAATCCCATCAAAAGGTTTGGTAATGTAATCGTCTACGCCCATTTCCATGCCCTTGCGAAAATCAGTTCGTTCAGACTTGGCTGTTAAAAAAATAAATGGAATAAGCGAAGTGTCTTTGTGTTTGCTCAGGAGATGAAAAACACCATAGCCATCCAGTA
>JBKJKD010000270.1:0-23988 GCA_046597635.1 Ferruginibacter sp. | reverse complement strand
GCCTGCGTGTTGATAAGTTGATTGTACACTACCCTTCCTGAAAGATTGACGAGTTGCAGGCGGTAAGATCCCTCAGGTAGCAGGCCAAATTGCAAGACGACCGTTTTCCCTAGTACCGGGTTAGGAAACACAGTCACCGGCATTGCAGGTATCAATCCAGCTACCTTAACTACAGTACTGTATTGAACTTTGCCCCCGGTGCTTACGGCCTTCACCCTGTAAAATAAATCAAACGGTTGAACTTTCAGGTCTTGTGCGCCATACGTTAATTTACTGGCTGACTTCGAAGCGTTCAGTTGGTTCACTTGCTGGTATTCAATGTTATTTGAAGAAGCCTCTACAATATATTTATCAATCAGCAATTCATTTTCTACTTCCCAGTTTACCATCACGTCCTTGTTTTTACGATAGGCCTCCAGGCTGGTAAATGTCATAGGCAAGGGTGCCAATGGAGGCACATTAAATATCAATTTAAAACGATTGGAAGCAGAACTTCCCGGCTGGCTTGTAACGGTAAAGTTGATATAATTGGTATCATTTAAATTAACAGGAATATCAACGTTGGTAAAATTATCGTGCACAAACCCTGTAAGGTTACTTAAGTGCAGGTTCTGACAAATGATTTGCACGCTGTAATTGCGTTGCTGCAGGTTCCACATCCTGAAATAAGTGGTATCGTTACTGGTAATGGTCTTGCGGCGTTCTATAGAGAGGTTGGCTGTACCTCGTAAGATGCCAAAATTTTCTCCAAAGTTGCTCATCTTCCAGATGTCGTAACCGTCGATAGCGTTGCTGTAGTTTTCGGCGTAGTTCGTCATGTTGCCGTCCATCAATGTACTTCCATTGTTGTGTACGAGCACCAGGTTGGCCATGGTTCTTACCTGGCAATCGGCTGAAAAAAAACTAGCTAATATTACTAAAAATGAAAAAAGGCTGCGGCGAAGGAGCGTATCCCTAGTTAAGATAGAATGGTTCATGTTGGTTAGGTTCGATTCAGGATATTGGTTGTCACCCTAGCTAACGCCTGCGTAATTAAAACATTGTACAACAACAAAAATTATATTCATCTTTCGTAACATGTAACCCATAAATACCTTTACCAAAAAAGAGCAAAAAGAAAGCCGCTGCCCCCTGAAAAGATCGGGAGCAGCGGCTTATATATTTGAAACCGTGGCGTGGCTTAGACAAGCTAAACCAGTTCTCTATGTTTTAAGACGGACCACTTATTTTCCTATTTCGAGCTGGAAGCCTATGGAACGTACTCAAGGTAACCCGGTTTTATTTTTCTTGCAGCTCATCATCAACACTCAGTACTATTTTTTTGTGCACTTATGAATTCGGGCAGTTATTCAAAACAGTTACACCACAACCTACTGCCCGACTTTATTGGGGGCCTTGGGTGAAGGTGCCTTTTTAGGCGGATGCTGTTTCAATTCATCCATTACGATTTGTATGGCTTTTTCCAACTGCGGATCTTTACCGTTGATAACATCCTTAGGCCACTGCTCTACCTCAATATCTGGTGCTGTACCCACGTTTTCTATGCCAAATCCGTTTTCATCAAAAAACGCAAGGTTGGGTGCAGTTACTACACCGCCATCTATAAATTCAGGATACCCGAGTACGCCTACGAGCCCGCCCCAGGTGGTTTTGCCCACCAGCGTACCCAACTTCGCCTGCCTAAAAAGATAAGGGAGATAGTCGCCGCCAGAGCCTGCCGTTTCATCTATCAACATTACTTTAGGTCCCTGGATAGAGGCATTGGGAGCCTTTTGGTCTTTGCCATAACGGTACCTCCAATAGGATTGAACGGGGCGCTTCAACAAGTCTATATAATAATCTGCTAACTGGCCGCCACCATTAAATCTTTCGTCAATAATAATTCCTGCCTTGTTTACCTGCGGAAAGAAATAGCGCTTGAAATATTCATGACCGCCCGAACCGGTATTGGGTACATACACATAAGCCACTTGCCCGTTGGTAGCTTCAGCAACTTTTCGCATGTTGCCTTCTACCCAATCCCTGTTGCGCAAAGCAACTTCACTAGCCACAGGCACCACTTTTACAGTTCGTGTATTGGCCCCCTCGGGAGAGCTGGCCACCGTAATGGTTACGATCTTCTCAGCGGTGTTTTCAAAATAGCTGTAAAAGTTTTTATCTGCAGAAACATCCGCTCCATTTACTTTTAAAATATAATCTCCCACCTGCACATTCACACCGGGCTCTGTTAAGGGTGAGCGTAGGTCTGGTGTCCAGTTCAATCCGCCATAAATTTTGGCAATGCGATAGCGGTTGTTTTTAGTTTCATAATCTGCTCCTAATAAACCGCCTGGCACCAGTTCCGGGTTGGCACGCCTGTCGCCAGAGGCATCAAAGCGATGATGCCCTACGGACAGTTCCCTGAACATCCATTGCATCACCCGATACAGATCGTTGGTACTGGCTACGTCGGGCAACAACGCCACATACTTTTTCTTCATGGCTAGCCAATCTACGCCGTGCATATTAGCATCATAGAAAAAATCCCGGTTTACCCGCCACGCCTCATTAAAAATATTTTTCCATTCTTCCTTCGGGTTTATTTTAACCTGCAGTGCGCTGGTGTTGATCATAGACTCAGGGGTTGGCTTTTGGCCGGTGGCAGCAATGCCCCATTTACCCTTTAAGTAAAATAAAGTCTTTTCACCTTTTGCAGCAATGTTATAGCCATCTGCCGGCATGATCACTTCCTCTTTTCGTTTCTTAAAAGAATACATTTGAAGGTTGGTGGGGCCTGCATTGTGTGGTGCATCTGCAAGATAAAAAAGCTCACCTTCTTTTACAGAAGTCAAGGAACGGTAGCGCCCTTTGGCAAGTGGAAAAGGAACAATCCTATTTTGAATTCCATCCCAATCTATTTTCACTTTGGTACGAGCTGAATCTGCTTTGTAGCTTGCTTTGCTGGTAGTGTCTGCTGCCTGTTCTGTTTCGTTCTCTTTTGCAAATGGTGAAACTACCTGCTTTTGCAGGGTCACCAAATATATAGCATTGGTGGCCTCCATATCGTTACTGGATTGATCAAACCAGTTTAAAACTGGACCGGCATCGGTACTTGCAAGCATGTAAATATATTTTCCCGAAGGATCGAACGTTGGTTCTGTTACATTAGATAACGCATCTGTGAGCGCATAGGATTTATTTTCTGAAACAGCATAAACCCAGGCCCGTTCAAAATTTGTTTCGGTAATTGTTGTGTAAGCAATGTGATTGGCATCAGCAGACCAGCTGCCAAAAAGCTCCCGGAATGCCCCGGGCACAAAGTTGGCATCTTCCCCAATCTTCAACGTTTTTCCTGAAGCTATGTCTGCTACATACAACCTGCGTCCATTGTCTACAAAAGCGATTTTTTTATTGTCGGGCGACCAATGGATGTTGGCATAAAAACCGGACCCGTTTAATTTGATGGCTTGTGGATCGCTACTGCCATCCTGGTTTTTAACGTGCAATTCGTACTCGCCTGAGGCATCGCTGAAGTATGCAATTAACTTTCCGTTGGGCGACCAGGCAGGTTCTTTTTCGTGCACACCCGCAGTGTTTGTCAAATTGAATACGTCACCTTTGCCGGCTGGCAGTGTAATGATATCACCACGATAATCTATCACCAGCCTTGCGCCAGTTGGAGAAATATTTCCGGTGCGGATGTACTGTTCCCCTTTTACATATCGTTCCCGCTGATCTAATAAATCTGCAGCAATGCCAATTTTTATTTTTTCCGCACTGTTGTTCGTTGGATTGTAAACCTGCAGGTATCCCCCTTGCGAAAAGATGATTCCGTCGGATGAGCCCTCGAGGCTGGAAACAGGGAAATCATTATTCTTAGTAAGCTGGCTTACAGATTTACTCGCCACATCGTAGCTGTACAAATTAAACTCTCCCTCCCGATCGCTGCGAAAGTAAACCTTGCCACCCTTCCAAACTGGTTTAGAATCATTGCTTCCTGTTTTGGGTCTGGGTATTTCGGTAACGTTGTGCGATTCAGAATTGTACAACCAAATACGGCTCATGGTACCCCCACGGTAGTTTTTCCATTGCTCAAATCTATCAGGGATTGTTGTATAAGCAATACTGCTTCCATCGGGGCTGTAGGATGCCCAGAATGCATTGGGAATAGACAATTGCTGCTCGGCACCGGAGGAAATATCTACTGTATACAACTGAAAGTACCTGTTGGTAAAACTGTTGCGTTGCGAAGCAAATAAGATTTTTTTGCCATCGGGAGAAAAGTCTCTCACCAGGTCGGAACCAGGGTGCCAGGTAAGCCGTTTTGGAACGCCGCCTGTTGCAGGTACTACAAAAACATCGGTGTTGCCATCGTACTGCCCAGTGAAAGCAATCATAGTTCCATCCGGCGAAAATACCGGGTTAGATTCGGAGCCTTCACTTACCGTTATTCTTCTCGGATAGGTACCATCTCTATTGGCTACCCATAAGTCTTCGGCATAAATAAATGCAATGGCATTTTTGCTGATCGTGGGTTGCCAGAGCAACCTTGTATCGGTGATGTTTTGTGCAAACAAGGTGGAACTGAGTAGCAGGCTTAACGATGCTGTGAGGCAATAACGAAAGGGTGTCATGATGATAGAATTAGCGTGAAAAAGTATATGCTGGCAATTAATTTACCTTATAAAAGAGTAAAACTATGTTGAGCTGGTTTTCAAAGCGAATCAGATATGGCTTATGAATATACTTACAATTTTTTTAAAAAAATGTAGCTTGATAATAATAAATGAACCCTTACATATTTTGCCAATTTCTGCACTACCAACCATCGGTCGGATAAATGAAGAACATGCTGAGCACAGCTGCTCCACCTGCACAGGATTTCTTGAAACAGCAGTAAAATTAGTGTGCATAAAAAAGTGCAAAAGGGGTGCAAAACAACTGCCTGAAATACTTGCAAATGGGGCCTTCTAAACTGTACTTTTAACCTACGATTCAGAAGCAATAAACGTAAAAGTTTGAGATGCCTGAAAAGTAAAAAAGCATCGGGTTAGTAAGTGTAAAAGCTTAGGCGGATACAAAGATTAACTTGGTGCTTTTCTCTTTTGCTTTTTGCCCCCGGTACAACCGGGCCATATAAAAAAAGAAGCCCGTAAGCTTCTTTTTTATTTTACATCATTTGCTAATCATTAATCTTCCTGTAGTCCCCAACTTTTCCCCTTTTCGGTGGCAGGTAATCCATCTTTTATCCAATGTGCTGGTTTAGCTCCTTTTAGATAATAATCAAAAAACTGGCTCAGCCTCACGGAAAGATCTTTCCGGTTCTTTCGTTCTACCAGGTTGTGATCTTCTCCATTGTATTGCAGCATCCACACTTTTTTATCAAGCCTTTTTAGTGCTGTGAAAAATTCTATACCCTGGTACCATGGTACAGATCCATCGGCATCGTTGTGCATCATCAATAATGGTGTGTTCACTTTATCTGCTGCAAAAAGCGGAGAGTTTTTTATGTACAAATCGGGGCGCTGCCACAAGGTGGCGCCTATCCTACTCTGTGTTTTTTCGTATTGAAACTGCCTGTTGATGCCTGCTCCCCAGCGAATACCACCATAAGCACTCGTCATATTGGCCACTGGCGCACCCGCTCCGGCTGCACGAAACATATTGGTTTTTGTTATGAGATAAGCCACCTGGTACCCACCCCAACTTTGACCTTGTATACCCATTTTGGTGCTGTCTACAAAAGGCATTTTGGCTAAATGCATGGCAGCACTCACCACGCTGTTGTAAGCGCTCTGGCCGGGCTCGCCGGTTTTGTAATAGATGTTAGGATCAAATACGAGGTACCCGTTGCTTACAAAATAAGGAATATTGATGGTAGAGGCACTGGGTGCCGGTGCCCGGTAATTATAAAGATTATCGGAATTGCGCTCATAGAAATAAAATACCACGGGGTACTTCTTTTTAGGATCAAAATTTTCCGGCTTGAACAAAATCCCCTCACTCATTTTACCATCGAGCATTTTCCACTTCACCAACTCTGAAGTGATCCAGTTGTAATCTTTTTGTTGCGCTGCAATATTGGTAACGGCCAGCCCATCGGCAAGGCTACTGCCATAATACAATTCGGAGCCGGCGGGAGTTGCTTTCTGCCATAGGTATTGCGATGCGTCTTTGGCTTTTAACACCTGCCCGCCAGAATAGGCTCCCATATTTAACTTAACCGGTAAACCGGCTTCGCCAGCTTTGTGTAGAAAGTAACCTGCATGCTTATCAGCTTTGTTAAAGGCGGTTAAAAGAATATTCTCGCCATTTTCTATAAATCGCTTTTCCGGATCGAGGGATAAGTAGTCGAAATCTATCTTTTGTTGGCGGCCATAACCAAGGGTTATATTTTTCGGCTCCTCTGTACCGTTAGGATCTAACTTCCAGATATCGTACTCGTCTTTTATTAAAAAATACTGATCAGCACTCATCCAGCCGATGGTACCTGCAGCCCTCGGATAGTCGGGCACATCATTTTCAGTATCATATAGCGGCACCCGTATTTTTTGTGAAATGTTCTGTATGCTACTTGTGGCTACATTGTAGGTAAAGTATTGTTGCAGCTTAGGGTCGTACCAATACACATAGTTCCCTTTGGGCGAAGCCGTGTAATTACCGAAGCTGTTGTTTTTAATAAGTGTGCGCTCACCCGTGGTAGTGTTGATGATGTAGGCTGTGGACTTTGTGCGACCCTCCCACTGCTGGGAGCTACGGTTGCCCTTGGTACTTTCAGCCAGCACCCAGGCTGCATTGCCTTCGTCTACCAACGATATGGTTTCTGCATCGTCACTACCGAGTTGCACTATTTGATTGGTACCGGGCCTTGATACCGCAAGGTAACTTCTACGTTGCTCCTGGGCGAGCTGTTTTAATTGTTGCGGTTGCAGATAATCGTCGTTGTAATGCCAAACGTCTAACCGGGCTAACTCGAAATCTACCAGGTTGGTATCCCTGGCGGGTTGAATTGGAGCGGTACCAAAATAAAGTTGCTGCCCGTTTTTGCTAAAGCGGAGTGTGGCGTTTTCACTTACGGTGCTCCCTATGCGCATACCTGGGGTGTGCTTGTCTGCAATAATCGATGCAGTATCTTTTCCACGAGCCCAATGCCATAGCCTGTAAAATTTTTGCAAAGCTTTGGAACTGCTATCACGCTCTGCAGCAAAGGCAAGTTGATTACCATCTTCATCAAACACAAAATTTTTGGCTTCATTTACACCGTTCATAATGGTATCTGCCACCCCAGTTTTTAAATCGTACAGTAGTACCTGCGCTTTGCTGTTGGTATCCTTACTATTTTTAGTTGTGTTTATATACAGAAGGCTACCTTTTTCATCGAAGCCATAATCGCTAACCCACTTAAATGACCTACTGGTGTTGGCAGCAAGGTTCTTTACCAGGAGTTCAGTACCATCAGCAGGTGCCGGGGCAGCCGAAGCATCATCGCCCTCCGCATCTTCTGCCATGGCATCATCGGCTTTTTTGTAAATTTCCTTCACTGCTTTTTTTGCGGCAGCCATTACTTCTTCCTTTTGAATTCTGCCTTTCACAGAGTCCAGGGAGATGCGTATCATAGAATCGGCCAGCTTTGTAAGCATGTCTATCCTGATTTTCAAACTGTCCGGCAGGGCCTTTTTCTTGGTGCTGTCTGGCATTGGCTTATCCAGGTGATAGGCCAACCATCCGAAACCTTTTTCGGGTGTTTTGTAGGATTTTATGCGGGGAATTTTAACCATGCTGTCGGTGCCGAGCAATACATACGCAAGAGAATCCTTCGGCATTTCGTCTGCTTTTTTCTTTTTAATTTTTGCCTGACGGGTATCCTGGTACGGCGGTTTAATTTTTACAACAGCAAAACGGCTGTCTTGGGTAATAACAGCACTATAGCCCCTGGGTATTTTTTTGGTGTAGTTTGTTTTAATGTTTTGGATGATGAGCTCCCCATCTCCTTCCTGCGGGTTAATGGCATACACAATGAAATTTCCATCATTGCTTATCAACCTTTCGCCTACAGCCTTCCAGGCATCATATACGTCATGGGTAAGGGCCTTCTTGTTTTGACCATAAGCCAGGCTCGTGAGTAATAAAAAAGCCGGCAGTAAAATTTTTCTCATAAAATGCTTGCGTTGGTTTTAAAACTTTAGGTATCAAAGCTATTACAATAGCAATTAACTTTCTACAGGAGGCAGCCTAGTTTTATTTTTTTCAATCTTATTTAGCATCCATATGGAAATAACTAACCATATAACGCCCAACGAAAATCCAGCCATCACATCTGTAAAGTAATGGACCCTTAAATAAATACGGCTGCTACCCACTATCAAAGTAATAGCGAGCAAGCTTGTGATGAGGATACCCTTGACGATTTTATTTTCTACTTTATTGTAAACAAGATAAATGAGCAGGCCAAAAAAGGTAAAGCTCATAAAAGCGTGCCCACTGGGAAAGCTGTAGCCCGACGCCTCCTTCAACAATGGCGTAAGCGGCCTCGGCCGGCTAAACAAAAGTTTCAACCCGAACATGACCAACAAACTGGAAAAAGCGACTGAAAAAGTTTTAATAGCAAACCAAGTATCTCTTCTCATAAAATAGGCCACAGCTGCAATCAAAAGGTTTGCGGGCACCAAAAAATAATGGCTGCCGAGCAAAGTAAAAACCTCCATTACCCCGGTGAGACCAGGCGAAGTAATGCTCCTAAAAAAATCGAACGCAGCATCATCAAGCCCATTTGCCTTGTGCACAAAAACTTTTCTGATAAGGAATATTACTAAAAATAAAGAAGTGAAAAATGCAGTGAGGATGATGAACATTTCAAGGCTGAGAACTTTGATTGTATTGAATGCATGCCCAGCCTTGTTTTTCACCCAGGTATTCATAACTATATCTTTAATGAAAACAATTCAAGGCCCGAAGCTTTTCCCTTTAGTTCTACCATACCCAAGCTCTCAGTTTGCCATTCTTTTAGATCTCCACAATCTACAAAATCCTTAGACACAATAAATTTTTGATTCAATTCATTGCAGGCACTTCTGATTCTGGCCGTAGTGTTCATGGTATCTCCACTCATAGCCAGGTCTCTCTTAATTACACCAATTTCTCCGACCGTAACATCGCCTACATGTATGCCTACCCTAAACTCTGGTATGATGTCGAAGCGCCGCCGAAAACTTTCACTATTTTTTTGAATATTTTTCCTCGCTTCTATGACTGCACTCAAAGAATATTTTGCATTCTTTTTATTGTATAACCAGGATACCACAATCTCATCGCCTACATATTGATAAATGATTCCACCGTGTTCTATCAACCCCATAGAAATATGAAAGATAAAATCCCGGATAAATACAAAGTACTTTTCATGGCCCAGTTTCTCTGCAATGGGGGTAGAATCTTTTAAGTCTAAAAACATTACGATGCGGTTCTCAATTTTTGGTGTGAGATATTTTCCTGCTAAAATATCGAAGAAAACGCCCGGTGAATATTTATCATTGATCTCGATGTACAACTGTGTTACCACAAATAATACGATCCAGTAGAGGGTTCGTTTAAGTAACCAATTAAATCGCAAAGTTTCGTTAACGAAAGTGTTGACGGAATCCTGTATAGACAGTCCGATGATAAACTTATTGTCTACAAAGTGGACCAAAAAAGTCATGAGCAGTGCTGCCAATAACAGGATGAAAGTTTTGGCTATAAAGTTTATCCAAAGAGAACTATCTCTAAAAATTCCCCGCAGGGTAAATACGAACATATAGCCCATGATGAGGCTCATTAAAAATACAAGACAAGACCTCACGAGCAACGAAAGCGGGCTGTTTAGAAATTGATAGTTATTCAATAAGGAAACGATGATATCGATGATCGTCCAGAACATTGCAATGTAAAGAACCCTCCGAAACCGGTATTTGCTCACGCCGGAAAAAATAGAGTATGAAGTGCCGGAACTTAGCATGAATTGGCTTGTAGGTAAGTGTATAATTCGTTTTGGGCATTGTGCTCTTCACCTGTTACGGGTATGCTTTGTTGTTCCATATTTGGCAGCAGTGTCACAGCTTTAGTATTATCAGCCCATTGGATGCTGAAGTAGTCTAAAATTTGCTGGCGGCAGCTGCTATCTTTTACTTTTATGCAAACTTCAATACGTCGCCTAAGGTTTCGGGTCATCAAGTCTGAAGAGCCCATGATGGCAACGGCATCGTCGCCAGCACCAAAAATAAACAGCCGGCTATGTTCGAGGTATCGATCTACTATTCTTTTGATGCTGATGTTTTCGCTCTTTCCTGGCATACCTGGTATAAGGCAGCAAATACTTCTTACAATAAGTTGCACTTGCACACCAGCCTGGCTGGCTGCATATAAAAGATTAATAAAGTAAGGTTCTTCCAGGTTGTTTACTTTGATACGAATGAGTGCGGGCAATCCATTATGAGCCCTCTTAACTTCAGCTTCGATAAGCTTTTCAAAATCGGGAATAAGATTAAACTGAGATACATAAAGATCCTTAAAAGAGATTTCGCTTTTTACAGGGTCTGCTTTTTTCTTCTGCATAAACTGGATCAGTTTATTGAGTTCGCCAGACACACGCTCATCAGTAGTCATGAGCACGTGATCCGTATAAAAACTAGCAGTAGTCTCATTAAAGTTACCAGTGCTTAGTACAGAGTAGCAGGTTATTTTATCGTTTACTCTTTTTTTGACCAGTGCAATTTTAGAATGCACTTTAATAGAAGGATCACTGTAAATAAGTCTTACTCCTGCCTGCTTCATTACCCGGCTCCACTTTATATTATTGGCTTCATCAAACCTCGCTTTCAATTCTATAAACGCTGTAACTTTTTTACCATTTTTTGCAGCACTAATGAGTGCATTCACAATGTGCGATTCTGTAGCCACCCTATACAATGTTATATAGATTTCAGTAACATCTACATCTATAGCTGCCTGGTTAAAAAAGCTTAGCACCGGCATGTAAGAGTGGTAAGGCAAATGCAGCAGCACATCCTGCTGGCGAATAGAATTAAAAATATCGCCATTAACGGTGGAAGGCGGATACAAAATTCTTTTTCTATTTTGAAAGTGCAGGGAACTGTCAAACGACGGGAATGTAAAGAGATCGCTGAGATTATGATACCGCCCGCCCTCAAAAAGATCGTCAACATTTATTTTAAACATGCTGGCGAGGAACAACTTCAAATTGGCCGGCATCCCTTTTTCAAATAAAAAACGGGAAGCTACACCTTTGTCTCGTTTCGATAATTTTTTTTCAATCTTATCGAGCAGGTCGTTACTATAATCATCATCGAGGTCTATCTCAGCATTGCGGTTAAACTTTATACTGTACAAGGCC
This sequence comes from Ferruginibacter sp., assembly GCA_046597635.1. GTDB lineage: Bacteria > Bacteroidota > Bacteroidia > Chitinophagales > Chitinophagaceae > Ferruginibacter. The sequence goes on along the minus strand of JBKJKD010000270.1, from coordinate 12,620 downwards.
TCTACTTGCTGGGCGGGAAAAAGCATACCAATATTTTCCCTGATGATATCATCTATGAAAATTACATAGCGCATACCATCTATCTCTGCTAGCTCAAAGAATCGTTGTAGTTTTTTAGAAGGTATGTTTACAATCACATGATGAATGCTCGATTTTACAGTATTCTTAATCGTCACAATAAGATAGAGCTGGTTGTTCTCGGGCTGAAAATCGTGGCTGGTTTCTACCCCTAAAAATATGGGTTGAATAAAAGACAGCACGGTTGAGAGGAATATTTCCCGTACTTCTATTTTATGCGCCTCTAAAATGGGCTGGTTGTAGTATAAAGAAATTTTTTGCTCCACCAGAGCCGGCAGTAACTGTTCGTGTAGTATGGAGCCGAACTCATTTAGCTGTTCGTTGATATTACCTTGCACCATTTCGGCAATGTCTGCCTCTCCCATGATGGACTCTTTCTTTCTTGTTTTTTTATCCAATTTAGATAAAGCCATGACGGCTGGATATCTCACCCTAAAAAATTCGTCGAGGTTTGAAGAAAAAATAGCCAAGAACTTTAACCGCTCATATAACGGAACCTGTGGGTTTTTTGCTTCCTGCAATACACGGTGGTTAAAACCCAGCCAACTAATATCTCTGTTAAAGATCATACTATAAAATTAAAAGGGCGACCCACCAGTATTAGAAGCAGCAGTTTCAACCGAGGCTCCAGAGTTAATAACGGCTGCCAGGCAAAAGGCAAGCACAGAGATAATAATACCAAACATAAACAGGTTGTAGGCTATGCGAATGAGGCGATATTTTTTACCCAACACAGCACCAAGGTTATAAATATCCTGGATGATGGAACTGTACAAATAGTCGGGATCGTTCATCATGGTGCGCATCGCATTTTCATAATTCTCCATAGGCATCTTATGAAAATTGCCAAAAAACAGCAGGTTTGTTTTTTTGTTTCGCACATCCTCTTCCACAAATGTACCTGCACTCACTTTAGGCCTGGTGGCCAATATAGCCACGATGATGGTTGCCACTGATGTTGCGAGGAATGTGATGGCAGGAATGGTGAGGTATGGATCTGTAGCTAATTTGCGCAGAAGTACACTAAGTATAAGAGAAATAATAATGGCGTTTACAGATATCAGGATATTTGCCTTGTTATCTGCCATTTCGCTTAACTGAATATGATTAGTAGATGTAAGCCGAAGCATGGTTTGCATACCTTTAGTAGTTCCCTGCTTTTCGTCTAGCATAGGCATTTCCATTTCGGCATCTTCGCCCAGCGGAAGGTCATCCGTATTTTGCCGCTTTGTTGCCAGCAATTTGTCTGCTTTTTTAGCCTTTTTATCTTCGCTCTTCTTACTTAGTTTTTTCATGTTGATGGCTTTTTTATCGTTAAGTAAGTCCTTACAATAAGTGGTATAAAATGTATGCGCTTCCAACATGGCAATGGTCTGATGGCGTAGCTCATTTATATCGAGGGGCTTTGAACTTAATTGCTGAAACTCCTGGTAAACTAATTTATTGCTCTCTTTAAAATCTTTTGTGCCAAAATGATACGTATCAGCATCACATAAGATTTCCTGCAGTAGGTTTACAGGTTTGCGTGGTGCACGGGTTGCTAATATACATCCTGCCACCTGCTTAATCAATGTTTCATCCATGCCCTGCAGGGTCATAAACTCTTGCATCAGCTCAACGCTTTTCGCTTCGTGCATAGCAGGTTCTACAAATAAATACCCAGCATCGTGAAACCAGCCTGCCACAAAAAGAGTAACCATCTGTAGGTCGTTCAACTCGTAGTGACCGGCTATTTCATTTATTCTATCCACCACAGTTTTTGTGTGCTGCAGGGTATGAAAACTGTGCTTGTCTGAGGCATGCTCTTCAAACAGGGCCGTAATATGGCTAGCTGTTTTTTTATACACGGCAGCATACTGATCTATTTCCATCATGTAATTTAAAAGGTGAGATTGAATTTAGTACCCAATGTAAAATTAAATAACCTGCTTTCCTCAGACACGGCAACAGCGGCAGAAATCATAACTAAGTTAAAGGGAACAAAGTAAAGGCCAACACCATACGAGTTATGCCACTTTTGCGATTTCTGGTAACGGGCGCCTACCTTTCCAATATCGAAAAAACCCAGTACACCTACATCGCCGGGTAGTATTGCAGATTTAGATTTGAAAAGCTTGTAGCGCATTTCGGCACTGGCATAAAGCATGGAAGACCCCGAAAAGCGGTTCTTAAAATAACCCCTAAGATAGTTGTTGGCTCCAAGATTCAAGGCCTGGAAATATTCCACCTCATCGCTGAAAACGTGGCCTGCACCAAATCTTAATACCGTGGACAACCTGCTCATGTCTGATACTTTAGCATAAATGGTCATATCAGATTGTATGCGGGAAAACCTGCCACTGTTGTCATTTAAACCCCTTACCGATTTGTATTCTGTAAACCAGGTGATACCCCTGGACGGAAATACTTCGTTATCTATATAAACAATATCCAACTTAGCTTTTAAACCCAAATAGGATTTGGGGCTATAAATGCTTCCAGAATCCAAACCTTGCAAGGCTGGGTTTCCAAGGATCCTGAATTTGTTGTCTTCGTACTTGTCCCAGTAGTGATAAAACGTAGGCCCTACAGATAAACTCAAGATATCGTTGTACCGCTTGCGCACCAAAAGGTCGGCCTCTACATATTTGTACCTAACCCGGTAATAGGGAATTTTTAAATCTTTATTAAATGAGGTTTCATTTCCGATTCCGAAAAAATTATTTAACGTGGGATTCACAAAGTCGGCATTTAGTATCAGGTCATTTTTTGCAAGCACCTGATTAAATTCGCCACGGTACTTTACCTGGTAAGCCTTACCATTTGCAGGTGCCACCAGCGTGCTGAGTTTTTGGTCGGTTGCATAAGGAACCTTGCGAAAGCCATACGTACGAGAATGAAAGCCAAGACCAACCAGTAAACCATCCTCACTGTTGAAACCAAAATTTAACAATGGGAAGGTATGCTGGTTGTACTGAAAACCCGTGCTTTTGTATTCCAACACTTTCACATCGGAGCTGGATAGGTTACTCGTTCTGCGGCTGTTTTCGATTACATTTTTTTCGGTAGAAAGATCGTACAAATAGTTGCGCACATTGCCCTGCAGGTTAAAGCTATCTTCGCCTTTTCCACCTATAATTCTCACCCTGATAGGCGAAGCAACATTGGAATCTATCTGAAACTTATCGTTTCCGTTGAGGCCAAACAACCTGATTTCTTTTGTAACAGCGGGATCGAAACTCCTGTGGTAAGCAATCAGTGAAGAATCGGTATCGATCTCCTTCCTGTACACAGAAAGCTTAAGGTTCTTACCATCCTGAGTGATCCGAAAAAATTCATCTTCGTTACTGCCGGTTACCGTTACTTCCCGTGAGATAAACTTATAATAGTTTATGGATTGCTTTGCAAGATCTGCCCTCCTACTCTTCAATTTTGCAGCAATTTTATCGGCTATCAAAGGCTTGACAGCCACCGGGTATTTTGATACAGCTTCTTCTATCACCTGGTCATTCAGCTTCAATACAACACTGTCAGTAATGCCTCTCCAGGTATTTTCTTCTATGCCATTCATAAAGAACCGATCGAAATCCCTTGCTACGAAATTGAGACCATTCAAGTCTGAAATTTTTTTGTCGAACCCTTGCAAAAATCTCATGCGCTGGCGAGACAAATATTTCAGCAACAAGCCGTCGGAATTAAAGAAAGCCTGGTCACGGTCCCTGGGTACGGCAATATAGAGTTTGCCAATACCAGTATCCTGTGTGCCCCACTTCCATTGATCTGCATGGCGGTCAAAATCTCCAATCAACATATCCAGTAAGCGGGCTTTTAAAACACCCTCCTGGTCTATCTTGTCGTTGTTTTCTTCATACAATTTATTGGTAACCTTACTAGTGCTTTTGGTATCGGCTTCTGGTACTGGGTCCCTGTCTTCCAGCATCACTACTTTATTTGCAAACAACGCCCTGTACTTGCCAAGTGCGGGATCATTAGGAACAAAGAAATATCGGGGTGCAGCATGCGGCACGCCAAGGGCTTTTGACATGGTGGGCACAATTAAGGGAGCATAGGGATCGCTTGCAGATATCATATCTACTACCACATCTTGCGCCAGCGTTCCTCTCAGGTTTTGCGGCAAAGCTTTTTCCGGATCCTTCTCTATGGTGCGCAGGCTCCACTCCTTGCCATTTTTATCCTCCAGCTTCAACGACTTTGTTTGCTTTCCGCCGCCTAAACTAAGTATCTTGAAACCCCCTTGCTCTTTGTTGATGTTGAAGACTTTCAAACTAATGGGTTCGTTCCAAACCTTTCTATAATTTTTACCAAAAAATATTTGAGCAAACTTCTTCTCCTTCTTGTACTGGTCGGAAGCTGATATTACCACACTGTCTTTAAATACAAATTCAACTTCCCGCACCGTATCTTTTACTTCGGGTTCCAACACCTTAGAAAAGTCTACAATTTCTTTGCTAAAAAGCGGCTTGCTGGAGTCACCGTCTAACCCGTAAAAATTAACCTGAACTTTTTTACTTTTCGATACCAGTAAAGTGGCGAATCCCTGATCTGAAGCCGCAAATACTGACTTTTTTGACATTGACACCCTGCTGCTTTTGCAACCGCTGCCACTCACTATATAATTGTAACCGCTATCCTGCACGAGTTGTAGTGTATGTTCGTGCCCCGAAACGTATATTACATTGGGGTGACTTTTAATGATAGGCTCTATTGCCCTCATCATGGCCTGATACAACGGATGCTTCAAATCTTGTGCTGTGCCGAATACTGCCCGGGTAAGGGGATAAGCAGAGCCTATAATTGGTAAAGGGATGTACAATTTTGGATTGGCATCCGTTAAGGGAAATAGGTGTTGCTTAAAGGTAAAGAAACCCCCGTGCGGGCCATAACTCCTAAATGGATGATGCGTTGCAAACAACACCAGCTTGCCAGAATTCTCTGATAAAACTTCTTCAAGCTGTGTCAGCACTTCTTCTTTGGTTTTGTAGGGGCAATCTGATTCTACCCCAGGTTTATCATTTTCCTGCAACCACCACTGGCTATCCATCATTACTAGCGTGATATCATCCGTAATTTTCACTTCCTCCGGGCCCGGGCAACCATCACGGGGTAGCATCTTCACGTTGTTGTTGCCCAAAATATCGATATAAGATTGTACACGTAGAATTGACTCGTAGCCATTCTCGCCGCCGTTGGCCCAATCATGATTGCCGGGTATAAAGTAAACTTTAGAATCTGATTTACCTGCTATTCTAATCTGAGAATCTAACGGCGCTTTTGCAATCTCGTAATTAGGTACCGAATTGTCTGGCAAGCCAGTTTTATAAAGATTATCACCGAGGTAAACCACGGTTGTTTTACTATCCATCTTCACCCGCTTTCGTGCAGCATCTACCACAGGATGGGTACCATTCGTCAATGCACCAGCATCCCCTATGAGCAAAATGGTATGCTGCAGCGAATCCTGGGCTTTCGGCGTATAAAAAAATGCAACCAGCACCAATAACAATAAGAGCCTTCTAAACATTACTATTTCTTTTTATTTTTTAAAATTAACAGGTTGGCATGTCCTTCGAGGTAAACTTCGTTGGAGATAATTAAATCACCAGCCGGAGTAAAGCTAATGCCTTCTGGCTGTTTATAAATTTTAGGATTCAATTTGTACAAGTCTTTGAACGTACCGGTACTATCCAATATCACAATTACTTTTTCAATAGCACTCACCAAATAAAGATCTTTGGTAATTGGATTGATTGCACCTGCAGAAGCCTTTAAGGCCAGCTTTTCACCATCCAGCTTTTTGGCAATGGGAGCCATGTCAATGGTAGTATGTTCGCTGTAGGTAAGCTTTAGGGGATCAAAAACATAACTCGAAATTTTAGACTTTTTATCATCTTCACATTCCTTACAGAGGACCACTATTTGGCCTGCATCCATATAAATGGTCTCGAACTCGTTGGTCTTTTTGCCGGAGGTGGCAGAAAATTCAGACTTTTCGGTAACAATGCTATCCCCCTGAAAATTGATCCTTACCACATCTCCGTTGCTCACGAGCGCATAAAAAGTGCTGTCTACCAAAACAAGATCTTCAAAATCCCGCGGCTTATCAAAAATCCATTCGCTTGTTTTTGTAGGATTCATGATAGGAATTTTAAAAAGTATCCCATCCTCGTCTATTACACCAAACACACTAGTGTCCTTTGCATAATAGGCCAAACCAGATAACTCATCAAGGTAAACGGGCAGATCTATAATTTTGGGTTTGGCAAAATCGTACATCTCTGAATTGTCGTACTTCTCTTTATCCTTTTTTACATTGCTGCAACCGAAAGAAAAGAGGATGAGGCCCATAAAAAGGCCAAAGCGGTGGTTTAGTGTAAGAGGGCTCATATTATTTGGTGTAAAAATCATACTTAATTCAAACGATATGCCATTAACAGAGAGTGTGTTAGTAGCAACTACCGGAATACGTGTGTAGAAATATTTCCCCGTGTATTTTTAATTAATCTTCCTCGAAGCCCCATTGAGTTTTTAAATTTTGCAGATGGGCTTCTTCTAACTGGGTTTTGTTGTAATGCCCAGCCATGGTTTTTTGCCGGAACGCTTCGTAAAGCGTAACTGCACAGGCCACAGAAATATTAAGGGATTGAATAATACCCACCTGCGGAATGATAAAATTCCCATCGGAGAGGGCAATGGTTTCCTCCGACACGCCATTGTGTTCGTTACCAAAAACAAGCGCCACTTTTTGAGTGAGATCAAGTTCATGCATGCCCACGGCATCTGCACTTAAATGAGTAGTATATATTTTATCAAAGCTTTTTCGGAGATCAGCAAAACATGCGTTGATGTCCGTGTACTGGTGCACGGTGAGCCACTTTGCAGCACTGGAAGAACTTCGGGCTCCCCAACTTTTATGCTTGGGTATATGGGTGTTCAAAATATAAAGGTCTTGTATGCCCACAGCATCGCAGGTGCGCATTACGGCGGAGATGTTATGAGGGTCGTGCACGTTTTCTAAAAGCAACGTAAGACCTGGCTGGCGCTTACTCAGCACATCATTTAATCTTTTACTTCTCTCTGGCGTCATGTTGCGAAAATGGTTATAAACTGGTTATCATCAATTTTTTTTGCCTTCAACAATTAGTCTTTTACTCCGCTCAATGCTAACAGTTGCAGTCGTATGGAGCAATTTATATGGCTACCTAACCCTAAGAATGCAGTGATGAACTTTTTAAAATTTTAGATGACAACTAAAAATGCAACTTTAAAGTTGGTACAGTTTTTAATAAGTTACTATTAACTAAACTTAAAACAAACTATATGACACCAATCATCACAGTAATTATCACCCTAGTTGTAGTCGGCCTTATTCTTTATCTAATTAATCGTTACATCCCGATGGCTTCGTCCATTAAATCTATCCTGAATGTAGTGGTTATTATCCTTGTTATTATCTGGTTGCTCCGTGTATTTGGTATTTGGGGCAACAGTGCGGGCATCTAAACGTTTTGAAATAAAATTTCCTGTGCAGGCATTTACAGCTGCATGGGAAATCATTTTTTCATTTTAAGATGACGCTCTTTTAAGATGGCTTCCACATCGGCTAGCGTACAACCCTTTGCCTGCAATAAAATCAGGTAGTGAAACAAAAGATCTGCAGCCTCTCCTAAGAATAAATCCTTGTTATCATCTTTCGCTTCTATCACGAGTTCTACAGCTTCCTCCCCTACTTTTTGCGCCATTTTATTTATACCCTTTTCAAACAACGAGTGTGTGTATGAGCCTGTATCTTTTTGTGCCCTACGTACCTGTATCACTTTTTCCAGCTGTGGTAAAAAATAATCGGGGCTGTTGCTCTCGTTCCAACAGGTATCTGCACCGGTGTGGCAAGTTGGACCCATAGGTGTTGCTTTTATCAAAAGTGTATCTTGATCACAATCAACTGCAATGCTTTTTAGCAACAAAAAATTTCCACTCTCCTCACCCTTTGTCCACAAACGATTTTTACTGCGGCTAAAAAAGGTAACCTTTTCTAACTCCTGCGTTTTGGCCAGGGCAGCTGCATCCATAAAGCCCAACATTAATACTTTGTTAGTAGTATCGTCTTGCACAATGGCCGGTACAAGTCCATCTGCATATTTTGTAAAATCGATATCCATGTTCTTACTTTTTTCCTTTTAAAATTTCCAATACGTCTTCCTGTTTTTGTTGTAACCGATCGATGCGATTTTGAGAGCGTTTGTTGACCTTGTGCTTTAGCCAAATTACTACTGCGGTAGAAACAATTATGATGAAAATGATGAGTACTATCATCCGATACTAACTTCTTATCTGTACAAAAGACTTCAGGTAATTTTTTAAATCTGGTATTTCTATTTCTTTATAATGAAAAATACTGGCTGCCAGGGCTGCGTCGGCATAACCTTTTTCAAACACTTCTTTAAAATGTTCTACTGACCCAGCACCACCGCTGGCTATCACAGGCACGGGCAAGCTGTTGGCAAGTGTAGCAGTAATATCTAATGCAAAACCATTTTTCGTACCGTCGTTGTTCATGCTGGTTAGCAAAATTTCTCCGGCACCCAGCGCTACGGCCTGACGGGCCCAGTCTATTGTTTTGGTTTCCGTTTTTGTTCTACCTCCATTTAAATACACATACCATTCGCCATCTTCCTCTTTCTTGGTATCTATAGCCAGCACGACACACTGCGAACCAAAGGCTGCACTCAACTCTTGCAAGAGCGCAGGATTTTTAAAGGCTGCCGTGTTTACGGAAATTTTATCTGCACCGTTTTGCAACAGCAGCGCAACATCTTCTACCGAACTGATGCCACCACCCACCGTAAAAGGAATATTGATGTTGGCGGCAATCCGCTTCACCAATTCTACCAAAGTTTTTCTTTTCTCTACAGTTGCGGTAATATCTAAAAACACCAACTCATCTGCACCTTGCTCAGAGTACAACACAGCCAACTCCACAGGGTCGCCGGCATCTCTGATACTTTCAAAGTTGATACCTTTTACAGTGCGCCCGTCTTTAATATCGAGGCAGGGTATAATACGTTTGGTTAACAAGCTGTTGTTTTTAAGAATTGATTAGGGAAAGATCTTTTAAGCTAACACGGTTTTCGTAGATCGCCTTTCCGATAATGGCGCCGCTGCACCCAACTTCTTTGAGTGCCCGCACATCGTTCATATTGCTCACACCGCCGCTTGCTACAAGATTTATATCCGGATGGTCTGTCAATATCTTTTTGTAAAGATCTAAGGCCGGGCCTTCCAAGACACCATCTTTAGAGATATCGGTACAAAAAATATTGCTTACCCCCAGGCCCAGCATGCTGGCGATGAAAGTTGTAATATCCACACCGGCATCTTCCAGCCAGCCACCAATTTTTATTTTTTCATCCAATACATCTGCGCCTATTAAAAAATTTTCGGCACCAAATTCCATCAGCCATTCTTCCAGCAATTCCGGACGCTTCACGGCAAGGCTGCCAATGGTTACCATGGCGGCACCGGCATCAAAAATATTCCCAACATCATCGATGTTTTTTACACCACCACCAAAGTCGATGGTGAGCGATGTGGCGGTAGCAACATCTTCCAACACTTTTAGATTGACAATCTTACCTGCCTTGGCTCCATCTAGGTCTACAATGTGCACACGCTCCAGGCCTGCATCTTCAAACTGTTTGGCGACTTCTACAGGATTTTCATTGTAAATTTTCTGTTGTGCATAATCGCCCTTTGTGAGGCGCACACATTTACCGTCTATAATGTCAATGGCAGGAATGATCTTCATATAATTTCAATAAAATTCTTTAAAATAGTTTCTCCCACTTTACCCGATTTTTCCGGATGAAACTGTACCGCATAGAAATTGTTTTTCTGCAGCGCAGCACTGTAAGGTAGGATGTAATCGGTAGTAGCAACAGTGTCTGCACTTACTGCCGCATAATAACTGTGCACGGTGTACACATACTCTTCCTCCTTTAAACCATCAAACAGTACAGATTTGTAATCGTAAATATTGTTCCATCCTATCTGTGGTATTTTGAACTCGTTCGATTCAAAGAGTTTAACTTCTGCATCAAAGATGCCCAGGCATTTGGTATTTCCTTCATCAGAGTGATTGCACATCAATTGCATACCCAGACAAATACCGAATACCGGTTGTTGTAAGGAAGCAATTACCTGATCCAGATTTCGCTCTCTCAAATATTCCATGGCTGCATTGGCATGCCCTACACCGGGAAAAATTACTTTGTCTGCCGATCTGATTTGTGCCGCATCATCTGTCACCACAGACTCCACTCCTATCCTTTGCAAGGCGTATTGCACGCTTTGCACATTGCCGGCATTGTATTTTACAATTGCTATCACAAGATCCCTTTTGTAGTGGGTAAATTATTGTTGTTGATGTCTCTTTTGATGGCCATCTTAATCGCTTTGGCAAATGCTTTAAACACCGCTTCAATTTTATGGTGTTCGTTTTTGCCCTTTGCCTTAATGTTCAGGTTGCAGCGGGCTGCATCGGTAAAAGATTTAAAAAAATGTTCAAACATTTCTGTGGGTACATCGCCAATGCGATTGCGCTCAAACTTTACTTTCCACACCAACCAGGAGCGGCCGCCAAAATCAATCGCCACCTGAGCCAGACAATCATCCATCGGCAGTAAAAAACCGTAACGGTCAATGCCTCTCTTATCGCCGAGGGCACGGGCAAAAGCTTCGCCCAGTGCAATGGCAGTATCTTCCATCGTATGGTGTTCATCTATTTCCAAATCGCCCTCGCAGGTGAGGCCAAGATCTATACCGCTGTGCTTTGCCAATTGATCCAGCATGTGATCAAAAAAAGCCAACCCTGTTTTAATATTGGAAACACCCGTTCCATCAAGGTTGAGGTGTATACTTATTTTTGTTTCGTTGGTATTTCTTTCGTGAAGCACAATGCGTTTTGGCAGTTTTAAAAAACCGTAGATATCTTTCCAATCAGCAGTAGCCAATACAATGGTATCTTTTTTTAGCTCTGTGATGCTATCGCTTATTTCAGAGGCGCCTAAATCTTCATCTTCATTCAGCCAAAGCCCTTTGCAGCCAAGGTTTTTAGCCAACTGCATATCCGTAATGCGATCGCCAATTACAAAGGAGTTGGCAAGGTCATAACCTGGATTGTTTAAATACTGTGTAAGCATGCCCGTGCCTGGCTTGCGTGTAGGAGCATTTTCATGTGGGAAGGTTTTGTCGATGAGCACTTTAGAAAAAACTACTTTTTCGTTGGCAAAACTTTCCATCACAAAATTTTGCAATGGCCAAAAAGTATGCTCCGGAAAAGATTCGGTGCCCAGCCCATCCTGGTTGGTGATGAGTACCAACTCGTAATTGAGTTCTGTAGCAATTTTGGTCATGTACTCAAATGCGCCGGGGTAAAAGCTAAGCTTTTCAAATGAATCTAACTGATAGGTTGGCGGGGCTTCTCTTATCAGCGTTCCATCCCTGTCTATAAACAACACCCGGCGAGCTACCGAAGTAGATACAGGCTGTATATTTTCCTTTTCCATTTTAATACTTTTTTAGGTGTTGTCCGACTATACGAGTTGTTTGACCTCACCCCAACCCCTCTCCAAAGGAGAGGGGCAGAATGCACCACAGTCTGGGTTTAGTCGGATAGTTTAAAATTTTTTAATAAATCCAGCAAAGTCTCATTCTCTTTCGGCGTACCCACCGTAATGCGCAAACAGCCTTCGCAAAGCGGCTCTTTGCTTCGGTTGCGCACCACTATTTCCTTATCTGCAAGGTATTGATATAATTTATTGGCATCGGCTACTTTTACCAGCAAGAAATTTGCATCGCTCTCATAAACCTTTTCTACAAAAGGAAATGCACTCAGCTGCTTTGCAAGCGCTTCTTTTTGTTGCACGGTAATTTTTATCCAATCATTCACCTCGGCGGTATGCTGCAGGGCCTGCAAAGCCAGATCCTGCGAGGCCAGGTTGATGTTATAAGGTGGTTTCACTTTATTGAACAAATCAATAATATCCAGCGAGCCATAACCAAGCCCCAACCGCAAAGCTGCAAGCCCCCAGGCTTTGGAAAGCGTTTGCATCACAATCAGATTGGGATATTCTGTCAATTCCTGTATAAATGTTTTTTGACTGGAGTAGTTGATGTAGGCTTCATCGATAATTACAATACTAGGGAAATTATTGAGTAATAATTCAATATCTGCCCTGTTCATATTGTTACCGGTAGGATTGTTGGGCGAGCAAATAAAAAGCAACTTCGTTTTCTCATCAACTGCTTTTAAAATACCGTCTAAATCCAGTTGAAAATCCAGGGTGAGTGGCACTTTGCGAATCTCCACATCGTTGATACTGCCGCTTACTTCATACATGCCATAAGTAGGCGGACAAATAATCACATTGTCTGTGCCGGGGTTACAAAAAATGCGATAAGCCAGGTCTATCACTTCATCGCTTCCATTGCCTACAAATATATTTTCGGCAGGTACACCTTTGATGCGTGCAATTTGAAATTTCAAT
>JBKJKD010000260.1:0-3148 GCA_046597635.1 Ferruginibacter sp. | reverse complement strand
CCTTACGCTAAAGTTATCTGCAGTGCCTGCGTTGTTTATTTTTACAAAATTCCAGCTATTGGCTGATGTACCCACGGGATAGATGTTCTCGTTGCTGGCATTTACCAATCTTAATTTGCCGGTACCGTTGCTGATGATAAAATGCGCCGTGTCGTAATTAAGAATAAAACCGTTTACAGTAAGATCAAAATTACCCAGCAATATTTTGCCGCCAATCCATCCTGGTAATTGTGCAGGTGCTGCCTGTTTCATATCAAGGTTGCCGTTGATGGTGATTGCATTTTTCATTTTTGCCACCGTGCTAAAACGCAGGGTATCAAAATTGTTCAACAAATCTGTTTCAATAGGACTACTATTATAAATTTCTGTAGTTACTACGCCTTCGGTTAAAATAAATAACATCCGTTTGCTCAGTGTTTTTGTTTCGCCTGCCAGTAAAGAGAATGGTATGCTATCCACGGCAGTGATGGTATTAAACGTAGTGTCTTTGATGAAGATCTTCAGCCATGCCGACGCATCCGTTACACCCTGATTTTTTACCCCAACATTTATTGTAACGCTATCGCCTGCAGCAAATCCGGATGGGTTAAAGCTGATGGCTCCGGCAAAGTTGCGGGCCATATCCGGTGCATCGCCTACAATGAGCGCACGGGTTGCAAGGTTGTTATCTTCTCTTTCTTCCACCATGGTATTCGCAGGGTCTGCTACTATCTTCATAATTTTTACGCCTGGTATAATAGAGGAATATGTTGCAGTAGCAGCCACCGTGGTATCTCTGCCGGGCAATATCGCATTGATCGGAACATCTGCGCCCAGTTGTACATCATCTACCAAAAATCTTAAAACACTTGCTGTGCTAATATTGCCACCCATATTTTTTACCGTGCCTACCAACGTAATGCCCTGTGCAATATTTGGGTTAAGGCTGCTGGGTGAAATATATTGTGACAACACTTCCAGATCAGGTTTTGCTTCCACTACCCGAATGTGAAAATCACCCTGGTTATTAGCTTCATCGCTTTCGCAAATCGTATTGGCGGTATCCGCCGTTACCCGTACAACATAATTACCAGGGAGGGTAAACATGCGGGTAAAGGACGCATGTGCGGCAAAGATCTCACCCGCTTTTACGTAACCAACGGTATCGGCGCCAATCCAGTTTCCGCCAAGTGTAAATCTTACCGATACGTTATCAGCATCTCTTTCGCCTATGTTTCTTACTGCTGGATAAAACTGGTTGGTTGTGAAAACCCTCACCACTGCAGGGTTAGCTGCAGATCCTACTTCGCCGGAAATTTGATAAGGAGCCAAATCGGTACCCAGCGTAATTTGCCGGCTATTATTTGTTTCGTCCGATTCTATTACTTGGGTATTGATGTCTGCAAAAGCATCGATGGTTACGCCACAATCGTTGCTTGCATTGATAACCGTATAGGGATCTGAAATAACGGTTGTTGTACTGTTTTCATTTATAAGGGTAATGGTTTTTAAGGCGCCGATCTGTATCCCGTTTGCCCTAAACCGCACGGCAAAAGTTCCGGTGCGTCTGCCTGTGTTTTTTATAGTGGCCGTAAACCTTGTACTGCTTCCAACATTTAAGTCAGCAGGCGAAGTGGTTATTTTTGTAACCGTTAATTCAGATGGCGGTACTACAATGGTAAACAGGAACTCGTTGTTTGTTTCATTGGTTTCTGTTACGGTTCCATCTGCATCTGTTTTTACCTTGATGATATGCGTGCCTGAACTAATTGTTGGGTCGCTATAACTTATATTGATTGCTCCACCAGCTGCCAAAGAAGCGATGCTTCTTGTATCTATTAAAGTAATGGCACCACCCGGTATGGAGTCATATATTTTTACGGTATGAGCACCTGCCGCTACACATTTTATATTGGCATTGTTAAACCCAAAGGACGTGTAACTGGTTTGCGCAAAACTTTGTATGGTAAGATCCGGCTGGCTGGCTACCGGGTTAATGGTAGTGCTACCGCTATGCGACATAGGTATGTAGGTACCAGGGTAAATGGAGCTAGGTATTTGTAAATACTCAACATATACATAGCTGAGCGTAGCAGTAATAGTAGTTGCTGTGGTAGATGTTAAAGGTACATTGATAGGCACTGTCACTTCATTGCCCGGGCCATGCGAATAATCGGCACTGCCAAGTGTTTGAATCAAAACTCCATCCTGGAATACTCTAAGGGTATCTTTTATAATCTGGTCAAATGCATTCCAGAAATTAGCCAGGTTGCGTTCACGATACTTTAATTTAATGCTCACTGCGCCTGTACCACCCACTAAGTTGCTGCACGGATTGGTGCTGGAAGTTGCAAACGTTCCTCCCAGAGATGGCGGTGCCACGCATGCATTGGGTGCAGGGCACGGTAATGCAATGGCGTTTGTAACGAGGCTGCTGGTAAAGGTGAAATCTGTAATGCTCACATTATACGTGAAGCTGCCGCCGCAGGTTACCCCTGTAAGCAGATAGCTATAAAAACCATTTGCATTGGTGGTAGTGGTAATGGTTTGTGTACCTGTATTGATGGTTACTTCTGCACCTGCTACTGCTGTTGGGCTGCCTGTGCCAAAGTATATGGCAGTACCGGATATCAATACTTTTACCTGCGGGCATTGTTGCATACTTGCAGTAGTGGTTACCGTTATACCACCGGGCAAATTGGGAGAGCCCACAATGACCGGCCTGATGGCATAGTTGTTCAGTGGGTTAAGATCGCCTATTGTATTGCTGCTATCTATCCAAACTTTTATGGGATAAAATCCTTCTGCAGCAAATGATAATGTACGGCTGATACTTGTGCTGGAAATTGCATTCACTGCAGGTATTACATCACTGCCTATGAGAATGGTATCCCTATAAAACTTAACTGGCACATTGGTTGCCGGCAATGCGGTGTTATTACTGATTTTCGCAAACACAGTAAATGGTTCGCCTGGGGCAGGATTGGCTTTGCTAAATGTAATGTCATTTGCAAAAATTCTCAGGTCAATCTGCTGATCGGTAATGATGGGGCCACTCACATAATTTGTGTTGATGGTAGTGGCGGCGTTGCCGTTATCATCGGTAGCAAAAAACTTGTAGCCTGCCGTGCTGGTATTGTTAAGATGTGTGTAGGTATAAGCATATACA
>JBKJKD010000027.1:0-4729 GCA_046597635.1 Ferruginibacter sp. | reverse complement strand
TTGAGAGTTTTAGGATACAAGATTCCGGAAGCAGTGCTGAAGAACGCATTAGAACATGTGAAAGAACTAACGGGTATGCGTGGCCGCTGGGATATTGTTCAAAACCATCCGACTATTATCCGGGATGTTGCGCACAATGTGGATGGTATAAAACAGGTACTTTTCCAGTTAGAAAATAATTATCCGGCTGCCCGGTTACACTTTGTGCTCGGTTTTGTAAAAGACAAAGATGTGGAGCATGTGCTGGAGCTTTTCCCAAAAGATGCGGTTTTTTATTTTACCAACGCACATATTCCCCGGGCATTGCCTTACGAAGAATTGAAAAATATAGCTTCGCAAAAGGGCTTAACGGGTGCCGGCTTTGATGATGTAAATGAAGCCATTGAAGCGGCGAAAAAGCACGCCGGCGACCACGATGTGATTATGATCTGCGGCAGTTTTTTTATAATCGGAGAAATTGAGTAAGGTGCTAAATTCCCATCCAAAGCATCTACCCTTTTACCTGAGTTTCTAAAAACTGGAATGCATAGAACATGCACAACGCATGCATCGCTTGCTCTACTTTGTTCTCTAGCAATAGTTGCCTTGCTTCTCCCAGCGACTTAAAATGAATTTCTATTTCCTCATTAGCATCCAGCGATTGCCCGGCCACTTTTTTGCCAGCAATGGCAAGAAATAAATGGGTGAAATTATTTAGCACGCCGGGGTTGGCAGCGGTTTGGCCGAGGTAATGAAAACTTGCGAAGCTATAACCGGTTTCTTCCAGCAACTCCCGGGCTATGGCTTGCTGGGGTGCTTCGCCTTCATCTACAAAACCGCCGGGCAACTCCAGTATTTTTTTACCTATGGGGTGCCTGTACTGCTCCACCATCAGCACTTCATTGTTTTCGGTTATAGCCATTGCGCATACGCTCACGGGTAGTTCCACTACAAAATAAGGATCTACAACCTTTCCGTCGGGAGTTTCATAAGCATCTTTGCGTGCGGTAAAGTAAATGTGCTTGTTGATGAATGCTGTACTGAGCGTTTTAAAAGAAGGCATAAGTAATGGTCTAAAAAATGGGTGATTGTATTTTTATGAAATAATCGAAGACTAAAGCAAGGGACGTTGATTGGTTTAAAAGCATAGCATCAGGAATTCGGGAATGCGTTGCCAAAAGGTATACCGCACAAGTGAGCCTGTTTGACGGTAGGCAGTTGACACAAGGATGCTGGGTTAAACTACAACTGCCGGCCACAAAAAAATTGGGCTAACTCGCAAATTGAGCCAGCATCTAGCCCGGTATTACAAAAGGAATTTTTACATGCGCCACATGATGGCGGCCATGCCAGGCATACATGCCAAGCAGGTACCAGAGCGTCATCGTTTTTTGATGCTCGGGGTGATATACAGTACGACTCCAATCTTCGTCCTTCAAATTTTTTAATATTTCATGGAGGCGGAGATGTAAAGAAAACAATAGAGTTAAAGAAATATTAAGTGGAAGATTCCTGGTGTCCGCCAGTTGTGCCCAGGCATTTTCGTCGTATGGCCTAATCGTGGGGTTATCTTCGGTAAGGGCAAGTTTGAAACGTATATAGGCATTCATATGACTGTCTGCTACATGATGCACCACCTGCGACCTCGTCCAGCCACCGGGCCGGTAAGGGGATTGCAAAGCAGCCTCATCTAAATTCAAAATGGCATGCTCCAAATGCATCGGCAGCGTTTTTATATCCAGCAGCCATTCTCCCAATTGCTTATGGGAGAATGGTTGCTCAATATATTTGCCGATGGGGTATTGAAGTTGATCCATCTTATTTTGTTGCAGGCTTAATTTTTAATAGTTCTATTTCAAAAACGAGGGCAGCTCCAGGAGGAATGGCAGCACCCGCTCCCCTATCGCCATAAGCCAGGTCGCTCGGTATGGCCACTTTCCATTTATCGCCCGTTGTCATCAATTGCAAAATTTCTGTCCAGCCACGTATAACGCCGCCAACAGGAAATTCTGCCGGCTCGCCCCTGTCAGTAGAAGCATCGAATTTAGTACCGTCAATCAAAGTGCCTAAATAATGCACCACCACAGTGTCCTGCGCAGTTGGTTTCATACCATTGGCTTCGCCTGCTTTTAGCACTTCGTATTGTAACCCGTTAGCAAGCGTTTTTACCCCCGGCCTTTTTTTGTTAGCTTCCAAAAATGCCATGCCTTTATTTTTTTCGCCAGCCGATTTTTTCTCGGAAAGCTCCTGCATTTTTGCCTGCAAGGTCATATTTGCCTGCTCTTCTGTTAAAGAAAGTTTACGTCCTTTTAGCACATCATCAATGGCTTTTTGCATAAGTGTACCGTTGATGCTGGTAACACCTTGCTGTTTCATACTGGTAGCAATGTTTAAGCCTACAGCGTAACTAAAACTATCCGTACTGTTTTTCATTAACGGGGTAACTACAACAGATTTCGCAACCGGTTTAGCAGCCATTTTTACTACGGGCTTTTTTGTTTGTGCAATTGCACCGAAAGATACGGTTACAGCGGCCAGGAGGCACAAGGCTGTTTTTTTCATCGTGGTTGTTTATTTTAAATTTTAAAAATTTTTTACAAATAAAAGCACTTTTATTCATCCCTCATCTCCTTGCCTGTTAAATGTATAAAAACATCTTCCAAACTGGCAGCCTTTACCTGTTTTGGGCGCTCAAAGCCACTGGCTACAAGATCATCTATCATTTTATCGGGCGAGTCTAATTGTATGATCTTACCCTCGTCCAGGATGGCAATACGATCGCAGAGTTGTTCTGCCTCATCCATATAGTGGGTGGTAAGTATTACTGTAGCACCATTGTCTCTTATTTCTTTGATGAGCTCCCAAAGATTTCGGCGTGCCTGCGGATCGAGGCCGGTTGTGGGCTCATCCAGAAAAACTATTTTTGGCTGGTTGATTAGCGTGGTTGCGATGGAGAAACGTTGTCGTTGACCGCCGCTTAATTCCTTGCTTTTATTTTTTGCCTTGTCTTGCAGGTTTACTTTCCTGAGCAATTCCATTGGGTCTACCTGTTTGTTGTAAAGGCCTCCAAATAAATGGATGAGTTCTACAAGGTTTAGTCCCGGGTAAAAACCGGAAGACTGTAATTGTACCCCAATGATTTTTTTAATATCGTCTGCCTGCTTATCCAGGTCAAAGCCACCAATCATTACCTGCCCGCTGGTTTTGATACGCAGCGTTTCCATAATTTCGAGTGTGGTAGATTTGCCAGCTCCATTGGGGCCAAGCAACCCGAAAATCTCTCCCTCGTATACATCAAAAGAGATATCCTTAACGGCTTTAAAGTTGCCGTAGTTCTTCACCAAATTTTTTACTGAAATTATTGTTTTCATTACAAGGTCTTAAAGAAATTATTGTCGGCAAATCTGCCCCTTTGATAATATTTATCACTTTATAAAGCAAAATAGAACACGATAAATGCAATTACATATTAGGCAGTTATAATGAGTCAATAATTGCTTTACAAGAGCAACTCCATCATTACATCTGCTGTAAGGTAGTGCGCATCCTGCACCGGGATATGTTTGAATCCATATCGTTCATACAAGCCAATTGCCGTTTTCAACTGGCTGTTTGACTGCAAGTAAACTCGCTTTGCCCCTAGTAGCTGTGCTCGCTGCAGGCAAGCTTCTATGAGCATTTTGCTGATGCCCCTACCCTTGTAACCATCAAGCACTCCCATCTTTACCAATTCATATTGCAGGAAAGTTTCTTTTATTATTGCTGCCGTGCCAACCACTACCCCATTGCACTTCGCTAAAAAAATTGCACCACCTTTATCAATAATCTCCCCCTGCGGGTTGTTGAGCACCAGTAGATCTGGTGCCTCAAGCAGCCCGTATTGATTGAGCCATTGAATATTTATCGCTTTAAAATCTTCTGCATCTTGTTGCTCAAAGGCTACAATACGAATTTCCTGGTCGTCCATCCTTTAATCGTTTAAATGTGTTTCCAGTTCTTCCATCATTTTTAAGCTACCTACAAAAAAGGGTGTACGCTCGTGAAGGCTTTGCGGCACAATGTCTAATATGGATTGGGTACCATCGGTAGATTTTCCACCCGCAACTTCCACTATGAAAGCACAAGGGTTGCACTCATACATCAGGCGCAGTTTACCCTTAGGGCGATTCATGGTGCCCGGATACATAAAGATTCCACCCCGGATAAGATTTCGATGTACATCGCTTACCATACTGCCAATGTAACGCTGCGTGTAGGGTCCGCCATTGGTCTTATCTTTTTTCTGGCAAACATTGATGTACTGCCGAATATTTTCCTCGTACTGAAAAAAATTACCGTGATTGACGGAATACATTTTACCAATTTCCGGGCATCTGATATCGGGATGGCTAAGGGTAAATTCCCCGATGGAGCGGTCGAGTGTAAAACCATTTACACCCCGGCGGGTGGCATACACCAGCATGGTTGATGATCCATAAATAATATATCCTGCAGCCACCTGTTTGGTTCCGGCCTGCAAAAAATCTGCTTCAATGGCTGGCGAACCCAACGGGCTCACTCTTTTAAATATACTGAAAATGGTGCCGATGGAAACGTTCACATCAATATTGCTGCTACCATCCAGCGGATCGAACAAACACACGTATTTAGATTTGTTACTGATTTCATCATCAAACACTACAATATCATCCAATTCTTCGCTGCCAATGCCAGCGCAGCTTATGCCGTGCCGCAGCACGCCTACCATTTG
>JBKJKD010000032.1:0-3624 GCA_046597635.1 Ferruginibacter sp. | reverse complement strand
CATTGTTACCGTGGTTGATGAATTCGCAGATCCAGCCATCGTTGGTGCTGAAGTTTACAGAGCCATTCATAGCCGCCGTCATACCACTGGTACCACTGGCTTCCCTGGGTACTCGTGGCGTATTCAACCACACATCAGAAGCCTGCTTCAGTCTTTTGCTCAGCGTAAGTTCGTAACCCGTGCACACTGCTATGTTATCGTATTGCTTGCTCAGGTTTACGAGCATGTCAAAATCACTGATGGCGGGATAATCAACCGGGTAAGGTTTACCTGCCCAAATGATCTGAACAGGATATTTGGTATTTGACATCAGCGCACGGAAGCGGTCCTCATCTCTTGTGAGTAAGTCCGCTCGTTTGTAACCTGCAAACCTTCGGGCCCATACGATGGTGAAAACATCTGGGTTCATTAATTTGCCGGTTTGGTCTGCTACCACATCAAAGGCTCTCTTCTTTAAATATCTTTTGCGGTCTATAAATGCATCCTGCTGGTGATCATCTATAAATTTATACAATTGTTTGTCGGCCCAGTAATGCCAGTTTTGTGCATTGGTGATGGCCTTAATTTCACAGATACCTTCGTACTTACCCCACATCTTTCTGCTCACTTCACCATGCAGCTGGCTTACGCCGTTGGCCAGCCTTGCAAACCTTAAAGCGGTAAGAGAATGATCAAACTGATCGCCGGTAACACCTGCCAATTTGCGTACTTCATCCATAGAGAGGCCGCAGAAATAACTCATCTTTTCGCAAAGGTATAAGTCATGTTTTTCGTTACCTGCTTCTTCTGGTGTATGTGTTGTAAACACCAGTTTATCTGTAACGGCCTGCTTGCTACCCCACTTTTTGTACAGGTAAAATGCAGCACTAATACCGTGTGCCTCATTCAGGTGGTAACGATCTGGGTTAAAGTTTAATTCATCCATCAGCTTGGCACCACCTACGCCCAATAAAATAAACTGGGCCACTTTGGTAGCTACGTTGGCATCGTAAAGTTTGTGCGAAATGGTTTGAGAAACATAATCATTTTCCGGCAAGTCTGTACTCAACAAAAACAAAGGCGCCGTTTTAAACGTTTCCGGGTTTAAGTACATAGCCTTTACCCATACTGGGTGTTGGTGAATTTCAATTTGGAATTTTATCCCAGTATCCTCCAGGTAATTGTAAATTTTTTCGTTCCACTGCACCTGTAATGTTTGGTCTGGGTTACGGGACTGGTCGTAATAACCATACTTCCATAAAATGCCCACGCCCACAAGATTTTGTCGCAACTCGTATGCGCTGCGCAAATGCGATCCACTTAAGTAGCCTAAACCTCCACTATAAATTTTTAGCGGCTGATGCACCGCAAACTCCATCGAAAAATAGGAAACCTTTTTACCATACAAAGGATCTACTTCATAAGGGACCTGAAACTGTCTAAAATCCATTTTGAATAATTTGATTAGGCTGCAATATAAATTAAATAACTATTGCGTGTCAAATTCACACATTAAAGCCTACGGCACGTTAAAGAATATTTTTTTTAATGGCAGTTTGAAATTAAATTTTTAGGTTTGTCTAACTTTATTTTTCATAGATATGAACTTTTCCATCAGCGAAGAAAACTACATCAAAAGCATTTACCACCTACAGGTACAACACCAAAGGGTGAATGCTACCATGCTGGCTGCCATGGTAAACACCAAGGCAGCATCGGTCACGGACATGCTAAAAAAGTTACAGAAAAAAAAGCTGGTGGATTATGAGCCCTACAAAAGCTTTGTATTGACCGAAGCAGGAAACAAACTTGCATTATCCATTGTGCGCAAGCACAGGCTCTGGGAATACTTCCTGGTAAACAAACTTGGGTTTGCCTGGCACGAGGTGCATGACATTGCCGAGGAACTGGAACACATCAACAGCGTAGAACTGATCAAGAGGCTGGATGACTTCCTGGAGTCCCCATCCTTCGATCCTCACGGAGACCCCATCCCCAACAGCCGGGGTAAAATGAGCAGTTTAAAAAGAAGCAATCTCCTGGAGGTCCCTCTAAAAAAAACAGCTATTGTAAATTACATACAGGACCAAAGTGTTACCATGCTTGATCTTTTGAAACACTACCAAATTGCCATTGGCACCAAAATAAAAGTAACAAAGCGCTTTGAATTTGATGGCAGCGTAGAAATTAAAATTGACAAACTACCAGATGCTGTGCTAAGCAGCCAGGTAGCCAAAAACATTTACTGTACCATATGAACAAGCAATACAGCAATGCTGATTCTCTAAGCGAAGTACACCAGACGGTGAATACATCCTTAAAGCCAAAAGGATGGCGCCGTCTTTTTTCTTTTTTGGGCCCTGCCTATCTGGTTAGCGTAGGCTACATGGATCCCGGAAACTGGGCCACAGACCTTGCGGGCGGAAGTAAATTTGGCTACACACTTATTTGGGTGTTATTGATGAGCAACCTGATGGCATTGTTGCTACAGGGTTTGAGTGCCCGCCTGGGTATTGTTAGAGGCAGAGACCTTGCACAAGCTAACCGGGAAACCTACCCGAGGGCTGTGAATTTTGTGTTGTACATCCTTGCAGAAGTAGCCATTGCTGCTACAGACCTTGCAGAGGTTTTAGGAATGGCCATCGGCATCCAATTGCTCACGGGCCTGCCATTGATATGGGGCGTGAGCATTACAATTCTGGACACCTTCCTCTTGCTGTATCTTCAAAAGTTGGGCATTCGCAAAATGGAGGCTTTCATCATTTCGCTCGTGGCCGTTATTGCAATCTCTTTTCTCGTAGAAATCATTTTGGCTAAACCAATATTGGGTGAAGTTGCCCTGGGCTTTATACCCACAGTATTAAATGACGAGGCCTTGTACATAGCCATCGGTATTATTGGTGCTACCGTAATGCCTCATAATTTATACCTCCATTCTGCCCTGGTGCAAACGAGAAAAATAGAAAGAACAGATGCCGGCATACGGCAGGCAATAAAATTCAATCGCATTGATACAACTGTGGCATTGAACATTGCCTTCCTGGTAAATGCTGCAATTCTCATTCTTGCAGCTTCGGTGTTTTTTAAAACGGGTAATTCGCATGTGGCAGAAATTAAAGAAGCGCACCGGTTGTTACCCAGCTTCCTTGGCAACACTGCACCCATCCTTTTTGCCCTTGCTTTAATAGCCGCCGGGCAAAGCAGCACGGTTACCGGCACACTTGCCGGGCAAATTGTAATGGAAGGTTATTTGAGTCTTCGCCTTAACCCTATTTTACGCAGGCTGCTTACAAGGCTCGTAGCCATTGTACCGGCGGTGATTGTGATTGGCATTTATGGAGAAAATCGTGTAGATGCATTGCTAATAGGCAGCCAGGTAGTGCTTAGCCTACAGCTTGGGTATGCAGTAATACCCCTGATACAATTTGTGAGCGACAAAAAAACGATGGGTAATTTTGTGATCAAACCCATCACCAAGATAGCTGCATGGCTGATTGCAACCGTATTGATCTTCCTGAATTTAAAAATGTTGTTCAACGAAATTATCCCAATTTTTGAAGCGGATGTGCTTTGGCCAAAAGTGCTGATAGCAATAGCAGTAACAGGTTTTGGTGCTTTACTAGTCTTTATTATTATCCATCCATT
>JBKJKD010000011.1:0-2934 GCA_046597635.1 Ferruginibacter sp. | reverse complement strand
CCACTCTTCCTATATCCTGTGGAATAATATTGATGTTGCCGATTGATTTATCAAAATCAGTTTTCATTGTTGCATTAAAATTTTTGTCTTTTGCACGTAGACCATGATAACTCAATCTTAAATACTCATCACATAATGCATTGATATCAGTTGGTTCTTTTACACCGCTGCTGCTGCGGCTATGCTGCAACATTCCTTTTACAATATCTGCTGCTCGTTGTCCGTGATGATTTATTTTTTCGGAGTTGGCTTTTATATCATCAATCATCTGTTCCGTCATCTCGATTTTATTTTTCGTCATCGCTAATTTACTTTCCGTCATCTCGAGCGTAGCGAGAGATCTCACCTCGGTTTTCAGTTCTTCTATTAGCTCCATATTCACCTCACTAAAATTATTTACAAAATTTAACGGATTCTGAATCTCATGCGCAATACCAGCAGTGAGTTCTCCGAGTGAAGCCATTTTTTCTGATTGGATGAGTTGCTTTTGTGTTATTTGTAATTCCTGTAAAGTTGTTTCAACTTTTTGTTTTTGTTCTTGTAGAACAAGATTGGCTTTTTGTTTTTGGCGATTGTTTCGATATAATAATAATCCAATAAGCAAGAATACTGCTAATCCAGTCATGAATGCATAAGTTCTAGTTTGGTTTTGTGTTTTTATATTTGTTTTTTCCTGTTCTTGTAAACGTTGCTGCTCTTCCAGATTGATATTTTGAAATTGATTGTTTTTTTCAATTGTGAATAAGCTGTCGTTAATAGCGAAAGCAAGTTTCTGATATTTAAAAGCACTGTCAATTATGCCCTTGGCATTATATATGGAAGAAAGCACCTTATAGGCATTTAATGTTTCAACAGAGTAGCCAGTTGCGAGTGAAGCATTCAGACCTTTATTGGCATAATAAAAGCTTGAATCTAAATCAGCAGTCTTTAAATATAGATTTGATAATGATACACAAGCTTCGGCCAAAAAAGAGTAAACCGATTGTTCTTCATGTGTTTTAATTGATTCTAAAAAGGATTTTTTTGCAATATCATATTTTCCCTGCTTTATGCTTATATCTCCAATTCTGGATAAAATCAGCCCTTTGTATTTTATAAATCCGGAAGAATCAGAATATTTTAATGCTTTTTGTTCATAATCAAGTGCAGTTTTTAATAAGTTCATCTTTTGATAAACATCACCTATGTTCATATGAACTAAAGTTAGAAGGGCTAGGTCTTTAGTCTTTTCTGTAATCTTAAGTGCTTCTAAATATTTTGCAAGTTGTTTCTCTGTATTCCTGGTCCAACCATATAAATGTCCTAAATTATGAAGTGTACTTGCAACAACAATTAGCCCTGCGGTCTGTGGATTATTGTCTTTGGTGAAATATGAAATTCTCCAAATGCTTTTTTCACTTGCTTCGTCTTCCGAAATTTTTAAAGCAGTTAATAGAGAACTTAAAGCTTTAGAATAATTGGACATTAAAGAACTAACATACCCAATCTGGCACCAGGCATCTGCTTGCCACAATTTTAAATTTAATTTTTGGGCTATTGACAATTCATGTTCCAGAAAATAAAGTGAGCTATCTGTGTTTATTTCAAAATAAAATGTCCCTAACCGCCTGCTTATGTACATCCGGGTACTATCATTCAATTCATTGTTGAAGGTTGTACGCATACTGCTGATTTCTTCATGCTTCGGATTTTCCCAATAAGGGTTTTTCTGTGCTGCCAGAAGGGAAGGAATGAAGAGTAAGAAAAAATACTTTATATAGTGTTTCATGAGTTGGTTTAAGAATTTGATAACTGAATAATAAATATTGTTCCTTCTCCCTCTTTCGTCTCCACCTTCAATTCTCCACCATGCGCTTTTACAATATCATAACTTAAACTCAATCCCAACCCTGTTCCTTGCCCTGTTGGCTTAGTAGTAAAGAATGGTTGAAATATTTTATCTAATACTTTTTGTGGAATGCCGCCGCCATTGTCGGATACTTTTATTTCTACTTTATCATTTATCATTTTTGTACTGATAGAAACTGTAGGCGTGTAAGCAATGTCACCCTGAGCTGTCACCCTGAGCTTGTCGAAGGGTCGAAGGGCGGCATTGCTTACATTAGTATTGTCGGTTTCGACAAGCTCAACCTGACAAGCCTTAAGCCTTTCACTCACCGCATAAAAAGCATTATTCAATAAATTCAACACAACTCTTCCAATATCTTGTGGAATGATATTTATTTTTTCGAGCATTGCATAAAAATCAGTTTTCAATGTTGCATTAAAATTTTTGTCTTTTGCTCTTAAACCATGATAACTCAATCTTAAATATTCATCGCACAAAGCATTAATATCTGTTGGCACCTTTACGCCAGAACTACTTCTTGAATGTTGCAACATTCCTTTTACAATATCTCCTGCTCTTTTGCCATGGTGATTTATTTTTTCCAGATTTTGTATTACATCCTTCATGATATACCCAACATCATCCAGGTTACCTTTTTCCAATTCATCTTTCATTTCATCCAATAACTCCTTACTTACTTCAGAAAAATTATTAACGAAGTTTAATGGGTTCTGAATTTCGTGGGCAATACCTGCTGTGAGCTCACCAAGGCTGGCCATTTTTTCTGATTGCACCAATTGTTTTTGTGCAGCCTGCAAATTGGTTAATGCATCTTCGGCTCTTTTCTTTTCTTCTTTTAATCGTTGTAAATCTATTCTTGCTTGTGTAAGATCTTTAAACCGTGAATAGGCTAAGGAGAAAACAGCCGCAGCTCTTTTTAATAACCCCCAGCTTTCTGTTGATATATCACCGGCAGCTGCTGCACCAATGGCACCATGCGAAAATTTATACAAATGATAGGTACGGTCAGGAATTACCTCACCATAGTAACCACGGAAGGGAATTGATTTTTCTTCGCAGTAGTTGATCCACTCTTTACGGTTAGC
>JBKJKD010000214.1:0-4540 GCA_046597635.1 Ferruginibacter sp. | reverse complement strand
AAATTACCAGCGGATTGGTTTTAACGGATACGGTAGTGCGCAATGCACAGTTCCTCATGGACAGTGAAAGTTTTATAAGGATTAAATAAATGATGATGAAAATAATCTGGATAACAGTAATTACAATGTTACTCTTGGCATGCAATAGCAATAAGCAAGCAGATAAAAGCGGGGAGACGACAGACCTGCAAATGCCTTCCACTGCCGAAGGAGGGCAGTATAAAGCCAACAAACAAAAAGACAGTATGGTAAATATGCCTGGTATGGGCAGCACTGATGGTGGAGATGCAACAATGAGTGAAGACAATCGCTCAGGAAATGATTCAAGCGCAGATGCTATAACACTGAGCGACCAGCAGGTACAGTTGGGCAATATTCATACAGATACTATTAACAGCGGCATGTTGGGCGATAAAATAGTTTTAGCTGCCACACTGAGTATAAACGCAATGAAAACAACTTCCATAAGTGCAAGAGTAATGGGTAGAATTGAAAAACTGTATTTCAAAAATATCGGCGACTACATTAAAAAGGGAGACAGGCTATATGATTTGTACAGCGAAGAACTGAATAATTCAAAGCAGGAGCTCGTTCTCGCTTTAGAACAAAAAAGTACCCTTGATAATACCATAATTGATTTTAACCGGCTTATACAAAGTGCAAAATTCAAACTATTGCTTTGGGGTATGACCGAAGCACAAATAGAAGAAATCGAAAGAACCAGGAAGACATCCCCGACTACGATTTTTTACAGCAATGCAAGCGGCTACATCACTACGCTGGCGGTACAGGAAGGCGATTATACCATGGAAGGCGGCACCCTGATGCAACTGGCAGATTTATCTACGGTGTGGGCCGAAGCGCAGGTGTATTCTTCTCAACTATCTCAAATAGACAGAAACGGAATCGCCGAAGTGCAAATCCCAGACCTGCCCGGCAAAAAAATACAGGGGAAAATTGAATTTGTAAATCCTGAGATAAACCGGGATACAAGAATTAATTTAATACGAGTAACCATCCCCAATCCCGGCAACGAGCTAAAACCCGGAATGTCGGCGTATGTATTTATAAAAAGTCGCCAACATAATATGCTTTCCTTACCTATTGATGCGGTTTTACGGGATGGAAAGGCTGCAACGGTTTGGATACAAACCGGGAAGAATACGTACCAAAACAGGATGGTGATAACGGGAATGGAAACAGGCGATCTGATTGAAATAAAATCAGGCTTGAAGGCTGGCGATATTATAGTAACGAGCGGTGCTTACCTGATAAACAGTGAATATATTTTTAAGAAAGGCGCCGATCCGATGGCTGGAATGAAAATGTAATTTTTTTAATGCTTGATGCTAAACCGCCTGCAAGAGGTAAACTCTGTAAAATAATTGTCAGATCATTTAAAAGTGATTCGGCATGCTCCCTTATCTCTCCTTGTGGGGTCTTAATACCTCGTTATGAGAAGCACATGGATTCACAATAAAATATTATAGATGTGGTCCGCTTCAATCTATGTTTATTGGTAGTATTTACAGGGTATTTGCTGTCCAAATAATTAACATTCTATAGGTAGCCATTTCAGGCTATTTGGAGCATGGTTTGCCGCTACTATGTGTAGAAGATCCAACAGAGCACAGTTAGATACTAAAAGTCTACGGCCCCAAAAAATAAATCCCTCTTGCGGTCGTAAAAGCAACACCGGGGAAAATCAATTTTAATTATCAATAAAAATAAAACGATGAAAAAGATTCAACATGAATTGTGGCTTCATAGCGCAAAGCAAGGCTCCAAACAGTCTATGAGTTCAGGAACTTATACTTGCTCCATGCACCCGGAAGTTAAATCAGACAAACCTGGTAAATGCTCCAAGTGTGGGATGGACTTAGTAAAGACAGATTGATTGAAATGGGCAACAGCATACCTGAAGAACGGTCAACAGCGCATCTGACGATAACTTATAAAATAAATAAGATGAAAATTAAAAACATAATTCCATTGGTATTCGCTTCAATGCTTATGCTGGTAATGTCTTTCACAACAAGTAATTCTTTTGCACAATCCAAAACCAAATCTGCAATGATGAAGGATTGTTGTATGATGATGGACGGCAAAATGATGGTAATGAAAAATGGTAAAACAATGCCGATGGAAAAAGACATGACCATGAAAAATGGTACAAAATGTATGACTACCGGCGAATGTATCATGAAAGACGGAAAAAAGATGACGATGAAGGAAGGCGATTGCATGCAAATGAGCGGAAAAATGTGTAGCGACAAAATGAAAATGCAGATGATGAAAAAAGATAAGATGGCGAAGAATTACTCATGCCCTATGCACCGGGAGGTTACCAGTAATAAACCTGGTAAATGTTCTAAATGTGGGATGGACCTTAAAAAGTCTAAAAAAGAACAAATGAAGATGGAAGTAATGAAAATGTACAGTTGCCCCATGCACGCAGAAGTTGCAAGCGATAAGCCCGGCAAATGTTCTAAGTGTGGAATGGAGTTGGCTAAGAAAAATTAATTACCGCTGAATAACATCAAATAATAGTAATTATTAAAATTAAAAATTATGGAAAAATCAATCTCACATACTTACCATATCGGTGGTATGAGTTGCGGTGGCTGTGTGTCATCAGTTAAACAAAAATTATCGGGTGTGCATGGCGTAACCTCCGTAACAGTTGACCTGGGAAAGAAGGAAGCAGAAGTTACTTCATCTGAGGAAATTGAAACAGACACCCTTCGGGATGCGTTCCGTAACACTGGTTACAGTATTTCAGAGCTCCGGGCTTAAGCATCTTCATCCGGTCTACTTTAGATACACAGATCAATCATTAATTCACTAAGCTGTTAAAACAAATATCATGAACATGAATGACGGTTATTATTTCTGGGGTATGCATATGGGATGGTGGTTTTTTATGCTCGTTCTTGTGGTAATAATTGCGGGATGGGTCACCAAGTCACGACGTAAAAAATGATAAATGTTCATCTACGAGATGTCGTTTTTGTTCGACTGTCTATGTACAAAAACTTAAGGAACCTTTTTGTATTTGACAGTAAGTTAGATGCCTTACTGTCGTTGGTTTAATCATTAAATAATAGAACATGAATCCTATTGAAAATATTTCTATGAAGGAAAATGAAGCGCTGCTTAAATTTCCTGTGTATATAACCCTGCTTGCCGCCAATAGCGATAGCAAACTCGATGACACTGAAAAAAAATCAGCAATCAAGTTTTCTCATATCAAAACATATTCCTGTGATCCGCTGCTGGCGGGTTTCTATGAAGCCGCTGATAAGGTTTTTGAACGAAATATGGTGCAACTTGATCATGATTTACCTGTAGAAAACGATAAACGAATTAGCGCCATCAAAATGCATTTAGCAGATTTGGAAAAAATTGTTTCAAAGTTGGGAAAGGTGTATAGCGAAGTAATGCATCGCAGCATGAAGTCTTTTAAAGATCATGTTTCAAAAGCTCATCACAATGTCTTTGTAGACTTTATTTTTCCCATGCCTATTGAGGGATTAACCTATTAGGATTGAGTTATGTTACTAGTGAATGGTGAATGGTGAATGGTGGAATAGTGAATGGTGAATAGTGACCAGTTAATCGTGAATATATTACGATTGCCCCCCTGCATTCTATAGGGGCACGCATTGCCCATTTTCCATTGCCCCGAACTATCATTTTTTCTTAACAAAGAAATTTTACCTACTGATTAAATATTTTTTAATAATAAAAAAAGACAAATGAAAAAAGAAGAAAAAGTAATTCCAGCAACAAAAGTTGAAAAAAAGACCGGCCCGGGAAGTAATCCCGTAAATAAATTCAAAAAAGGCAAACCTGCTACTGCCGATGCGCTTGATAATATTATAACAAGTGCAGTTAACAATGTAAAAGCCCAGGCGGGCAAGGGCTTCACCGATGAAGGTACGGTGCCTGGTTATGAAGATGAACGTTGATGAGTCGATTTGGTTTTTTGCATCTGGATGAATAAAAAACGAAATGAAAATCCGTTTATGAAAGAAAGTTATGGCACATTATCCGAAACCATCAATGGTTTAAAAAAAGAAGGCTACACGATAGACTTTAATGTCGATCAGGAACATCTCGTACATCAGGAGGCAGGCATGATACTGTCTCCTGATGATTTTGAAATTGACAAAGTGTATCGGTTTGAGGGGCAAACAAACCCAGATGACCAGTCTATATTATTTGCCATCTCCTCACCAAAGTTTGGAACGAAAGGTTTGTTGGTAAATGGTTACGGGATTTCCTCAGATCCAGAAACGAATAAATTGATTTCAAAATTAAACACACATTAAATAATCTAAAAATGAATAACATGAAAACAACAGTAAATATTTTAATGGCAATTGGATTCGTTGGAACAATGCTTAGTTGCAAAACAACCTTTAATGCCAGCAAAACATTGCAGGTAGAAGAAAACAGACAGGCGCTTTATCAGGAAATAATTACAAACCCTGCTCAGTTAACCAACTTCATCGGCGAGGCACAAAAAAATGAAGAC
>JBKJKD010000209.1:0-4511 GCA_046597635.1 Ferruginibacter sp. | reverse complement strand
CAACCTGTTGCATGAATTTCCGGTGGCACAAAGCAAGCAGGTTATTGGTGAAGCTGATGCTTACACCATGGTAAAAATTATGCAGGGCGTAGTGCAAATTGGTACGGCAAGAGGATTAAACTCGTACGATATTCCTGTGCAAAAGGCAGGTAAAACGGGTACCACAGATAACAATACAGATGGTTGGTTTATAGGTTACACCCCTGAGTTACTGGCGGGCACATGGGTTGGTTGTGGCGATCCTTTTATTCCCATTTATACTTCAAACGCCGGTGGGTCAGAAATGGCAGCACCCAAGTGGGGTATATTTATGAGCAAAGTATATGCAGACAAAAAAATTCCGCTCACACGGCAAAAAGAATTTGTTGCGCCTGCCGAATTGATGAATAATCCTATTTATGCAGATATCAATTTTGCCGATATCGTAAATAAGGGCGACAGCCTGATTGAAGAGAATGGCAATGGTAATGCTGATGATTTTCTGGAGCCGGATATCTACGTACCGCCAACGGTGGATACGCAAAAGAAAGTAAAGCCGGCATTGGAAAAGAAACCTGATGTAACAAAGCCGGAGGAGAAAAAGCCGGAGGATAAAAAAGACAACGGCAACTTACCCAAGGCAACCATGAAGCCACCGACAACGGATAAAAAGAATTTGCCCAAACCAAAAAAAGATAATGACTATTAAAAAAAATGCAGCGATTTTCGCTGCTTTTTTTTGGATTTATCACTTAAAAAAATTTAAAAGTGCGGCGGTCTGGAGCGCAAGGTATTTGATAGCAAGGCCACAACGAAATACAAAGCCTACAAGGAATTCGGTCCGTAATCAATCGTTATTTCCTGGTCTCCATTGTTTCGTTGCATCACACTTTCATTTTAAAGAGGTAACGTCAGTTAAATTTAATTTCTTCCAGAAAAAATATTGGTAGTTACAAATCCAGCCATTAGAAGATGCCGTAAATGAGGGCGTACAAATTTTTATAAAACAAAAAAAAGTTATGAATAAGATTAGTAGATTTTTTGTGATGGCAGTACTTGCTCTTACAACCAATGCAACATTTGCGCAAATGGAGAAAACAGTTATGGTAGGTGGTGCAGCAATGTATCCCAGCAAAAACATTGTAGAAAATGCAGTGAACAGTAAAGACCACACTACGCTGGTAGCTGCTGTAAAAGCGGCAGGCCTGGTAGAAACATTACAGAGTGCTGGTCCATTTACAGTATTTGCTCCCACAAATGCAGCTTTCGATTTGTTGCCTGCAGGCACTGTAGCTACTCTGGTGAAACCAGAAAACAAAGCTACGCTTACCGGTATCCTCACTTACCATGTAATAGCAGGTAAGTTCAGTTCAAAAGATGTTGCAAAATTAATTAAGAAAGGAAAAGGCAAGGCTACGCTGAAAACAGTTGCTGGTGGTACTTTAACCGCTACCATGAAAGGAAAAAAATTAGCCTTGCAAGATCAAAACGGCGGAGTTGCATATGTAACAATTGCTAATGTAAACCAAAGCAATGGCGTGATACACGTAATCGATCATGTATTGCTTCCCAAAATGTAGTTAGTTTGGTTTTTATAAATGGTATAAGCCCGCTGCAACACAGTGGGCTTATTTTATGTTAGCCTTGGTCCTGCAATTGCACTGAAAAATTCTGGTAATTAAAACTAATCCTGCCTAAATACAACCACTCCTGGCAAACGACTAGCATGGCCTTCGTATTTTTTAATTGGGCATAGATCCCATTTCCATAGGGGTCAAAATTTAGCTAAGTAAGTTAATTATTTCCTGTTGTTCGCAATGATCCCCTCAACCACCGATCTCACCTAATTGCCGCAAAGCATAGTTGTTGACCGTTCCTACAATTTATTGTAAGATTGATGTTGGAACATGATTAAGCGGTATTTTTATGCTTTACCTCCCTGTATTTTAGATTGCCAAAAGCCAGGCGGAATATTTTTCACAACACATAATTTACATGAACCAGCTATTTAAAAAAACTTGTCTCGTTTTTTCCTTTGCCTGCATGTCTGTTGCAGTACAGTCACAAAACAGGCAGGCGCCTGCACCTGCACCTGCCGGCACACCGCCACCTACCACACCTACGGCTCCTAAAGCTGCGCCAAAGCCTTACAAAGAAGTTATCACTGACAAGGCCATTACCAGCAAAGGATTGTTTACCATTCATAAAGTAGACGATAAGTATTTCGTGGAGCTTCCCCTAAAATTACTTAATCGGGATATCCTTGTGCTCAACCGGGTTTCAAAGTCTTCGGTAGAAACTTCCAAAGCGTTTAATGGTTACGCAGGAGATCAGATAGCCGATAACGTTATCCGTTTTGAAAAAGGGCCATCCAATAAAATATTCATTAAGAATATTTCTTACAAAGTAAACCCCGATAGCACCAAGCAAATGTTTCGTTCTGTTCAAAACAGCAACATTCAGCCTATAGCCCTTGCTTTTGATGTAAAGGCATATGCACCGGATAGTTTAGGTAAAGGAATCGTAATAGAGATAACGGATAATATCCTTACAGACAATGAAATTTTTGGTTTCGGGCAGGGCGCCAAATCTCAGTTTCAGGCAGGTGCTTTCCAGGCAGATAAATCTTATATTTTGTCTGTGCAGCCTTACCCAACTAACGTGGAGATCAAAACAGTTAAAACATTTTTGAAGGCTTCTTCACCGTCACCTTTTCCGGGAGCCCCACCTGCAAGCCCCAGCCAGGCCACTATTACTTTAGAGATGAATAGCTCTATGGTTATATTGCCCGAAGTGCCCATGAAGCCACGTTTTGCAGATAATCGTGTAGGTTATTTTTCTAATGGCTACACAGATTTTGATGCCAACCAGCAAGGTGTAAAAGATATAGATATGATTACTCGTTGGAGGCTGGAACCGAAGCCTGGCGACATGGAGAAATACAACAGAGGAGAATTGGTAGAACCTGCCAAGCCCATTGTGTATTACATAGATCCTACCACGCCCAAGAAATGGGTGCCGTATCTTATTCAGGGCATCAACGACTGGCAGATAGCATTCGAAAAAGCTGGTTTCAAAAATGCCATCATGGGCAAAGAAGCACCCACACGGGAGCAAGACAGTACCTGGAGTTTGGAAGATGCACGTAACAGCGCCATTATTTACAAACCATCTACAGTACAAAATGCCTATGGTCCCAGCACAACCGATCCCCGCAGTGGAGAAATTATCGAGAGTCATATTGGTTGGTTTCATAACGTAATGCAATTGCTGCGTAACTGGTATTTCATTCAGGCTTCACCTTTGGATCCACGTGCCAGAAGAATGGTGTTTGATGATGAACTGATGGGCCAACTTATTCGATTCGTATCATCGCATGAAGTAGGGCACACACTTGGTTTGCCACACAACTTTGGATCTTCTGCTGGTGTACCGGTAGAAAAGCTACGGGACAAAGCCTGGGTAGAGGCCAATGGGCATACACCCAGCATCATGGATTATGCACGCTTTAATTATGTGGCGCAGCCGGAAGACAACATCGGCGATGCAGGAATTTATCCCCGCATTGGCGAATACGATAAGTGGTCTATTGAGTGGGGATATAAATTAATTCCTGAAGCAAAAACTGCAGAAGATGAGACGGCTATTTTAGATAAGTGGATAGATGCCAAAGCGGGCGATAGCCGTTATTATTATGGTCGTCAGGGGCAGCAGGATGATCCGAGAGACCAGAGTGAGAGCGTAGGCGACAATGCCATGAAAGCGTCTGCTTATGGCATCAAAAACCTGCAACGCATTGTGCCAAACCTTACCACATGGACCAAGCAAGCGAATGAAGACTACAGCGATCTTAACCAAATGTATGGTGAAGTAGTGACCCAATTTCGCCGCTACATAGGCCACGTTACTTACAATTTTGGTGGTGTATATGAAAACCTGAAGAAGAATGCTCAACAGGGTGCTGTTTATGAATTTGTAAGTCGTGAAACACAGAAAGAAGCTGCGGCATTTGTAAGCAAACAAGTATTTGCGACGCCTACCTGGCTTATCAACAAAGATATTGCTGCCAGAACCGGCACCAACGCAGCTGTCACTATTTTATCGCTGCAGGAAACTGCCTTGGGTAAAATGTTGAACACCGGTACCATGAACAAAATGCTAAATGCAGAAGCATCTATTGGCACACAAGCTTACACCGTTAATGATTTACTTACAGATTTGAAGCAGAGTGTTTTCACAGAATTAACAACCAAAAAGCCGGTAGACATTTATCGCAGAAATTTACAAAAGGCTTATGTGGAAAGACTTGCTGCATTAGTGAATCCTACCCCGGCACCGGCTGGTTTAAATTTCACTTTTGGCAACGCAGCACCACAGGTTGATGTGAAAAAAACGGATATTCTTTCTTATCTGAAAGGCCACAGCCGTGAGTTGAAGGCATTGATTGATTTAGCTGCAAGTTCTACACTTGACAAAACAACAAAATATCATTACCAGGATCTAAGTGACCGTATCAAAAAGATGCTTGATCC
>JBKJKD010000212.1:0-4026 GCA_046597635.1 Ferruginibacter sp. | reverse complement strand
ATTGGGGGAGGTGAACATCAATGGCAAGAAGTATACCTGGGAAACCAGCCAGAAAGGCGCTGTGGGGCGAATGAAAGTAGACCAAGCTTTTCTTGCAATGGTAGATACGATTAACGGCGAGTTGTCGGTAGAACCTTTTGGTGCCGAGATAATGGCGCTGGTGCGCAGCGCTTATCAATTGGATAATACAATTGAGCAGGCAACTTTCCAAGTGGTGCACGCACTCTTTGCAACTTACGGCCTGGTAGTACTGTTGCCAGATAATGCTGATTTAAAAAAAGAATTTATACCCATTGTTCAAAAAGAATTGCAGGAACAGTTTTCCAGCAAAGCGGTAAACGAAACGATGAGCAACTTTCCTGCTAGCTATAAGGTGCAGGCTGCCGGAAGAGATATAAACCTGTTCTATTTAAAGGAAGATAGCCGGGAGCGAATAGAGCAGATGAGTGGGCAGTGGTCAGTAGTTAACAGTGCTGTTACTTTTGATGACACTACCATCATGGAAGAATTGGAACTTCATCCCGAACGCTTTAGCCCCAACGTTATTTTGCGCCCCGTTTTCCAGGAACTGATACTGCCCAATATTGCCTTTATTGGGGGTGGAGGCGAACTGGCTTACTGGCTTGAATTAAAGAAAGTATTTGAAGCAGCTGGTGTGCCTTACCCGGTGCTGGTTCTGCGAAATTCATTCATGGTAGTCAACAAAAATATTGCTGATAAAATCAAAGCCCTGCAGATGCAGATAGCCGACTTTTTTAAACCTACCCATGTGTTAATGCTGGAACTGGTGAAACAATCGTCTGCATTGAAACTCGAACTAACTGAGGAAAGAAAAGAGTTGCAAGCACTGTATGAAAAAATAAAACACACTGCTGCAACCGTAGATACTACGTTGCATGAGCATACGGAGAACCTGCTCGCCAAAGCCGACAAAAAGTTGCAGCAACTGGAAAAGAAAATGTTGGTGGCCGAGAAGAAAAAATTTGAGGCGCAGCAACGCCAAGTAGAAAAAATCAAGACCGGTCTGTTTCCATCGGATAGCTTGCAGGAAAGAGTGGAAAATATCTTGCCCTACTATGCCCAGTATGGTGCCGGCTTCCTACAAATGTTGTATGAAAATTCGAAGGGTTTGCAACAGGAGTTTTGTGTTGTTACTGAGGATCGATAAAATAAACTCCGACTTTTATTTGCGCCAGCTTTTTATAAAAGTATTTTTACGAGCTATACTTTTCAATTAACAACTTTTTGCGGATGGCGCCTACCAAAAAAAACAAAGATATTGAGGCTTATTTTTTGTCGGATGAAGCCTTTGGTAAACTGTACCCTCCAGCCATACAGGATTTGGCTTACCGGCATTGGAGTCCGTTAGAAGTGGCCAAAAAAGCGGCAAATTATCTGGTAACAGAAAAGAAGACAACTATCTTAGACATTGGTAGTGGTGTAGGAAAATTCTGCCTGGCGGCAGCGCACTTTAAACCGTATGCTTCTTTCGTGGGTATTGAGCAACGCAAGGCCCTGGTGGAGCAGGCCGAACTGGTAAAACATAAACTGGGCATTTCCAACGTAAACTTTATACAAGGCAATTTTACCAAGATTGATTTTAGTAAGTACGACCATTTTTATTTTTACAATCCCTTTTACGAAAACCTGTTGGGCACGCCCAAGATTGACGACAGCCTTGATTACTCACCCGAGCTTTTTGATTTCTACAATGCTTACTTGTGCAGGCAGCTACAAAAAATGCCGGAGGGTACGAGGCTCGTTACCTTTCATATTGTAGAGGATGAGTTAACCGAGGGCTACCACATTGTGGGAACGGAGATAGATGATTCCTTAAAATACTGGGTGAAAATTTGATTTCAGCGTGCGGCAATCCTCCAGCAACTCAGGAGGGGTTCTCAAAAAATTTGAGGATGTCTGAAATAGGAAAGCGAAATGAATTACTTAATCTGATTTGCCATCGCCAATACCTCGGCTTCCATTTGTTTTTTATAGTCTTCCAGTTTT
This sequence comes from Ferruginibacter sp., assembly GCA_046597635.1. Classification (GTDB taxonomy): domain Bacteria; phylum Bacteroidota; class Bacteroidia; order Chitinophagales; family Chitinophagaceae; genus Ferruginibacter. Next base: position 2,019 of record JBKJKD010000212.1, on the reverse strand, counting down.
TGCCCCAGGGCGATATCGCTGGTGGCAAGAATTTGCGCAGCAAGTATGCCCGCATTTTTTGCTGCGTTGAGCGCTACCGTGGCCACCGGTACGCCATTAGGCATTTGCAAAATAGATAAGATAGAATCCCAGCCATCCAGGGAATTAGAAGATTTTACGGGTACTCCAATCACCGGTAAGGTTGTATAGGCTGCCACCATGCCCGGTAGATGTGCGGCACCACCAGCACCTGCAATGATCACTTTGATACCCCTGCTCCTTGCTTCGGTAGCATAACTGCGCATGCGATCTGGAGTTCGATGAGCAGACACGATCGTCATTTCAAAGGGGATGGAATGGCTTTCTAAAAAATCGGCAGCGGCCTGCATAACCGGCAGGTCAGACTGGCTTCCCATGATGATACCTACTGTTGGTTGCATGTGTTAGAAATTCAAAAGTCAAAAGTCAAAAGTCAAAAGTCAAAAGTCAAAAGTCAAAAGAATTTTTAATGAGGTAAAGATACCATAAAGCTTTCCGCATTTAACAACCTTAAACGCCTTAAACCTTTAAACCTTTAAACCCCTAACCCCTAACCCCTAAACCCTAAACCCTCTTCATCCAAAACCTTACCTTACCAACTCGCCTTTCAAGCGCAGCAACTCTGTTTCGGCAACCTTGGTGTCAAAGCGTGCTGCTATCAAACGGTTGTAAGCGTCTTCCAAACTTTTTTGTGTTTCCCGAAGTTCGAGGTAAGTAGTAACGCCAAGCCGTAGCCGCTCAGATGCTATGTAAACATTCTCCTTGGCTAACAGGATATTTTCCTCTTCGAGGCGCAGGGTTTTCTTTTGAAGTTCGTAATCTTTATAGGCATTGCTGATGCCAATATCCATTCGCCATTTTTGATAATTGTACAAGGTGTTCTGGTAATCTATATCCAGTTGTGCAGCCTTGATCTGTCGCTTCACGTTAAAATTATTGAAGATAGGAATGCTGGCACTTACACCATAATTGAAGCCAAGGTTTCGGTTGAGCAAGGGCGTAAAATTGTTTACAACGAGTTGGTTTTCTGTTTTGGAGAAATTGTAGGCGCTGTTAAATGATACTGTTGGGAATCTTTCTGCTCTTCTTTCCCTCAGGGTGATTTGCGCTATTTTAATATTTTGTTTGGCCACCAATAGTTCAGGGCTGTTTTGTTCTGCGGCCATTAAAATATCCGCCACTACCAGGTCTGTTCTAAAGGGAATGCTGTCTTCCACTTCATACCTTGTTTCCCTTGCCATTACCATTAGCAGGTTTAGCTGTTCCTTTAATTGATCAATGAGGGTTTGTTGTTTTAATTTGGCAGCTACTTGTGCATTCAGGTCCACCTTGGCCTGCAATAATTCCGGCTTGGCTCCCAGACCAACACTCAATTTTTTTTGTGCTTGTGTAACCCTCTCATCGTTCAGGCTCATCTGCTCTTCAATGGCTATCAATTGTTGCTTTTGCCGCACAATGCTGTAGTAAGTTTTTATTACGTCCGATACCGTGTTTACCAGTTGGTTTTTAATGTTCAGCTCACCCAGTCTCACAATTTCGCCCAGTTTATCCCGGGTGGCAAACATTTTTAAACCATCAAAAATGGTCCAGTTAAGATTTACAGATGCCGCAATGTTGTTCGATCGGATGCCGCCCTGTTTTCTCTCACTTCCGTCTGCAAGGCGCTGCCTGGTATTGTTGTTATTAAATACCAGACCTGTAGTTGCATTTAACCTTGGTAATAAAGCTGCATAGGCATAGCTGTTATTAAGTGCCGCCACGACAGAATCGTTTCTCAGCAACTGTATGTCGTAGTTGTTTTCTATGGCCGCTGCCACCGCTTCTTCTACGGTAAGTTTTTGCTGGCTGTGGGCTGCATAGCCGACCAGTAAAAAAACCAAACAGGTTATCTTCTTAAATTCCTTGATCATCTTTTTCAGTTTCCGGAGCAGGCTCCATGCTATCTAATTTACTTTTTGTTTTTTTAGTAGAAAGATACGAATACACAGCAGGCACTACAAA
>JBKJKD010000044.1:0-3816 GCA_046597635.1 Ferruginibacter sp. | reverse complement strand
GTATTCGTTTTTGTGCGAACTGGAAAACGCTTCAAATACCTTTTTGGCTTTTTTATTTTTATGAAGTTCTTTGGTAAAATACTCCGGAACAATCAACTCTTTCTTTTCTGCCGATTTTACTTTTGGAGGTAGCTTGACGCCCGTATCATTTAACAGCATGGCTTCTTTTATCCAGCCAATTATTTTTTTGTCAGCCGGTAAATCTTTCAGGCAAGATATTTTACCAAGATGACCCATGGAGGTCTCCGATTGGGCGTTCTCCACCAACACAGGGTCTTTCATGATGGCGGCTTTCCAGAAACCCATCACAGCGTGCTGTTTAAATGCAGCCATATGGCACATCATTTCTCCCTTGTAATCAAAATGCGGGAAACTCCATTTCATTTTTTCTTCTGCATCAGGGCAGGCTTTGTGTACCAACTCCCGAATATGATTTAGAATGGGCTTTGCAAACCCGGCAGATTTGGTAATATAATCATCTATAATTTTCTCTTTTTGACCCATGGTACATTTATTGAAATGCCAAAAATAATCAAGTAGACAAGGAAAGCACAACAAAGTAAGAGACTTTTAAATTACACTAGGCTACTAAATTTTACATATCCTATATGAAGTTCGTCTTCTCCAACTTCACCGTCGGTCTTCTCCAGAACAATATCGTATTTTGTTTTTAACGAAGCTGGCAAAATGTCCTGTATCTCGTAAATATCATCTACATCTATCCCATACTTATCATCTATATGAGAAGTAGCACCCTTAAAACCGGTATGCTTATAGAAAGCGGTTTGCTTTGCTTGTTTGATGGCATCTCCTTTATCGCCGGCCACACACAAAAGTTTGTAGTGGTACTCCTCCATATCGCCGGGTTTGTAACCCCCAAGGTTTAAGAAAAACAATCGTTGGGTAGCTGTGGCAGGATTGTTTTGACTATCTACAATTTTCACCTGGTATCTATTCACTTCGGTAATTGTTCTCCAGGAGTCAATGTGTAGTTTGGTGCCTGGCCAGAACTTCTCCATGTCTGGCAATAAATCTGCCAGCGAATTGCCAATACCAAAAAACACATCGTGTTGTTCTGTATGCCTGCCCTTAGGGGTACATCCTATAATAATCAAAAACAGTTTGGGAGTCATGATCTTTTTGGTTTTATATTTTTTTACCTAGAATGCAGATTACACTACTTTAAATATTCACTTACCTTTTGTTGAATGATCTTTTTTACAGAGGTCCAGGTTTGCCCTTTAAGGCTGATGGGATCTTCGCTTTCCTCGGCATCTGCATAATAAGTAACAGCATAAGGGAGGGAAATTAACAATTGGTTACCGGGATATTTCTCAAAATACGCTTCAACGCACTCTTTAAAGCTATAATGTTGCAGCAGCTCTGCAAGGTCCCAAAAGTCCTTTTTTTGTGCCCTTTTTAAAATAGCGAATATCTTCATAGCGATAATGTCTCTGTCGCCAAACATTCTAATACCGTCCTCATTTGTTGCAACATCTACTTGTTTGAAGTAGTGGTGTTTTACGAAATCTATTTTTACATCATCAATAAATCCAAACAAACCAATAGGATTTTGAATGTTATTGTATTTAAATGCGATGCCAGCATTTTGCAAATTATTAAGGAGGCTTTCATTGGTAAAATCAGTCACAGAAAATAAATCTAAATCAACTGATAGTCTGTGTCCGTATCGCAATGCAAGGCAGGTGCCACCAACCAAATAGAATGATTGTAGCGCAGGAACTTTCATTAACTTTTCTAGTACATGAAAGGTGCTGGGGTCAATTGTGCTTCTTTGTAACATCTATAATCCTGTAGTTCATTATTGAATAAGGCAGCAGCTAAATATACAGTGTGCAGCATCAGCGATTTTGCTTTTTTCAATACCTCAGCCACTTTTTCATCACCATAAAACCTTCTGCACATCCTTATATCTTCTACGTCGCCTCTTTCAAAAACCCGTTCAATAATAAAAGAAGCTTTCGTTTCAAAGTCCAGCTTTTCCGGATCTATATCCCAAAAAATTCTTTTGTTGTCGTATGGTTTGGTTACAGCATTCATTTGGCTAAAATTAAGCTATCCTCTGTTAAAAGATTTACTTACTACAAGGTCTTTGCTGCCTGCAGTGTATACATAAAATCCTTCGCCACTCTTTATACCCGATTTACCTGCCATTACCATATTTACCAACAAGGGGCAAGGCGCATACTTGGGATTGCCGAAGCCATCCTGTAATACTTTTAAAATACTGAGGCAGGTGTCTAAGCCAATAAAGTCGGCAAGTTGAAGGGGCCCCATCGGGTGTGCCATACCCAGTTTCATGACGGTATCAATTTCTTCTACGCCTGCTACGCCTTCGTACAAACTATAAATAGCTTCGTTTATCATCGGCATTAAAATACGGTTGGCAATAAACCCAGGGTAGTCATTTACTTCGCAAGGAGTTTTTCCCAACGTTTTGCTAAGCTCAACAATCGTTTGGGTTACTTCTTTCTTGGTTGCATATCCAGTAATGATCTCAACCAGTTTCATTACTGGTACCGGATTCATAAAATGCATACCAATCACCATGTCGGGCCTTTTAGTAGCTGCTGCAATTTTAGTGATAGAAATGGAAGAGGTATTACTGGCGAGGATGCAGCCCTCCGGCGCATGCGCATCTATTTGCTTAAATATTTCCAGTTTTAGGTTGATGTTTTCGGTGGCGGCTTCTACCACCAATTGTGCATTTTTTACACCAAGGGCGAGATCTGTAGCGGTATTAATCTTGGCCAGCGTACTAGCTTTCTGTTCTTCGGTAATGGTTGCTTTAGCCACTTGCCTGGCTAGGTTTTTACCAATGGTGCCCAAGGCTTTTTCTAATTGTGCAGCGCTTACATCTATCAACGTTACCGCAAAACCACTTTGTGCAAAAACATGTGCAATGCCGTTGCCCATTTGCCCGGCGCCTATTACTGAGATGGAGCCCCCTCCGCCCCCTAAAGGGGGAACTGAAAGTGTATCAGAATTTGTAGTAGTATTCATATATGCAAGAGGTTGTTTAAATTTCACACTCTACCCTAAAATAGAACCTGGTTGAATTTAAGGAGAGCGGACTGAAGAACTAAATGTACACGAGTGCGACGCCAATGAAGTTGCACAAAGAGACAATGCCGGGCTAAAAAATCTTATACTTATAAGTTAAAAACTTTAATCAAACACAAATGTTGTAACAATCTTGGTTCCCCCTTCAGGGGGACAGGGGGCTTCCTATTTAAACGCATTTAACCCCGTCACATCCATCCCTGTAATCAACAAATGAATGTCATGCGTGCCCTCATAAGTTATCACACTTTCCAGGTTCATCATGTGACGCATCACTGGGTATTCGCCGGTGATGCCCATACCACCCAGCATTTGCCTTGCATCCCGGCAAATGTTGGTAGCCACTTCGCAAGCATTTCTTTTGGCCATACTTACCTGTTGCGGGGTTACCTTTCCTTCGTTCATTAACACACCCAGCCGCCAGTTAAGCAATTGTGCCTTGGTGATTTCGGTAACCATCTCGGCTAGTTTTTTTTGTTGTAATTGAAATCCGCCGATCGGTTTTCCGAATTGAATTCTCTCTTTGCTATACTCCAAAGCTGTGTGATAACAATCCATGGCTGCGCCAATAGCGCCCCAGGCAATACCGTAACGGGCTTTGGTTAAACAACCCCAAGGGCCTTTTAAACCTTTGATTTCAGGAAACACATTCTCTTTTGGAATTTTTACATGATCGAAAACAAGTTCACCTGTACAACTTGCACGTAAACTCCATTTGTTATGAATTTCGGG
>JBKJKD010000314.1:0-46943 GCA_046597635.1 Ferruginibacter sp. | reverse complement strand
TTGAGCAGGGGCTTAGGATAACCCGCCTGCGAAATGGCCTGTTGAGTCATCAAAAATGAAAAAATAAAAATCAAGATACGCATAGGTGGAATTTACCGGTTCAAAATACAACCTTCCGATGAAACTATTTTTCGTTTTTACAAGCTCTTAACAGGGCAGCTATCTGGTTTTATCCCGCTAGAAATGAGTGTTGACAGTTGCAGCAAGCAGGCTGGTTCTATTTTTTGTAGCATAACCCCGCTGGAGATAATATTTCACTTCAATCTCAACACTGCAGTAAACTCCCTTAGAAAGGGTTTGACGCCGGTGCAAAATCGATTAACCTTTTTAAAAAAGATTAAGTTTACCTGACAAAATAACTCTCATGACAAAGCCAAGGCAAATAAGAGGAAACAGAACAGCTGCTGATGTAAGCGATGGAATTCGCAACACAATATTCTGCACGACTACCCTGCCGCCGTACTTTTAAGTAATATTTAATCCACTACACAGTTCTTAAGTTAGTTTGGCCTTAAACTCATCACATACAATGAGCAGACCATACTCAAAAGCATTTGCAATTACTTTTAAACCCCTTGAAAATGAAAATACGTTTAGGTTACACCACAAGAATTACGATGTTGATAATGAGTGTCGGCTCGTTATTGTACTCCTGTACTACAGCGAAGTTTGCCTACACCCCGAGTACCGCCAACCTTTTGCAGCTTGATAAAAAAAGAGATTTTAGGGCGGCGGTAAATTACGCTTCATCATCTGCATCTCCTGTAATTGAGCGAAATAAATCGTCTCGTGGATTAGACTTACAAACCGCTTTTGCAATGAGCAAAAAAATAGTTGTAAAATTAGATGCTTATACCAAAGCAGAGCGCAATGGAACTGTGGCCACCCAAAACGGTGTGCCTAATGAATTGGTAAAGTACAAGAAAAAGGGCATTGAGTTAAGCCTTGGCTGCCGCAACTTTTCCAACAGCAAAGATCGAACACCCTTTCAGGCGTTTGCAGGTGTAGGTACTGGTAAGTTCTCCTTTAGCAGCATGTACAGCAATGGAGACCCAAACAATCATCATAGTATGGATTACCTGAAAATTTTTCTTCAGCCCTCCTATACATTTTTTGCTACCGAGAATTACGATTTAACCTTCGCCAGCAAAATAAATATGTTGCAGTTTAAGAATGTAGTTACAGACTATCCCAATTTATCCGAAACGCCTTTGGGCTATATTGACAGTAAGCCTAACTATTATATAGATTTTATAATGCAACACCAGTTTGGATTTAAAGAACTTGCCGGGCTACAGTTTCAATTGCAGTTCGGAGTTACCACACTGACAACCAGTTTTTCTGCTGCACAACAAAATTTTCTGAAGCAAAAATATGACTATAATAACCTTTGGTTTGCTGCAGGTTTAATACTTGATCCGGGTAAATTTGGAAAGAAAAATTAGCGGGATAAGTTGCAAAAATGCAGGATGATAGCCAATGGTATTTTGTCACATTTTAAGCCAATACTGAGCACTAATATTATAACTTAAAAAAGATATTTATTTTACGAAACCGCCCAGCCCAGCCAGCTCCACTTCAATTGTATTTTCCCAATCCTGTTGCTTTAACTTGTTTAGCCCGTGCATGGTTTCGGTTTCATACAACTCCTGGCGTTCCATGTAAGATGCATACACCGCTTTAAAAATTGCTTTACCGACACTATTTAGATTAAAAGCGGTGAGCCTTTTTTGTTCCAGTTCTTTTCGCAACTGCCTTGTGTACACTTCACATAAATCAAAATGTCCTTGCTCATGTGCAAGCAAATCCTGCCTGTATTGTTGGTCTGGCATTACCCAACTTAACTTTGTAGAAAAAGTATTGGATATAACAATTTTGGTTTTACTGAATATGGTGGCGCTTGATGCCTCGTATCCAAACCCGCAATATGTTACGGCTGCTGCGTCTTTATTGTAAATAGCTGTTGGGGTGCCTTTGAAATCATCCCAGTTCAATTTTCGGTCTGCTGTCCACTCTATCGATGTTTCGTGAATTTTGCAGTTGGGCACTTTATAAATGCTGGCTTCTAATCTTACACATGTGCTCCATTCGTCGGGATTTTTTAGTTTTGTAATTTTTATAAGATTGGCACCATTTCTCCGGGCCATCTGTTTTAGTTTATCCAATACGTCGTAATAAGTACAATTGGTAGAAAAGCCATTGTCAGTCGAGCTAATAGACCCTATTTCTATTCCGTCATTTTTAAAAGCATCTTCTTTTTGAAGCACAAGAATAAAATCACTGTCGGCAAGTGCTGGTTGCGATCGCATAATAGTAGAGCCCATTTTGGGAGAACATGCAAACAGCAGGGTTATAAGGATACCTGTATAAAAAAGAAATTTCATTGAGTGTAATTCAAAGGGTTTTATAGCTATTAAAATCCGGCGCTAGCATTCGGCAGATCTTCTGAATCACCTTTTTACAGAAACCAGTATTGAGCAATCTACGTGCATTTGACAATACTTAAGATTTTAAGTCACCTATTTAAAAGAAAATTACTGATCAAGGCGATTTAGGAAAGGCTTTCACAATTGTTTTTTTGCTTATTTAAAAAACATCCGAAGGAAAAATTTGCCAATCATTACGCATGCTGGTCTGAGCAATTGGTATACCAGTACGCAGAGAACTAGCAGCACCGCACCCACCGCAGTAGGCAGTACGGCCCCGAAAGTATACGTCATACCCAACACAAAACCGAGCAGGCATTCGGCACGGTATAAAGGGCGGAACAGCGCAAGTATAAAAATTCCAATCAACATGTAACCAGGTATGTCCTTGTAGCCGAAAGTGAAAAACGCAGCGAGGCTTGCACCAAATATTAATGCTATTAAAAATGCATAAACCACCGAAACCGGAAGTTCCTCCACAGTAAGTTCGCTATTACACTTCTGTATCCGCTTATTCATGCGAAACAACAAGAACAAGGTGAGTGCCGGAAGTACAAGCGCCCCCCACCCGTTCGAAATTAAGGGCAAATCTTCCCGGGCGAGCATGTGGTGGCCCGGCACACCGCCATGGTAATAACTCCATCCAAGCAGGGTCCAAATGGCAATAGCAACAAATGCGGTAAAGTAAAGTCGGATAGTAAGAGACATTATTAAGCAGCATGAATGTTTTGGTAATACCATTCAATTTACCATAGTTGCCAAAATGAATATCACTCTATTAGTTGGGTGAACCGCTTAGGGGATTGACGGCAAGTATCTGCCGTAGACGGTACGGCTTGCCACTTGATGTAATGGAAAAAGAATTCTACAGGTGAACTGACCGCAATGTTTTTATAAACCTTCGTGGAACCAATTTTTTAAGGATCTACATGGTTGGCTAAGGGCAGTCTGTCAGGGCCTCTTAGCAAGCTTCTCAATAGTCAAACCTTGAATAATGATGCTAAACAGCACACAAAAATAGGTGGCTATTAAAAGAATGTTTTTGGTTTCGCCGTTGGGTAGTGATAATACCAGCGCCAAAGAAAGACCGCCACGCAAACCACCCCAACTAATTAACCTTGCCTCCTTGTTGGTTAATTTGAGCAATTTTGGAAAAATGAGATGCGGCATGTAAACAATGATAATTCTGCAAAACAATACAATGACAACAGAAATAATTCCTACCAAAATATACGTTTTTGTAAAGTCAATAACAATGAGCACAAAAGCGATTAAAATAAACAGGATAGCATTGAGAACCACGTCTAACAACTCCCAAAATTTTTGAACATACTCCTGGGTGATATCGCTCATAGCGACGTCTTTCCTAAAATTTCCAACCATTAATCCCATAACCACCATCGCCAAAGCTCCAGAAATATGAAAATAGTTAAACACGCTATAACCCGCCATTACAAAGGCAAGTGTTAATAAGATTTCTGTTTCATAATGGTCAATTGATTTTAAAAGTAAGTAAAGGAAGTAACCAAAAACGAGTCCCATTATTATCCCTCCTACAGCTTCCTGAACAAACAATAAGCCGAAATCTGTAAAACTAAACTCGCCTGTTTTTAAGGTTTCAAGGAGGGCTACAAATACCACCACACCAATTCCATCGTTAAATAAACTTTCTCCAACAATGGTGTACTCTGTTTTTTTGGGAACGTTGGCTTTGGTCAAAATACCTAAAACTGCAATCGGGTCTGTAGGAGAAATTAATGCCCCAAAAATGAGGCAATAAACAAAGCTGATTTGCAAATGAAAAAGCTGGGTGAGGCCATAAAATAGGAAGGCAATTAAAACCGTAGAAAGCAAAACGCCGCCTATTGCAAAAGTTGCAATTGGCCTTATCTGTTTTTTCAGATCTTCCCAATTCGTATGCAATGCACCCGCAAAAAGTAAGAAGCCTAATAAAATATTGAGAATGATTTTGTCAATATTTGCAAGCTCAATATATGCTTCAATTTTTTGCAGCGGAATATTAAGCCACAGTTTAGAGCTTATGACCAGTATGGACAGCAGGGTAGATAAAATAAACAACCCTATTACAAACGGAAGTTTTAAAAAGCGCTGATTTACGTAGGCAAATCCTGCAGAAAGGCAAATTAAAATGGTAAGGGCGAAATACATAATTGTTTATTGTTTAAATGCGTTTGTACAATGGCAAAATTACTGCATTTAATTTGGGCTCTACCGCACTCGTGGCTTAACATAGTCTCATCTCCTTTCTACCGCATTCAAAAATTCACGAATTGCTGTGGTAAACTTTACCGGCTGGTCAATTATTTTGCTGTGACCGGCGTTTTCAATAATGACAGCTTTGGATTTTGGCACCAACTTTTGAAATTTATAAATGGTTTCTGGTCTAACCTCGTCATAACGGCCGGCAATAAAAAGGACCGGTTGCTTTATATGATGCATGTCACCAGTTCTGTCAAAATTTTTCAAAGTACCCGGTGCATGAAATTCTGTTGGTCCCCACATATAATTATATACCGCATTATTGAATCCTGATACGCCCTCGCAGGTGAGGGAAGGAGCAGGCGGCCATTGTTTAACAGACATAAAACGTGCATAAAAGGAATCGGTAGCGGCTGCATATTGGGGTGCTTGATAGTCTTTTAGCGTTTCGTATTTGTCGATGGTATCCTGGAGGTTCTGGGGAAGTTGAGCTAATAGAATTTTTGCATCTTCAATCCACAACGGGGTACTCAACAGTGGCCCGGAAAATATTACTGACTTAACTCCTTTTGGCTTTTTTGTGAGAATATATTCTACCAATACAGTTGCTCCCCAGGAGCTACCCAATATGTGCAACTTTTTTAAACCAAGGGCAGAACGTAGTGCCTCAATTTCGCCTACGAATCGAGGTAATTTCCAAAGCAGGGTGTCGGTCGGTCGGTCTGAATAACCTGAGCCAAGCTGATCATAAAATATAACAGGCCTGTCATTACTTAGCAAAGAATATCCTGGTATACCAGAACAACTGCTGCTTCCGGGGCCGCCGTGGATGAGCAACAGCGGCGTTTTATTTCCGTTACCAACTATCTTATACCAAATACGACCGCCCTCTACATTTACGTACCCCTCTGCTGGTTGAAGTCTTTGGCCAATGGACCTACCGTTGAAACCAAGAAAAAGTAAAAGGGTAAATAGACACTTCATTATAAATCAGTTTGAATCTTTTAGTTGCGGTGTGTCACAACGAATAGTATGTACCGAGCTAGCGAATGCTTTATGTTCTGTTCTATCAATAGTATTGCAAACGACCTAAATTAGTGAAAGATAAAATAAAACTGGCTAAGAGGATTTCCCTTGTAAACCATCAATGGACTTTCTAAGGGCAATTATTTCCCTCTTCAATTCCGCTACATCTTTAGCGCCTGCTACAGGTGCATCTTTTTCTTCAGCATCCCGCCCAATAAAAAATGTAGCAAATGTAGCAGTTACATAACCAAAAATGGAGTACCCAAAAATAGCAAGTAAAAATGCAAGTCCCCTTCCCTCTGGCGTGGAAGGATGAAATTCATTTCCGGCTGTAATTACCCGCATGGCCGTCCACCATAAAGCCATAGGATAGCTTTCAAAGCCTGTATATGAATTTTCGAGGGCATACATACCGGCTGCTCCGGCAAATGTTACGATGAGTGTAATCATAAAAACATACCCAAAGGCTCTACGCTTCATGGTTGCACCAAGGCTTTTCATGCCTCTGTTTAAAGAAGCAACCAATCTTACGAGTCGAATGCCCCGCAAGCCTCGCAATAAGCGAACAAATCTAAAAACACGAAAGACCCTCAAAGCAGGAATGATAAGAGAGATAGCGGTTAACCAGTTTTTTTTGAAAAAATCTATCTTGACCGGTGCCAGAAAAAATTTTATAAAAAAGTCTATAATAAATATAATCCAGATGGTTAAGCTGGCATACTCAAGTGGTTTGCTCAAGCCCCATATCAATTCAATTACCAGGAGAACCAGCCATACAAACCCTAAGAAAATCATCGGACCTTCTAAAAGTTTTTCAACGGAAGTAAGCAATTTTTTTCTTTCGTTAATGAGTGGGCTTTTCATCATGTGCTGCACATTTAAAAATGGATAACATTACCTGTTGGGTAGCATAAGTACTTTTTGTAAAGCTATCGAATACTGAAATACTGGCGCAGGAAAGTATACAGTTTCGGGGTGCTTAAATTTAAAGCCAATATAAATTGCGTGTAGCGCTTGAAGATCGTAGCGACCCCAATCGTGCGATTGACAGTGACTGTAGTTTTTTAACACGAAGCCCTTTAAAAAAAAATCACTTTAATCTAACAGACTGTTTTTCTTGTATGAATTATGTATAAGCAGAATTAAATAGCTAAACACCACGGCTGCCACAATGAGGGCGTTATTGATTACGCCTTCCACCGAAAATGATAGCTTTATTAAAATCGTCGAAATCACAAAACCCGAGTTCCTCATGATGGTATGAAAACTGTCGAAATAGAAAAGTGAGAAGAGCAGCAGTATCACATCAATGATGATCAATAACATAAAGAAATCCTCAAAAAATATATTATTTACATTTTTGAAAGTAGATAAATTACCCGCCTGATGTTGGGTGGAAGCGATTATCCAAACTGTAAATGAGTAAATAGCGAGGCCAATTAAAACGGGAACCAAAAAAGTAGCGATGCGCTTTTTTAATTCGATGAACCTATTTATCCGAAGTTGTCCTTCGAGCGTTTTAGCTTTATCTTCTCCAACTTGTCTTTCTAATTTTTGATAAAATTTTTGGATCAAAAAAAACAGGATCAAGGCCGTTGCCATGTCGTAAGTAAACTGAAGGTCACTTTGCACCTTGAACCAGCTAGACGACATTTCTATATTACCAATGTCCTTAAAGATCCTCCTGATTACAATCAGTGTTATGATTTCATATTGCTTACCAATGTAACTGGAGATGGACCTCGGGAGATAAAAAACCAACAAGAACACTTCGTAAACGAGGATGAAAGAGAAAGGTGTGTATACTGCAGAGATTGGACTTGAGGTGAGTTTTAAATCAACTTGGATAATATTCTCTTTCACCAGAAAAATTACCAATAAGTGTATTAAGAAACTAGCAATCGCAATCCCGATAGCGATTCGCTCTGTTCGTTCCCTAAACTTTTCGGACAAGAAATTCCCAAAGAATTTGTTCATAATGACTCAAAACAATATTTATCATAATTAGTTTAAACTAATTATATGATGCTTTTTAATTGAAAAGAATTACCCAGAAGAGGTTAGGTTTTTAAGGACGTACTGATTTGGGGATTGCAATCCGCAAGGGCGCAGTACCCTTTCGGCAGCAATCACCGTGGTTGAACAGTTGCCGAAAACATGATTAAAGGTTGTGCCGATTTTAGTTTGCTACAGGCAGGCTAAAACGGAAATAATAAGCGAATTGCCGCCGCGGACGATCCGGCACCAGCCCATTTATTCTACAAACAACACAGCAACGATTTTCAAGCTTTTTTACTTCGTTAATTTATCAAGGTTTTGTATTGCCCGTGGGTTACCTGGTCGCAATTTCAAGGCTTGCCTGTAGCATCTTATTGCTGCCACTTTGTTGCCTTTCATTTGATAAACATCGCCCAGGTCATTCCATGCAACGATGATATTCGGAAATGTTGTTGTATAAAATTGATATAGAGAAAATGCTTCTTCCACTTTTTTTTCTTCTACAAGTCTTCGCCCTACGTCCAGCAATATCATGTCGTTATCAATTTTTATATTTCGTTTTTGAAGCTCTTTTGAGAGGTCGGTTGTTTTTGTTTGTATTAAGATATTGTAAATTTTCTCTGCCTCAGCACTTCTTAAGTTGGGTTGCATGGTCAAAGCATCCTGTGTTATGTTTCCTTGAAAATAAAGTTGAGACACATTGGGCATCACCATCATTGCATTAATAGAACTCTCATTGGTAACCATATAAAATACCAATCCTTCCTGCGGCAAACGAACCATACGGGCATAATAAATTCCATTGCTCCCACCATTATCAATCATCTTAGTATTCCTTCTGCTTTTTTGTACATTGCAACCATATCCAAAAAAAGATTTTCCATCATATCCTTCTTCAGCTATTTGAGCGGTAAACATTTTTTGGATGGATTCCTCTTTTAAAATGCTGTGATTCGTAAATGCATTTGCCCAAAGAAAAATATCGTTTAAGGAAGCTTCTAATCCGCCATTTGCTTTTAAATTCCAGTAGGGCTCATTACCAGCGGCCACAATATGTTGCGGAATGGTACCCCAATCTTTTCCATTTTGATAACCGTGAGCAATGCTGTCATTCTTATAGTCGGAAGCATGGTAACCAATTCCGTGAATATTGTTTGGCTCAAATAAGTTTTGGTGTAAGAATGCCTCGTAGCTTACACCCGAAACTTGTTCTATAATGATACCAAGAATGCTCATTCCCACATTTGTGTAAACTGCTTTTTCTCCTGGGTTAAATGATAATGGTTCAGAAAATGTGCGTTTCAAATAAGCTTCTGTTTCAATCTTCTCATAGTCGCCCCCATCTTCCTTTAAAAATTCATGGAAACCAGATGAGTGCGTGAGCAATTGGTGAATGCTGATGTTGGCCTTGTCTGAAGGAACACCTGGAAAGAATTTTTTCAGTGAGTCATTTTCAGAAAGTTTACCCTGTTCCACTAATTTCATTATAGCAGCGGCCGTGAATGCTTTGGTAATGCTTCCCATAGAAGCTAATGTGGATGGGGTGAACGGAATCTTCTTTTCCTTATTAGCCCAACCATATCCCTTACTAAAAATCTTTTTACCATCCTTTATGATAAGAAGCGCTCCGGAAAAGTTTTTATCGGTTGTAAGTTTCGTCAAGTATTTATCAATGGCTTTGCAAGTATCATTGGCCACTACAACATCTTTACCGGCACTTTCTACGTTCCCATCTTTCGTTGCATTTGAACAAGACGCTGCCAGGCAAATAGCAACCATCACAATGAGAATTATCTTTATCATGGCAAATTTTCTTCTAATGTACGAATATACTCGTATAGGTATGAACCGCTCATAACAAATCATCACCGAAAGCCGAAAGTTTAATTTGCTCATGGCAACCGGATATTTTCAATAAATAAAAATTATGAATTGCCCAGCCAAGGGCACCAGACAATTATAGCAGCACCAGTTAGCAATTAAACGAACAATAGAATTTCGTTAATGCCAATTTGAGTTACTAGTATTTCGCTAACAACTGATACTCGTATGCCTGTCCTTGCGGGTACTTTATTTAGAGAACAGTACTTTTTTTAAGATAGTCTATCATTGACCTTAAACCCTCTTCTGGTTTGGTGGCTGTGATTCCAAAACGGTTTTCAAATTTGCTGCTATCAAAAATATAATCCATTTCGTTTTGATACATCATCTCTGGGAATTCCTTCAATTCTGGGATGAACAGTCCTAAGATATGCAGCATCCATGTGGGCACTTTTTGTATCCGGGGCTCTACTCCAAGTTCTTTAGCGGCTAGTTCAATCCAATCTTTGTTGGTGAGCTTTTCTTTGGTTGTAGGTAAGTGCCAAACCTGGTTGTATGCATCCGGAGTATTCCCCAGCAAGGCAGTTGCATTGCCAGCATCCCGTGTAAAAGTATAAGTATGAATTTTACTGATGTCGCCAAAGGACTGCGCCTTTTTCCCCTTCATCAAATTTTTAACTACGGTCTCTCCAAGAATACTCTTATTGGTATCTGGACCATAAAAATCTGCAGCCCTTACAATCATGGCAGTGAGATTATTTTGATCTACCTCCTGCATGATCATCTCATTAAGCAGTTTCCTTACTTCCCCTTTCTTGCTGGGTGGCTGCCAAAGAGCATCCTCGGTCATGTACGATAGAGATGACTTTGCATAAGGGTACACGTTGTCAAAAAACACAAGTTTAGCTCCGTGCGAAATACAAGCTTTGATAACGACTTTCAGAAAAGGAGGCCATGATTGTTGCCAAACTTTTAAGTTATAATCAAACCCGATAGTTACATAAACCACCTCACTACCAGCAATGGCATTGTCAATTTGCGCCAGATCGCTAACATCCAACGGAAACAGCTCGTCCGTTTCATTAACCTTTTTTGGATGCCTGCTAACGAGTCTTACCCGATCCGTATATTTTGCTAACTCAGCTGCCAACGACAACGCTATGCTGCCCCCCGAACCAATAATTGTTTGCATGGTATTTCATTTTTAATAGTTATTATTCTTAGGTTAAAGACAAACTATTCCAAAAACTCCTTGCGGCAATGCCGGTTTAAACTAAGGCATCCACATAAATGAAACAGCTAAAAGACAGTAGAGATTCTGTAAGGCAAGCAACGAAAATCTTCACACAATGAGCACTAGTATCGCCGCTCGGCATTCGCATCACGCATTTTCTTGCCTGCCCAATTGTCAAATGTCATTTCAAATTTTACTTCATTTTGGCTGTGCATACCGATTTTTGTCCAACCTTGTTTGTTGTAAAATTTTTCTGCCCTTGTATGAGGAGCTGTGCCTAACCAAACCGGATCTTGAGTTTGGGAAAAATACCAGTCAAGCATGACTTTATGTAATTGCTTACCAATACCTTGACCTTCAAATGCCGGTAATACAAAGAGCGCCCATATATTATTATCGTACAAGTCAACGATCGAAAAGCCGACAATTTGATCATCTGTTTCGTACACCCAACCCTTTCCTCTCACGGTCAGGAATGTTACGCAATCAGCATCGGTCACCAAATTAGGGTCGGAAAGGGTGTTTTCCTTAACAGCATTTCTCACAACTTGAATTTGTGGGATATCGCTAATCACCGCTTCTCTTAGTCCCATATTTTAAAAATGATTTTCAATTGAGCTTACTTTACTCGAGCACAAAGGGAAAAACCCACATTTGGTTTCCTTCTTTAATGAAACACAAAACTGCCTTCATAATTGGGAGACTACCCGGGCCTGTCAGCGTTGGTATTTTCTTGTTTTGCTATCATCTTAAGGCCATGGTTTCTTATTATGGTGATGAGTTCTATGATCTCAACACCTTGCTCTGTTAAAGAATATTCTGTCTTGGGCGGTACAACTGCATATACTTTACGAGTAATAAAACCGCTTTCCTCCAGTTCCCTTAAATGCGTTGTGAGCATTTTGTCTGAAATGTGGGGAATGTCTTTTCGCAATTCGCCATAACGCATGGTGTTGTCTTTTAGCCTCCACAGAATAGGGGCTTTCCAAGCCCCGCCAATTTGCTCCACAACCAACTGAACAGGGTTGTAATATATTTTTCCGTTGTAAGTAAAATCAGGCATTGGTTGTAACTGTTGATTTTATTGATACTTTCTAAAAAGTGCGTATCGCACTTTTTGGTTAAACAGCTAATAATGGTAGAGATAGTGCTCACTTTTGTACTACAAAACTAAAATACTACAGAAAATGAAAAAAGCAATAATATTATTAAGCGTTGTACTGGTTAGTATACATGCCTTTACCCAGCATAACGCCGGCAACAATGGCAAAATATTAATGATCGCCAGTAACCCAGCGGTAAGCAAACAAACCCAATGGCCCATTGGCGTCTGGTATGCGGAGCTCACCCACCCTTACTGGATTTTTTCAGAAAATGGGTATACTGTTGATATTGCCAGTTTAGAGGGGGGCGAAATAAGATTCGATGGTTTTAGCGATCCCGACGATGCCAGCAAATACGCTTCCTTTGATTATATTTCTTTGGGATTTAAAAAAGATGAAAGCAAGATGGCTTTAACCAGAAATACGCTAAAGCTGTCTGCGGTAAATCCAAAAGACTACAAAGCAATCTTTGTTTGTGGTGGCCAGGGGCCAATGTACACGATGTATAAAAACGCCGAGATTGAAAATTTTTTTGCCAGGTTTTATGCAACAGGAAAACCAACCGCTGCAATTTGCCACGGCACTTGCATTTTATTAAATACCAAACTACCCAATGGAAAATATTTGGTAGAAGGAAAGAAGTGGACCGGTTTTGCCAATAACGAAGAACAGTATGCGGATAATTATGTGGGCATGAAAATTCAACCATTTAGAATTGAAGACGAAGCCAGGAAAATGCCCAATTCAAAATTTGAAGTTGCGCCCATGTTTGATGCCCATGCAGTGCAAGATGGAAACCTGATTACAGGACAACAACAAAATTCTGGTGCAGCCGCAGCCGAAATGGTGGTGAAAGAATTGGAAAAGCAACGCAGCAACTACCCCACCTATGTTATGGTTCACGGCGCATGGGCAGATGAGAGTGCCTGGGGCTTTGTGCGTAATGAAATTGCAAAAACGGCCAATGTGGTAGTCGTAAATCTTCCGGCACACGGTGCTGATGTTACCAATGGGACTACCATTGGCTTAAATGATTATGTAAAAACTGTTAGCAGTGCTGTGAATGCACAAAAGGGAAAGATCATTTTAGTGGGACATTCCATGGCCGGTGAAATTATCTCTCAAGTAGCGGAAAACATACCTGCAAAAATTGAAAAACTCATTTATGTAGCTGCATACTTGCCTAAAAATGGCGAAAGCATCCAAGCAATTAATACAAAATTCTTTGGAGATAAACCAATTGAGATTTTTGAATTTAATACAGATTATTCATTGGTAGCAATTAAGAAAGAGGCTATTCCAACAGTAGTTTGCGCCGATTGCCCGGACTACATGAAAGATGTACTGATAAAATATCACCGTGCAGAACCCACAAAAGGATTCAACGACAAGGCCATATTGTCTGCAAAATTTAACGCTGTTCCCAAGTATTATATTTCTACTAAAAATGACAATGCAATACCCTATGCATTACAACATCAAATGATTAAGGATAACGGAACTGTAAAAAAGGTTTTTGAAATGGAGACTTCGCATCTGCCTTTTGTGGTACAGCCTACGCAGTTCGTAAACATCATTAAAAGTATAAAATAGCAATGACATCAAATTGCAAGATGGCGGGTATTGCATTGGCAGCAATGCTTGTTGGCAATCTTGGCTTTACCCAATCGGTAGAAACCTACGCAGGCAACAACCGCACAGGTATCGATATCATGTGGTTTAAAAAAACTAAAAACCTGCAGGACCAACCAACAGCATTCTTATTTTTTAGCAGAAATAGGGCCAGTATCGATTATGAAAATTCACCAACGGTTTTCGGTTCTACCAACGCCGTGTCTTACAACTTTAAAAATGGATTGGGTGTGGTAGCCGTGGCGCAGTTTCTTACTGCTGGCATTACTCCAAAAGCAGGTATTCAATATTACCGGCAAAAAGGTAATTTTATGTTTTTTGGTTGGCTCGTTGCCGATATTAAAAGCAAGGGTGCTGTAGATTTGTTTGGCTTATTTCGTTACCAGCCCGGCATAAACAAACATTGGAAAATATTTTCTCAATTAGAAATTTTTCCAGTGTACAATCCCAAGTTGAAAATTTGGAACCTTACACAAAGGGTGCGCCTTGGTGCAAAATATAATAGTTGGGCTGCGGGCTTAATGACAGACCTAAACGAAACCGGAAAAACAAATTTTATCGTTACGGAAAATATAGGAGGTTTTTTACGGTATGAATTTTAAGATGAATAAAAGCAGTATTGAAGCAGTAATTACGAATGGTAGCTGGCCGCTGTTAATTTTGTTTTATTAGTTTCACAAATAAATTTAAGTTATGAATATAGCAATTATAGGTACCGGAAATGTAGGCGGTGCATTGGCCACGCAATGGTCCGCAAAAGGACACAGTATACATTTAGCGGTAAAAGACGCTGATAATTTCAAAGGAAAGGAATTATTGAAAAACGAACATACACAGGCTTTCTCCATTACAGAGGCTGTCTCAAAATCTGATGTGATTTTGATTGCAACCCCACCCACGGCTATTTTTGATATAATAGAAATGATGGGCGATGTGTCGGGCAAAGTTTTAATAGATGCTACCAATTCTATTGGTAAATATCCTGAGCCCTACAAAACAGTCTATCATTGTGTAGCAGATAAAACAAAGGCCGAAGTTGTAAAATGTTTTAATACTACGGGATATGAAAATATACTCAATCCAGTATACGGCGATCAGGCGATTGATATGTTTATGGCGGGTGATAGTGCCAGGGCAAAAGAAGTTGCAATGCAGCTATCGCTGGATGCAGGCTTTGGTACTTGTATAGATTTTGGCAAAGCCGATAAAGTTGAACTATTGGAAAAGTTCGCCCTGTCATGGATAAACCTCGCCATCATGCAGGGTATGGGTAGGGATATTGCTTTTAAACTTACAAGGAGATAATTACCATTAAAGTATGTTGTGCAGTTTTATGTACTGAAGCAGCATGATTGTTTTCGCATCTTTTATCTCGCCTGTTGCTATCATGTTCATGGCTGTATCAATATTAAATTCTAACACTTCTATATCTTCTTCCTCATGTTCAATACCACCGCCATCGGTAACCTTCATGGATGCTGCGTATTCAGCAATAAAAAAGTATAAAATTTCTGTTACAGAACCCGGCGACATATAGGCTTCAAAAACTTTTTTGACCTCAGTTACTTTATAGCCGGTTTCTTCTTCTGCTTCTCTCCGAATACAGTCTTCTGCATTGTCTTTATCCAATAACCCTGCACAAGCTTCAATCAACATACCGCTTTCATTTCCATTTAAAAAAGTAGGAAGCCGAAACTGTCTTGTAAGAATTACGGTATGCGATTCCTTATTATACAAAAGAATTACTGCTCCGTTTCCTCTATCATAGGCCTCCCGGTTCTGTGTTTGCACAGAGCCATCACTTTTTGAAAACTCGTAAGTTACTTTCCGGAGGGTATACCAATTGTCCGATAAAATTTCGGTTTTTAGAATTTTTACTTTGTCTATCATTCTATAGTTAGTTTAAAATACCAGACCTCAGGATTTCTTATACGAGCCAGTTTACCAAATATACATACAATGGTAAAAAGCTTAAAGTGCTGTATTAATTTCATGGATTACCTGCAAAAGTTTTGCAGCCGAAACTACCAGCCCTCAAATTAACCGGACCACATTGGAGGTGCAGCTATAGATAAAAGAAAATATATCAACTTGCAATGTTACATAGCTGTTGAAACTCTCCAAAGTATTGGGACCGAAGTGCGGGAAGGCTGAATGACTGAATGAGGAGAGTTTACCGGCATGACCTTAAACTGTCGTAAGCCTCGCTCTTGATATCCTGATATAATAAATCAAAAACAAGACTTGTCCAGCAAAGAAAAGAGTCCACGCTGCAGGAATAAACTTCACACGAAATGATAAGGTTCTCAACATTTCATCTAAGCCTGTTGTCTTAGGATCTAGAAAGATATAAGGAAACTTTAGAAAAATTAATGTTGGAATTGTTAATACCAAGTGGCACAAGAAGAGCGCCCAAATGATTTTATCAACTCGTACTGAAAGCAGCCAATATCCCAATGTTATGAATAGCAAAACGGATACAGCAGTAAATCCCATCATAAAATAGGATGAATAATTTGTCATTTGCCATCCTGGAATGTACCAGGTTCCGAACCCGAATGAAAAAGGAATTGTCAGGAGTAACAAAACCAATAGTGTCAGAAATGGAATGTAGGGTCTTTCCATAAAAAGCTTTTTAATTGAACTGCTAAATTGTTCCATTTATTTATAAAATGGTGCACAAACCATGACTTGCAAGAATGCCTGGTTCCCAAATTTACAGACAAAGATAAAACGAGCAAAGTGCTTCTTACAATTTCAAGTAGAACCCTTTATGCACATTTCCTCATGGCTTTTGTGCACGCAACATCCAGAAAGGGTGATGATATCCACTACTTAAAGTCGGCGTCTGTAACCCCTTCATTTACTTTTATGTCTGTGGTATTCATAATTACTTCCTGCCCACCTGCAAGCTGGGTAATGGTAAACGGAAATAATAACTTACCCACTTTTTTATAATTGCTGTAGTCGGTTGTTACGGTAACCTCCCCTTGTGGGGTGCTGGTAGTACTTTCTTCCCGCAACAACAACCTTGTTTTTATAGAATAATATTCCACAGTAGTTTTTCCACTTGGCTTGGTAATTTTCAGTCTGTAAGCATCTTCGGCATTCACTTTGCCTGTGCCGAGGTACAAGGCTGTAAAGTCTGCACCAATGTAAGATAACTGCGGAATAACGCCCCTCTCGTCCAGGGCTTCCTTGATTTCCTTTTCATCAAAATCTTTATTTTGTCCCATTTGCCCCTGGTAACCTTTCGTACCATCAAACACTTTTTTGTACACAGTCATAGCCCCCATCTTCAATTCTGTTGCCTGTTTGTTTGGTGCCAGCCTTATATCCGTTCCTACTATTTGCTGGCCCATCATTTCCATAGAAAGGGAGCTTTTTAAAGAGGTAATTTTTTTAGCCTCTTCTTTTCCACCAATGGCCTGCAAATAATCTTCAATTAATTTAAAGGCAGAAATAGGTTCAGATGAAACAGGTGATTTATTCACAAGCAATTCCTTTTCTTTTTCTTCGATGGGAGTTGCATACTTATCATATTGCTTAACGGGATAACCCAACCGGCTCAAGGTGGGCAAAATCTTATCGCCATTTCCCACCATCACGATGCGGCTGTTGGCGGTATTAAAATATTTATTAGAAACTCTTTTTACATCTGCCACCGTTACGCTGTTTATTTTTTGCAGATAAGTGCGGTAAAAGTCCTTAGAGAGATTATTGATGAGTATGTTAGAGGCGTAGGTTGCAGCACGGGCGGGATCTTCCATACCCAAAGCAAAACTTCCGTTGATTTTAGCTTTTGCAACTTCTAACTCTTCTGCTGTAATATTACCGGTGCGCATGTTCTCCATTTCTATAAACATTTCTGCAATGGCACTATCAGATTTTTCGGTTCGCACCTGTGCACTTGTTGTAAACTGCCCTTGAAAACGGCTGGCATCAACATTAGAATAACTCCCATAAGTGAAACCATGTTTCTCCCTCAAGTTCATAAATAATTTTCCTTCAAACCCACCGCCCAAAACCTGATTTGCAAGCAGCAAAGCATGGTAATCTGGATTGCTCATTGGGTTGTTTATAAGATTGGTAACACGTATCTCCGTTTGAACCGCAGAAGGCAGATCAACAAAATCTATTTCGGTAGTTTTTACATTCTCTGCCTTTTTAATTACAGGGAGTTCCAGCTTTTTTCCTTTCCAATCTCCAAAAGCTTTGATGGCAATAGATTTGGCAGCACCGGGTGTAATATCGCCTACAAAAGTGAGGTATGCTCTGGATGGGGTAATGTAATTCCTATAATACTGTTTCACGTCTTCGAGCGTGAGTCCTTTGATGGTTTCCTCTGTTTCAAACTCTCCCATGGCGGTGGCTTTACCATAAGCAAGGGCGCCCACTACCCTACCCGATATAGCAGCGGCGCTTCTTTCGCCAGCTCTCAAACCCGTGAGGGCTTGTGTTTTTAATTTCTCAAAAGACGCTGACGGAAAGGAGGGATAGCGCAATCCTTCTGCCATTAATAAAAAAGCTTTTTCAAAGTAACGGGTAAGGGCCGAAGTAGATCCTCCACCTGAATATAAATTTACATTTGCACCGATGAGGTCTATCGCCTCATCAAATTTTGCCTTAGGTGCTTTTGTAGTTCCCTCGGAAAGCATGTCACCCATCAGACTCATCACTCCGGCTTTTTTACCTTCGGCTACAGGGCCCATATCTATAAACAAACTGGCTGTAACCTTTGGCAGCTTATGGTTTTCTACAACCAGCACTGTAATGCCATTGGGCAAGGTAAAGGTGGCGGGGTCAGGGATTGAAAGCGGTGCTGGAGCTGCAGCCTGTGGCGGTTTGCTACGATCAACGTCTTGTGCATGTATAGAAAGTGAAAAAACAAAAGCACCCAGCAAACAAAGTATTTTATTCATACAAGAAGTTTAATTTATTTAATAATTATTTCTTTGGAAGGTAATAGATCACGACTCTTTGATTGGGATTTAGGTATTTTTTTACCACTTCCTGTATATCCTGCCTCGTTACTTTTCTTACCTCATCCAACTCTTCATTAATGTTATTGGTGTTTTTATTATGAAAAGAATAACCAGATGCCAGATTTTCCGCTACACCGAGCATGCGGGCATTTTTACCTATGTAGTTGTTTTCATACTGGTTCCTGATCTTGGTAAATTCGGTCTCGCTGATGAGCCCTGTTTGCAGTTTCACTATTTCTTCATCCATGTCTTTGAGCAAGGTATCCAGCTTTACATTGCCGCTGGGCAAAGCAAACGTTAGATAGACACCATAATCTTCCAATGCATAATTTAAGGAAGCTACTTGCAGTGAGTTCTTCTTTTCGTCTACCATTTTTTTATACATCCGGCTGCTTGCGCCCTGGCTCAATACATCCGATGCTAGCTGCAAAGCGATCGATTCTTTGCTGGTCATTCCCGGGGTGCGGTAGCCAGTTATGACAGCCGGTATCTGAATGTTATTGTCATAAAACGTATCCACTATTTGGGTAGTGATGGGGGCTTCTACAACAGCATTCCTTTTTAACGGAACCCCGGCAGGCACCTCGCCAAAATAGGCTTCTACCATTTTTTTTGTTTTTTCTATTTCAATATCGCCCGCAATAACAAGCGCTGCATTGTTTGGGGTGTAGTATTTTTTATTAAAGTCTTTGAATTCGTCCAAGGTGGCCGCATCCAGATGTTCCATGCTCCCAATAGGCACCCAGTTGTAACCATGGTTTACAAAAAGACGCTTCATTACTTCGTTCAGAATGTTGCCATAAGGTGCATTGTCTACCCGGAGCCGTTTTTCTTCTTTTACCACTTCATTCTGTGTTTTTACACCTATCTCATTTATCACAGGGTGCAGCATACGCTCACTCTCCAGCCAGAGGCCGGTTTCAAGTTGGTTTGAAGGAAACACCTCGTAATAAAAAGTTCTGTCCTGCGTTGTGTTCGCATTATTGCTGCCGCCTTTGCTGCTCACAATTTTCATAAAGTCACCCCTTTTTATATTTTTAGTTCCTTCAAACAAAAGATGTTCAAAAAAATGAGCAAAACCTGTACGGGTGGGAATTTCATCTTTACTACCCACGTGGTACATCACAGAAGTAACCACCACCGGGGCGGTTTTATCCTGGTGCAGTATCACGTGCAATCCATTTTTAAGATCATATTCCGTAAAGGAAACTTTCTGGCCATGTGCTATTGACACCATTAAAAAGGATAAGACTAAAACTTTTTGCTTCAACATATTTTTTTATTTATTCGTAAAAATAGATGCAATTTTTGGTTGGCACATATAATGTTCATCTTTATAGATAAACGGCTGCTTGTATTTTTAAATGCTCGCCTTTGTTTTAAATGTTCCGGAGAAAAAGGCTGGCCTGCGATGCCAGCGAATAGTTGAAAAATATTTAATATTTTATGAAGTAGATGCCTCGTACCTCAGCATGAGAGCGATAGGGCAAGGATAGACGTTGAACCCGTCCGAACGGCGTTCAGCCGGGCGGGCATTGAACCTTTGCAACCTCTGAAACCATTGGAACCTCTGAAACGTTGCAAAATCAACTCCCTCTATACGTAGAATATCCAAACGGGCTCAACAGTAGGGGAATATGATAATGACTGCCATCAGAAACGGTAAAATCTATTTCTATTTTAGGATAAAAACCGGTAATGCCTTGCGCTGCAAAATAGGGAGCGGTAAAAAATACCAACTTGTAGTTGCCGGGCACAACCTTTTTTTCTACCGGCAGCATGTCGCCAAGGCGTCCATCTTTGTTGGATACCCCCTGGGCCAACGTGTACCATGCATTGTTCACAAAATGCATCAGGCGAATACTCATACCCTCCGCAGGTCTACCCTGGTTGGCATCCAGCACATGAGTGCTGAGCTGGCTGGATGATACGTGCTGCCAATCGCCCTGGCTGATGATTTTTTTAAAGCGTTGCAGGGTAATCTTCAACTGCTCGCCGATGGCGATGATGAGTTCCTCCTCAGCATTGTTGGGACTGCGGTCTTGCAGTAAGCGCAACATTTCTTCTGCAGATTTACCAGTAGCAAATACAATGAAAATAAAACCAAACTTGGCCTCGTATAAATCATTGGCATGGCTGAGTTGTGCAATTACATCCTGCGGTGCGGCCTGCATAGTTTCCTGTTCGTCTCCAGCAAGGTGACGGGTGGCCGGAAATCTTTCAGCAAGGCTGGTGAAGTCGCCGATTTTCGGGTGTTGGCTTAGCGCCTCCAGCCAGTCTTCCCGGGAGCAGCCATAATACCAAACCTCCATAGCCCGCTTCACGAGGGCCGCTTCGTCGGCAAAGGGAAAACTTTGCATCATCAGTGTTTGCCAGTTACCAGACCCGCAGGCAGTTGCCAGCAAGTCTTTGGCTGCATCAGCAGGCAGATGGTTAAATTGGTCTAAGGTCATAATCGTTATTTTAAAATGGCAATCTTTCTTGGTAAACACCTGATCAACGTTCGCTCTTGTTCCGCTATGTTCGTCTTCCTTTTTAGCTGCATCGATCTGGTGAGGACAACCGAAAGGAATTTGATCCAATCAAATCTCTGTGCATTCAGTACCGGATCGTAAACACACCATTGATTGAGCCACCTGCGCCTCAAACTGTTTTACAAAATTCTTTTATTGAATGCTCTTTTCTACAAAAATGAAATAATTGGATAGGTCGATTTTATACCCACATTTAAATATAGGAAATCTTGAAAGAATTATTTTGGAAAAGCCCACGGAAATTTTCTTCTTTTCTGCTCTGCTTTCAATCCAAATTTATTAATACTGAAAACCTGCAAGTGCTTTACCGCTTCTTCCACGGAATCGGTAAAGAGGCAAAGATTAAGGTCTTCGGGGGAAATGGTTTGTTCCTGGCGCATACGTTCAATGTGTTCTATCAGATCCTTATGGTAAGCTAGATCGAAAATAATAATCGGAAACTCGTAAATTTTTTTTGTTTGAATAAGCGTGATGGCTTCAAAAAGTTCATCGAGTGTACCAAAGCCGCCGGGCATTACAATAAATGCATAAGAGTATTTTATCAACAAGGTTTTTCTCACAAAAAAGTGCTCAATATTAACGGATTTATCAAGGTATGAATTGTAGTGCTGTTCGTGCGGCAAAATGATATTGCATCCCACGCTTCGCCCACCCACTTCCTTTGCTCCTTTATTGGCAGCTTCCATAATCCCAGGCCCTCCACCGGTCATAATAGTAAAACCAAGCTTGGCTACAGCGGCTGCAAGCTCCTCCGTTTTCTTGTAGTAAATATGATCCTCTTTAAAGCGGGCTGAGCCAAAAATGGTAACACAAGGCCCCACGAAATGTAACACCCGAAAGCCACGAATGAAATCTACTACCACGCTTATGGTAAACTTAAATTCTTTCCACCTGCTTTGCGGGCCCTCTAAAAATTCAATCTCCTTTTTTGCAACAATTTTGTTCTCATTCATACTTTTACAAAGTACCAAAAAAAATTAATGCTAACGCTATTACCCTTTTTGTAATGTGTCAGGTATACAGCAGAAGAAAAAGAGGATGAGCTGGAAAGTAGCAGGTGGCAGATTAGTCATACATTTAAAAAATCATAAGGCCTTCATCATAGTTTAAAACTATTTAATGACTTTACAACAACTTGAGTACATCGTGGCAGTAGATAATTATCGACACTTTGGGAAAGCTGCATCACATTGCTTTATCACACAACCTTCCTTGAGCATGCAGATACAAAAACTAGAGAGCGAACTTAAGATCAGCATTTTTTCCCGCAACAGTTACCCTATTGTGCCCACGGAAGTTGGAGTACTGGTAATTGAACAAGCCAGGAAGGTACTCTCAGAAGCGAGCAGTATAAAAGAACTCATCCAACATCAAAAAGAAGATGTTGGAGGTCATGTAAAAATTGGTATCATACCCACACTGGCGCCTTACCTGCTGCCCATCTTTCTAAACAGTTTTATTAAAAAATATCCGGGGGTAAAAGTTTCCATTAGCGAACTCACTACGGAAAAAATCATCAGGCGCCTGAAAAATGGCACGCTGGATGCGGGCATCATGGCTACGCCGTTGAATGAAAAAGAACTCATTGAAGAGGTTTTATTTTACGAAGAATTCATAGCATATGTTTCTAAAAAGGAAAAGATTTTTACAAAAAGGTTTTTGCTACCGGCCGACATAGATATGCAGAAACTCTGGTTATTAGAAGAAGGCCATTGCCTGCGCAGCCAGGTGCTCAACCTTTGTGAGTTACAAAAAAATGCTGCTTTTGATCAGCATTTTGAATATGAAACTGGGAGCATTGAAACCTTGAAACGATTCGTAGAACAAAACCAGGGCATCACATTGTTGCCGGAACTTGCAACGCTGGACCTGAGTGGAGCTAAAAAGAAAATGCTTCGGTATTTTAAACATCCGGCGCCGGCAAGAGAAATTAGCACGGTAACGTTGAAAAGCTTTGTAAAGCGAAAACTGATTGAACTACTGCAGGCGGAGATTCAACAATGCCTACCTGCATCCATACTTAAAAAGAAAGATCAAAAACGAATTGACGTACTTTGATATTCTAAGAAGCTTCGTATCCATAAAAGTAGCGGCACTTCCCGAGTACCGCTACTTAATCGAAAACCACTGACTCCTCAAATTGAGCCAAAAGATGTTATGCCCAGGTAATATCTGAAGGTTTGAGTGAGGCTATAAAATCATTGCCAACTTTCTGACCTGCCGCTATCATTTTTTTCATTTCGACAGAGTCAAAAGTTAGCCCACCAGGGCCACCACCAAGTGGTTTATCGGGACGAAAATTGTAGAGCTTTAAGGGTTGCTTATTTTCAAAGGGATTGCCATCCCCTCTTATTTTAAAATATTCGTTTATCGTGGCTTCTGCAATGCCTGCTTTTTTCATTTTATTTTTTACAGCATCTATGTATTGCAGCGCTTCGTTGAATTGCCCGGGAATGATGAGATCGTTTTTACCAACATCTTCTGTAAAAATATCAATGGTTTGTTGCAGAATCGGAAAGATGGTTTTAAACTCTGTATCCAGCAGCACCTTTTGCCCGGTAGATAAGAGGATGGTGAATATTTCTGTTGCTCCATTGTCAATGGCCATTTGTAAACCTGCATATTCTCTAACACCTCCATCTACAAACTGGTAGTGGGGATGGAGTTCGCGGGGTACTTTCAAATTAACTTTTATAGGAGGCATAAATACCGGTTGACAAGCCGAGGCCATCACCGCTTTACGAAAATGATCTGCATTCACAAGGGTCCTCACCTCATAATGCTGCGATTGTGCTGGCGAAGATTCATTGGTAAAAACTACCAGCTCGCTGGTTTGCAGGCAGGTGGTGGTGAGGTATATTTTCTTGCCAGATTGTTGGAGGATTTGATAGTTGTCGTCGTTGTAATATTGTTCAATAAGCTGCCACAAAGGGTTAGCGTCAAAAATAGAGTGCTGGGTGAGTCGGTCGCCAAGGTTGCCCTTGTTAATAATATCGCTCGTTTTGATGCTGGTATACAATTCTTCTAACAAATCGAAGGCTCCCATTGCTGCCAGTGGCGCTATTAGAGAACCGGTGCTGGTACCCACATAGATATCAAACCCGAGATTAGGGAATTCTTTTAAAAGTCTTTTTATGACACCTACTGCAAAGGCTCCCTTGGAACCCCCACCGCTAATTACCAGTGCTCTGCTCATATGATGTTGTTTACTCGTTGAATGGTTCTTTTGTTTTTTTAATTTTACTGATTCGGAGGCCAAGCGCCGTTTGAAGCCACCAGGTATTAAATTCATAATCCCGGTGTGCAGTAAAACCCAACAGCAACTTGTTTAAAAGGTCTACATGCATACCGCCGCCGGCCAATTTCTGTTTGCCCGTGCCCCAAATATGATCCCCGGTAAGCTGCAAATTAGCAGCACTGCCAAAGGGTCCTGCAGCAAACGTTTTTAATTTCACCGAAATGGTTGGACCAAACTGACCTTCGAAATTTTTGCCGCCATAAAATGCACCAGCTATTAGGCCGGCTCTCAACTTTCCGGGCAAAAGCGTCACTTGGGGAACCATTTGAAAACCACCTACATAAAGGTCTGGAGCACGGTGAAAATTGCTGATCATACCATTGTGTATTTTGGCGTGCATTACAAAACCAGGTGGAAATTCCGTATCAGTTTGGGCGATTCCCTGCATACAAGTAAGTGTAAGCAAAAAGTAGAAAAGGTATTTGTAAAGTTGCAGTCTCATAAAAGTGATTTAGGAATTTATCAAAAGTAAAAAGCCAGCAGCCAAAATACAATACCTCATTTCGATGATAACCCGGGAGGACCAGCCTTGCAGGTACGGCAGTGGCTTGAAGATTTTGAGCAATACAACACGAGATTCAGATGTTTTTCTCACAAATAATTACATAGAGGAAGGATATAGGCGATTGGGAAGACCACTACGCTGCTGCTGACCTTGTTCTTGCAAGGCTAACGGCGTTCGCTGGCATAAAGTTGAAAAGATACAAATGGATAAATAACTACCAACAAATGGAGGAATCGAAAAACTAAATAAGATAGTATTACTATCATTTAAAATAATATTCCTATCTTTGCTAGATAACAAAAAAAAGTAATTTTAACGACCATCCATTTTATGCCAGACAAAACTGTTTCTATTGCGAAATCAATTTCCAGGCTGCACAACCTATTAATGCTGGACAGGAAGGATATTGGGGTGATCTATATTTTTGCGCTGCTCGCCGGCCTGGTTCAACTCTCCTTGCCGCTGGGTATACAATCTATTATAAATTTTGTAATGGCCGGAACGCTTTCTACCTCTATCGTTGTATTGATAGCAATGGTTGTTTTCGGGGTATCTATCAATGGACTTTTGCAGATAAGGCAGCTAGAAATAATAGAGAAATTAAAGCAAAAATTATTCGTGCGCTACTCCCTCGAGTTTGGAGACCGTTTACCAAAACTCAATATTGAAAAGCTGGATAAGGAATATTTGCCCGAATTGGTGAATCGCTACTTTGAGACAGTGTCGCTGCAAAAAGGAATGGACAAATTACTGATAGATCTTCCGGCGGCTTCTATCCAGGTTTTATTAGGTTTGATCATCCTGGCCTTCTATCATCCGTTTTTTATAGGCTTTGGGTTATTTCTGCTCGTGATTGTTTTGGCTATTATCCGCTTTACCTCCCCACAGGGTCTTATGACGGCTTTATTGGCAAGTAAATATAAGTACGGCGTAGCTGCGTGGTTGCAAGACGTAGCCCGAACAGTAAAAACATTTAAATACGCAAAGGGTACCTCTCTTCACCTTGTAAAAACTGATGAGTTGGTAAGTAATTATTTAACTGCCCGCACGCAGCACTTTAAAATATTGATTATTCAATTTTGGAGTCTTATCTCCTTTAAAGTAATTATAACGGCAGCTATGCTTATACTGGGCTCCTACCTTTTGATAAATCAGCAAATAAATATTGGGCAATTTATAGCTGCAGACATTATCATCCTGGCTATCATTGCCTCCATTGAAAAACTAATTACCAACCTTGATGCTATTTATGAAGCAATGGTTTCTGTTGAAAAACTAAGCAACGTCACAGAAGCTGAAAAGGAAAAGAGTGGCAGTTTGATCATGCCATCAAAAAAGGAAGCTGTATCTATAGAATTCAGCAATGTAAGTTTTGCATACATACATGAAATACCGGTAATTAACAATGTAAGTTTTTTCATTGCACCTGGGCAAGTGGTACAGCTAAAAGGTGTATCTGGTTCAGGAAAATCAACCGTGTTACGGTTGCTTACCGGTGCATTTACATCTTACAGTGGCAGCATATTAATCGACGGCATACCCGCTGCCAATTATGAATTGCAAAGCCTGCGAAGTCTTACCGGAATACTGCTCGGCAGCCAGGATATCTTCAACGGCACATTGATGCAAAACATTACCATGGGTAGTGATGAAATAGGCATAGATCAGGTAACAAAAATGGCGGAGTTGGTAGGGCTAACTTCCTTTGTACAGTCTTACAAAGATGGCTATGATACTGTTTTACAACCTGTAGGGCTCAAACTTTCCTATAGGGATCGCAAAAATATTTTACTCATGCGTGCGCTATTGGGTGAGCATCGGCTCTTGCTACTGGAAGCACCTTTTGATCATCTGGAAGAACCGCATAGAACCAACACCATTCTATACATCAAGGAAAACAAAAACATAACCGTGTTAATTGCTTCGCAGGATGAACGACTGAGCCAATATTGCGACCAGGTATTGACGCTGACCAACAGCGGAGAAATGGATAATTAAATAACTACAACAACAATGAATAAATATTTAACCAGCAATATTGAGGAGGCAACCGGGAGCAGCCGACTTAGCTCCTTTAGCAAAATATACAGGATACACCGCAATAGCAGTGCGAAGCGTTGGCTCTGGGGTTTGCTAATTATACTGGTTCCTTTAATGTTATTGCCCTGGACACAAAACATACGTGCAAAGGGCTCTATTACTACCCTGAGCCAGGAGCAAAGACCACAGGAGTTAAACAGCATTATAGCAGGGCGTGTAATAAAGTGGCATGTAAATGAGGGTGATTTTGTGAAAGCCGGAGATACCATTTTGCAACTGGGAGAAGTAAAAGTAGATTACTTTGACCCGCAGCTATTAGAGCGCACCCAGCAACAAATAGCTGCCAAGCAACAGAGCATAGAGGCATACAATAGTAAGGCAAATACGACCATTGCCCAGGCACAGGCATTGGCAAAAGGGAGAACATTAAAGTTGCAATCTCTGGACAACAAAATTGCTCAACAACAGCTAAAAGTACAAACCGATGAAGCAGATTTACTAGCGGTAAACAATGAACTGAATGTTTACAAAAGACAGATAGATGGAGCTAAAATAATGTTGGATAGCGGTGCAATATCCCTGAGCGAATTTGAGAAACGAAAAGTGAATTACCAGAACGCATTGGCTAAAGTAAACAGCAGCAACAATAAGTTGTTACAAGACAGGCAGGAGCTCACCAACTTACGTATAGAACAAGGCTCTGCGGTACAAGAGTATACCGATAAAATATCGAAAGCCGAAGGCGACAGGTTCTCTTCCTTATCCAGTGCTGCAAGTACCGAAGCCGAAGTATCCAAACTTCAAAACCAATATTCGAATTACGATGCCAGGAACAAACTATACTACATAACTGCACCTCAAAGCGGACAAATAACCAAGGCCAAAAAAGCTGGTATTGGCGAAATGGTGAAAGAAGGAGAAATGATGGTGGAGATTGTACCAGACAAAATAAAGTATGCAGTAGAAATGTTTGTAGAGCCAATGGATTTGCCGCTTATTTCTTTGGGGCAGAAAGTACGTTTCATATTTGATGGCTTCCCGGTTATCGTATTTAGTGGATGGCCACAAAGCAGCTATGGAACCTTTGGCGGCAAAGTAACTGCCATAGAAACCTCGGTAAGCTACAATGGAAAATTCAGGGTTTTGGTAATTGAAGACCAGCAGGATAAACCATGGCCAAAGCAATTAAAAATGGGCGGTGGCGCCAATGGAATTGCTTTATTGAAGGACGTTCGTATTTATTATGAACTGTGGCGGAATATCAACGGTTTTCCGCCGGAGTATTACATAGCTGAACCCACCAAAGAAGCAAGCAGCAGTAAAGAAAAATAGTTTTTGAATAATAAGTATGTCATCCATGTTCACAAAAAAGTATTGGCTTATTTTAATGATCAGTGTTTTGGGAAGCCAGTCCTTATTCTCCCAGGCATCCGGGCAGCAAATGCTCACGGCAGAAGAGTTTATCAATCAAATAAGGTTGTACCATCCCATTGCCAAACAGGCCGATATACAGGTTAAAATTGCCAATGCCGAATTGCTAAGTGCGAGGGGAGGCTTCGATCCTTTTATGAATGTAGATGCCAATAGAAAAACATTCGATGGAAAAAATTATTTCAACTACAACAACCCTGAATTAAAAATTCCCACGCCTGTAGGAATTGATATAAAAACAGGACTCGAGAGCAACGGTGGAAATTTTCTAAACCCGGAAGTGACAGCCGGAAGAACAAGTTACCTCGGCTTGGATATACCGCTGGCCAAAGGCCTGATGATGGACAAACGGAGAGCCGTACTACAACAAGCAAAAATATTCCGTAGCCAGAGTGAACAAGAGCGATTGGCCATTTTAAACGATTTGATGTTCGGTGCCTATACAAGCTATTGGCAATGGGCGGGTGCCTTTCAGCTATATAACATCTATGCAAAATTTGTAGATGTAGCCAATAACCGATTGCGATTGGTGCGTATTGCTTACGACAATGGCGACCGTGCTGCCATTGATACGATTGAAGCGTTTACCCAGGTTCAAAATTACCAGTTACAACAATCGGAAGCTCTGCTGCAACTGAACGATAAGAGAATTGAATTGTCCAATTATTTATGGCTGGCCAATGACGCCCCTTACCAACTTGCGGGGCAATATGCCCCCGATACCATTCAATTTGCTCTAAATATTGCTCCGCAAGAGCTAGAGGCGTTGGTTCAATTATCCGCTCAACAAAACCCCCTCATCAAAACTTACCAGTTTAAATTAAACAGCCTTGAAGTAGAACGTAAACTAAAGTTTCAAAGCCTGTTGCCAACTTTAAATTTAAACGCCAATTTATTAAACAGGGATTACTATGTACTAAAGGGTGTAGATGCCATGCTGCTGCAAAACAATTACAAATGGGGTGTTCAATTTAAGGTTCCTTTATTTTTTAGGGAAGGCCGCGGCGAGTACAGAAAAACACAATTAAAAATTAAAGAAACAGATTTGGAATTTGCAAGAAAGCGTTGGCAAATTGAAAATAAAATCCGCAGCTATTACAACGAGAATATGCTATTGCAACAGCAACTAGAAACTGCTCAAAATATGTACAACAACTATTTCTTGCTTTTACGCAATGAAGAATTAAAATTCAATCAGGGGGAAAGTAGTTTGTTTCTCATCAATACGAGGGAAACAAAAGTTTTAGAGCTGCTTCAAAAGCAGGTGGAATTGCGGGTAAAATATTTTAAATCCCGGTATGCAATAGAATGGGCGGCTGGGTTGCTAAGGTAAACGATAAAAAAATCCTGCCGAAGCAGGATTTTGGTGGAGAGTATCGGGGTCGAACCGACGACCTCTTGCATGCCATGCAAGCGCTCTAGCCAACTGAGCTAACCCCCCATAAATTTGGACTGCAAATATAACCGCAACTAGTATGGTAACAAAATTTTTAATTCCCGGTAATAACTGGGGAAATCTTCCAGCTACATATTAGGCTATTCTCCATTTGTGGATTTATTTACCGCAAAACTTAAACAGCCAAGTATAAATTTATTTGGCGTAATAAATGATTATCCATTCATGGTTTTTCATAGGATATTGGATTTAATACGGGACTTTATTTCTATTTAGTCCCTATTTTTTTGCCCCTACCCCATGAAGCAAGTGAGGCAAATAATGCCACATAAAAAAAATGCCCTGATTAAAATCAAGGCATCGTTATTAAATATTTCAGGACTTATTCGCCCCAAATATTGTCCTTTCCTTCTAACCAAAGTTTTACAAGATCGGTGGTAATAGATTTTGGCCTTTCCAGGGGGAAGCCCAAAGCCCTGTCCCAGCAAAGGCTTGCCAACACACCAAGTGCTCTTGAAACACCAAACAACACGGTGTAAAACTCATATTCTACCATACCGTAGTGCACAAGCAAGGCGCCACTATGAGCATCTACATTGGGCCATGGGTTTTTTATTTTGCCAATTGTACTTAGTATCGGGGGAACAGTTTCGTACACATTCCATATAGTTTGCACTAAGGGATCATCTGGCATATGCTTTTTACCAAACTCCATTTGCGCTGTAAAGCGAGGATCAGTTTTACGCAGCACGGCATGACCATAGCCTGGCACCACTTTTCCTTCGCTGAGCGTTTTCTCAACGTATGCTGCTATTTGCTCTTTCGTAGGCGATTCACTGCCTATTTGTTCCCGTAATTCGAATATCCATTTAATTACTTCCTGGTTAGCCAGGCCATGCAGGGGACCGGCAAGGCCGTTCATACCCGCAGCTAAACTGAGGTATGGATCACTCAACGCAGAACCTACAAGATGTGTCGTGTGTGCGCTCACGTTACCACCTTCATGGTCTGCATGGATGGTCATATACAAACGCATCAGTTCTTTAAAACCTTCATCATCGTAACCCATCATGTGTGCAAAATTTCCCGACCAGTCCAGCAATCCATTGGGTTGTATATGATCTCCATTTTTATATTTTCTGCGATAGATGTAGGCGGCAATCCGGGGTAAGCGAGCTATGAGGTCCATAGCATCATCAAAAACAGCATCCCAATAATCTTTTTTACTCATGCCTTTTGCATAGCTCTTTGCAAAAACACTTTCTGTTTGTAGTGCCATGATGGCAATTACAAACTGCGTCATAGGATGCGTTCCCACAGGCAATGCTTCGATGGTGGCAAATACATGGTTGGGTACATGGCTGCGTCGCTGCCAGGTGCTTGTAAGATGGTTCACCAATTCCTCATCTGGTAACTCCCCCAATAACATCAGCAAAAACAGGCCTTCGGGTAAAGGCTCAGAACCACCTGGCGCCTTTGGCAATGCCTGCTGTAATTCCGGGATGGAGTGTCCTCTGAATCGTATACCATCCTGCGCATCCAGCAAAGATGTTTCGGTAACCAAACCAGTGATACCACGCATACCCTGGTACACCTGCGCTAATGTGACTTCCCCAATTACCTTATCGCCATGCTCTTTTAGTAATTCTTTTATCTCTGCTGCAACTGTATCTGCTTTTTGCTTAAACTTTTCTTTTATAATTCCCATAGTCGTATAATTAAAAAAATGATTTTATATTAAGAATGCCGAATTTTTGTTGCCGCAACGAGCAATGAACACAGCATGAGGCCCATAATTACAAGCAATTGAAAAAAATTTAACCCTTTACTGCAGGCAAAAAAGGAGCTTTGAGATGCTGCTGAAAAGAGCCTTAAAATTACGACGCCCCACCCTCTAAAACAAAAGTTTTGAGATAATATTTAACCATGCCAACGGGTGGATTATTTAGGGGCTCTTTTATAAAGATAAAATGCAATGAAGCCATAGATGATGTTGGGCGTCCATGAGGCTAGCCATGGCGAGAAACTGCCCTTGGTAGCAAACACCACACTTACCCTACTGAATAAGATATACAACACACATAATATAATTCCTACAGCCAAATGCATACCGCTGCCACCCCTTACTTTGCGGGAAGCGAGTGACACGCCAATGATAGTGAGTATAAAAACTGATACAGGAACTGCATCCCGATTGTAGCGTTCCACCAGGAGAGTACTCAGCGTTTCGGATTGTCGCATCTTTTCTAATTCAATAAATTGATCAAGATCGGGAGTGGTCATTTGGTCTTTGAGATACTCATCTTTACGCAAATCAAGGGGCTTAAAATTATAAGTCATCCTGGTGGAGTCATATGTTTTTAGGGTTTCTGATTTTTGCAAAAAGAAACGCTCCTGCACATTCAACAACCGCCATTTTTTAGCAGTAGTGTCCCAATTAAAATTAGGGCTGCGCAAATTGTAGACCAGCTCATTGTTCCTGAATTTTTGAACAAAAAAACCGGTGCCGGATTTTGAAATGGTGTCGTAGCCCCGGATACCCACATAAGAGGTAGCGTCTAACCTAAAATAAATATATTGCTTGTAACTGCTGTTTACATTGGCTGCACCTCTGTTTACATCAACATAGGTTTTTTCAAAATTTCCCCAAATGAGATTTGCTTTAGGTACTATATATTGATAGCCTAACCATAGTATGGAAGATAAAATGAAACCACCAACAATAAAGGGCAGCATAAACCTTCGATAACTTACGCCGCTACTTAAAACTGCAATGACTTCAGACCTTCCAGCCATTTTTGAAGTAAAAAAAATAACCGCTATAAATACGAACAGCGGAAAAAGCATTGCGTCAATACGGGGAATAAAACCAAAATAATAATCTGTGATGATGCGCCAGGTAGATAATTTGGATTTGACGAAATCATCAGTGTGCTCGCTGATGTCTACCACTACTACAATGACAGTGAGCAACAATAAACAGAAAAAGAAAGTACTGAGAAACCCTTTCAATATGTAACTGTCTAACTTCTTCATTGATACTGGCAAGATAATTCAAAAATGAGTGAATGGGAGAAGATGAATTGTGAAAACTTTGCAGTCTGTCAAAGCATCACTATCCTTGGTTTATGGCCTGCGTAATTGCATTGGCGGCTACCCAACCTGTTGTCCAGGCATTTTGAAAATTAAAACCGCCTGTTACACCATCCACATCTAAAACTTCGCCAGCAAAGTAAAGTTGTGGATGCAACTTGCTTTGCATGGTATTGGCATCTACCTCCGAAAGTTGGATGCCGCCTGCAGTCACAAACTCTTCTTTAAAAGTAGTTTTACCACGAACGGACAGCTCTTGTGCCGATAATATTTTTACCAGTTTGTTCTGCTCCCTGGCTGGCAAATCTGCCCACCTGCAATTGGCGTCTATACCGCACTGTTGCATAAAATACTCCCACAACCTTGCAGGAATACCAAAGGGATTTCTATTGATAATTTTTTGCGGAGCGATTTCAAAACGCACCTGTTGTATTTTTTCTTTGAGGCTGTTTTCGTTGTAGGCTGTTACCCAGTTAATATGAATGTTGAAATGGTAGTTGCTTTGCTCCAGTTCTCTGGCTGCCCAGGCTGAAAGTTTCAGAATGGCCGGGCCACTCAATCCCCAATGGGTGATGAGCATCGGGCCCGACTGTTGCAATTTGCTCCCGGCGATTTTTACAGTAGCATTCTCTACACTGATACCCATCAGTTGTGTTATGGGATTTTGCGGAATATTAAATGTAAAAAGAGAGGGTACCGGAGGTTGGATGCTATGCCCAATCTTGGTAAGCCACTCAAACTGTGTGGACTTTGGATAGCCACCACTTGCTATGCACAGATA
Organism: Ferruginibacter sp.; assembly: GCA_046597635.1. Classification (GTDB taxonomy): domain Bacteria; phylum Bacteroidota; class Bacteroidia; order Chitinophagales; family Chitinophagaceae; genus Ferruginibacter. Next base: position 13,420 of record JBKJKD010000314.1, on the reverse strand, counting down.
ATCTGCTTTAAGTATTTTTTGATCAGCCAGGGTAAGTGTAAACTTTTCTTCTTTACCTGTTTCATCAATACTGATTTCCTTTACATCTGCATGCATGCGCAGTTCTACTTTGTACTTATTGGCCTCCCTTATCAGGCAATCTATGATGGTTTGAGAGGTATTACTGGCCGGAAACATGCGCCCATCGGCCTCTGTTTTTAAGGGTACTCCTCGTTGCTGAAACCACTCAATAGTATCTATTGTAAAAAAATGTTGGAAGGCTTTCTTTAAAAAGCTGGCGCCTCTCGGATACTTTTTAATCATGTCTGTAATGTTGAAACAGGCATGGGTTACATTGCAGCGTCCGCCACCGCTTACTTTTACTTTGCTTAAAACTTTTGAGCTTTTCTCTAACAGCAAAACATTCAGCCCGGGCTGAGATTTTGCTGCGTTTAGAGCGCAAAAAAAACCTGCTGCTCCTCCACCAATTACCACAAGTTTTTTTTGTTGCATGTATCAGTTGTGAAAAGTCAAAAGTGAAAGGTGAAGACTCGAGACAATTTTAAGAATAGAAAGCTATTAAAATGGGAATGCCAGGGGTACTGCACCTTATAATATGTTGGACAAGCTATATTTTGTAAAAGAAGCATAATAGTCAAGGGTTTCACCTTTGACCTTTCACTTTTTGCTTCTTACTCAAAACTCCATGTAAGATTTTGATTTGCCTTTTCTGCCGCTTCTATTTCTGCAAAAGAAGAAAGTATATCTGGGGCTCCCTGGGTGATACAAACATCATGTTCAAAATGAGCGGAGGCTTTTTTATCATTGGTTCTAATGGTCCAACCATCTTCATCCTGGTACACTTCTTTTACGCCAAGATTTATCATGGGTTCTATGGCCAATACCATTCCCGGCTTTAGTTTGGCCAATGTACCTCTCTTGCCATAGTTAGGTACCTGAGGTTCCTCGTGCATGTTTCGGCCAAGGCCATGGCCCACCAAATCTCTTACTACACCGTAACCATGTTTCTTTTCGGTATGCTCCTGTATGGCATATGCAATATCGCCTACCCTATTACCAGCCCTTGCTTTTTCAATCCCTTTATAAAGCGACTCCTTAGTTACTTTCAACAACATTTTTAGTTCGTCAGAAATTTCCCCAATAGCATAGGTGTAGGCACTATCACCATGAAAACCGTTTTTATAAACACCAATATCCAGAGATACAATATCACCATCTTTCAAAACCTCCTTTGTAGGAAAACCATGTACTACCGCATCGTTCAGGGAGATGCACGTTGCAAAAGGATAGGTGCCTCCGTAATTTTTAAAAGATGGAACACCACCATTATCTCTTATAAATTCCTCTGCCAAATCATTCAATTCTAAAGTGCTTATACCTGGTTTAATAACCTTGGCAAGCACAGCATGCGTTTTACCTACCATAAGGCAACTGTGCCGCATGATTTCTATTTCTTCTTTTGTTTTGTAGATGATCATCGTGAACTTTATTTTACAACAAACCCTAACGATGTTATCGTCAGGGTTTGCCAGTATATTATCTCTTTATTTTTTTTAATTAGATACCCTGAGTGACAGTCTGCTGTCTTCCCTGGATACGGCCGCTGCTCATTAAACCATCGTATTGACGCATGAGCAATTGTGTTTCTATTTGCTGAAGTGTATCCAATATTACCCCTACCATGATAAGCAACGATGTGCCACCAAAGAAAGTTGCAAAATTTGGTTGCATGCCAAAAACCAACTGAAATACACCCGGTAGAATACCAACGAAAGCAAGCAATACTGCACCTGGTAGCGTAATTCTATCCATGATGGTACCAATATAATCAGCTGTAGGTTGACCGGGCTTTACACCTGGTATAAAACCATTGTTTCTTTTCAACTCATCAGCCATTTGCTTAGGATTGAAAATTAAAGCAGTGTAAAGAAAAGTAAATGCTATTACACAAATTGAATACACAATCATGTAAACAATATTGGTATGATCGGTAAAATATCTAGCCCAACCCTCGCCGGTAAAACCAGTAAAGATGGTTGGTAAAAATAAAATAGCTTGTGCGAAGATGATTGGCATTACACCTGCTGCGTTCACTTTTAATGGCAGGAAGTTACGTGCACCACCTAATTGACGATTGCCTACAATTTGTTTGGCATACTGAACAGGAACTTTTCTTGTACCTTGAACCAGCATAATTAAACCCATGATAACTGCTATCAGGAATACGATCTCCACCAACATGATGAGCAACCCACCAGCACCATTGCCAGCTAATCTTGATGTCCACTCTTCCATAAAAGAATGCGGAAGACGAGCAAGAATACCAATCATAATGATAATAGAAGTTCCGTTGCCTAAACCTTTGTCGGTGATCTTTTCGCCTAACCACATTACAAACAAAGTACCCACCGTAAGAATAACTACTGTAGAAACCCAGAAGAATCTACCATAAGCCGGAATCAACGCTTCTGCAATACCGGGACTGTTTAGGTATCCAATATAAGCCGCAGCCTGGAAGGCAGTAACAACAACAGTAAGGTAACGAGTCCATTGGTTAATCTTCTTACGACCGCTCTCCCCTTCTTTTTGAATCTTAGCCATTTGAGGAACCAGAATGGTCATCAATTGCATAAAAATAGAAGCAGAGATGTAGGGCATGATACCCAGTGCAAAAATAGAAGCCTTTGAGAAGGCCCCTCCAACAAAAGCATTTAGCAAACCAAGCATACCACCCTGTGTGTTAGCTTGAAGATTGTCTAATTTATTGGGATCTATACCGGGTAACACAATAAAGGAACCAAGGCGATAGATGAAAAGCAAGACAAGAGTGAAAATTATTTTATTTCTCAGTTCCTCAATGCTCCAGATATTCTTAAGTGTTGTTATGAACTTCTTCACAGAATTAATTCGATTTAATAGTTAGTGGCGCTGAAAGCAAAAAAACGCATAAATCATCTTTATGCGTCAACAAATATCGGGAAATTATTTTACTATTTCTATAGTACCTCCCGCAGCTTCAATAGCCGCTTTGGCTTTTTCACTGGCAGCATTCACTTTGAATGTAAACTTTCCTTTTATTTCTCCGTTGCCCAGAACCTTTAGAAGGTCATTCTGGCCTAAAAGACCGTTGATGTAAAGATTCTCAGGAGAGAATTCTGTGATACCATATTTTTCTGCATAATGATCTACCTGACCAATATTAATAACTTTGTAGTCGATTCTATTGATGTTGGTAAAACCACGCTTTGGTATACGACGTTGGATAGGCATCTGACCACCTTCGAAACCTTTTTTACTTTTGTAACCGGCACGACTTTGTCCGCCTTTGTTACCTTTTGTAGAGGTACCGCCTTTACCACTTGCCTCACCACGGCCAATTCTGATTTCTTTGTGTGTAGAACCTTTTGCAGGTTTGAGCGTATGTAATTTCATGTTTGCTTTTATTTTAAACTTACGCCCCGAAAGCATTCGGGGCTCGCTTGATTAATTTATAATTATGTAACTGATAACTGAAAACAATGAGAATAATTTTAAATTATTCCAATATCAATTATCCATTTCCTAGGCCTAGGCTAGTTCTTCAACTTTTACCAGGTGGTTCACTTTGTTCACCATACCAAGTATCTGGGGGGTAGCCTCTACTTCTACCGACGCATTCATTTTTTTTAACCCTAGAGCTATCATCGTTCTCTTCTGACGTTCAGACCTATCGATCACACTTTTAACCTGGGTAACTTTTATTTTTTTCATTTTAAAAAGGTTTAGGGTTTGTGGTTTGAGGTTTAAAGCAAAGGAGTTTCCACCTTTCACCTTTCACCTTTCACCATTTACCGTCTTATCCGTTAAATACTTTCTTTAAAGAGATGTTACGAGTCTTTGCTACGGCAATTGGTTCACGCAGCGTAGCAAGCGCTTTAATGGTAGCCTTCACCACGTTATGCGGATTAGCAGAACCAAGGTTCTTAGCTAAAACGTCTGTGATACCAGCACTCTCCAAAACTGCACGCATGCTACCACCGGCTATAACACCAGTACCATGAGCTGCAGGCTTTATTAAAACCTTAGCTGCACCTTCTTTGCTTAATTGCTCGTGTGGAATAGTACCATGCATAATTGGAACTTTGATAAGGTTCTTTTTAGCATCTTCAATTCCTTTAGTAATAGCTTCCTGCACCTCTTTAGCCTTACCGAGACCATGACCAACTATACCTGCTTCGTTTCCTACAACTACGAGAGCAGAGAAACTGAATGCACGTCCACCTTTGGTTGTTTTTACAACACGGTTAATAGAAACCACTTTCTCTTTTAACTCAAGGTCTCCGGCTTTTATTTTATTCGAAATTAAACTTGACATGTATGATCGATTTACGATTTTTAATTTATGATTTTTGGTTTAGTAAGGCTGCAGATAAATCATAAATCTGCAATCCGACATCTGAGATCCTAGAAGTCCAGTCCACCCTCTCTGGCTCCTTCAGCTACCGCTTTTACACGGCCGTGGTAAATGTAACCACTACGATCAAAAACCACATCTTTAATTCCAAGCTCTGTTGCTTTTTTTGCAATAGCTTCTCCAACCATTTTACTCTTTTCAGTTTTTGCTACTTTTTGTGCACTGATGTCCTTTTGCTTAGATGAAGCAGAAGCTATCGTGGCACCGTTGGTATCATCAATTAGCTGAGCATAAATTTCTGAGTTGCTCCTGAAAACGCTCAAACGTGGTTTGGAAGGTGTACCGCTAATTTTCTTGCGGATGCGATACCTGATCTTCTGTCTTGCACTTGATTTATTGTTACTCATCGTATTTTATTTTAAACCCCAAACCCCTAGAGAGGCTTAAGAAGATTTTATGTTTGGCCCTGTTCCCGTTTACGGGTCAAGGGTTTATTTACCTGCTGACTTACCTGCTTTTCTTCTTAGTACCTCGCCAACGAATTTCACACCTTTACCTTTGTACGGCTCTGGCTTACGCAGGCTACGGATTTTAGCAGATACTGCACCCAACAATTGCTTGTCGATGCTTTCTAAAGTAATAATTGGGTTCTTACCTTTTTCCTGGGCAGTACTCACTTTCAACTCCTGAGGTATTTCTATGACGATGTTGTGTGAATAACCCAAAGCAAGATCCAACAGGTTACCCTGGCTTGCTGCTTTGTAACCCACACCAACCAATTCAAGTTCTTTTTTGTAACCTTCGGTAACACCTTTAACCATGTTGCTTACCAAAGAACGGTACAAGCCATGCATGGCACGGTGACGAATTTGATCAGTAGGACGAGAAAACTCAACAGTGTTATCTTTAACCTCTACAGTAATATCACGATCAATAGCTTCGTGCAACTCACCTTTAGGACCTTTAACGGTTACCTTGTTGTCTTTATTAACCGAAATAGTAACACCACTTGGAATATCGACTGGCTTTTTTCCTATACGACTCATTTTTCTTAATTTGAAAATTTGAAAATTTGTTGATTTGAAAATTTGTTGCGATTGCGGTCAGCTATGTATAGAAAGCTTAATTCAATCTTCATATCACAATTTGGAAAACATTTTCAAATTTCCAAATCGCCTAATTATCAAATTAGAATATGTTGCAAAGTACTTCACCACCCACATTCTGAGCTTTGGCTTCTTTGTCTGTCATTACACCTTTAGAGGTAGAAACGATAGCAACACCTAAACCATTCTTCACACGCTTAAATTCTCCTGGCTTAGCGTAAGTACGTAGACCTGGGCGACTCACTCTTTCTAAACTCTGTATAACAGGAAGTTTGGTAGTAGGATCGTATTTTAAGGCTATCTTAATAACACCTTGTTTGTTGTCGTCTTCAAATTTGTACTTAAGGATATAACCTTTTTCGTACAATATTTCAGTGATACGCTTTTTCAAGTTGCTAGCCGGTATCAAAACAATACGGTGGTTAGCCATTTGTGCGTTACGAATTCTTGTTAAATAATCTGCGATTGGATCAGTAACCATTGTTATGTGTAGTTAATTGATTGAAAAATTTGTTTACAATGCGATATCCTTTTCCCCCTTCAGGGGGCAGGGGGCTCTACCAACTGGCTTTTGTAACGCCCGGTATTTTACCAGCCAGTGCCATGTCTCTAAACATGATGCGACTAACACCGAAATGACGCATGTAACCTCTTGGGCGACCGGTAAGCTGGCAACGGTTTTTTAAACGAACCGGTGAGGCGTTCTTTGGTAAAAGATCTAAGGCTGCATAATCACCGGCCGCTTTAAGGGCTGCCCTTTTTTCTGCATACTTCTCTACCATTTTAGCTCTCTTTCTCTGCCTGGCTTCAACTGATTTTTTTGCCATAATGTATTTTTATTTTCTATTGACGAGTGATGAATAACGAACAGAAAACTTATCGGATTCGTAATTCGTGCTTCGTGTTTGGTTTATTTTTTAACGTTCTTAAAAGGCATTCCCAACTCTTTCAACAATTCGAAAGCTTCTTCGTTTGTGCTGGCAGTGGTTACGAAAGTAATATCCATACCAGTAATCTTGTTTACCTTATCGATATCAACCTCCGGGAAGATGATCTGCTCTGTAACACCCAGGGTATAGTTACCACGGCCATCGAAAGCTTTATCGTTGATACCTTTGAAGTCACGCACACGTGGCAAAGAAACCGATACCAACCTGTCAAGAAATTCATACATTTTTACACCACGCAAAGTAACACGTGCTCCAATTGGCATTGCTTTACGCAATTTAAAGTTGGAGATATCTTTTTTGGATAATGTAGAAACTGCTTTCTGCCCAGTGATGTTGCTCAGCTCGTCGATAGCGATATCAATCAGCTTTTTATCATTCACAGCACCGTTCACACCACGATTCAAACAAATCTTGGTTAATTTAGGAGCTTGCATAACAGTTTTGTAGCTGAACTTTTTCATAAGCGCAGGTACTACTTCTTTCTTGTATTTGTCTGCCAATCTTGCAGCGTTATTTGTTGTGCTCATTATTTGATTACCTCCCCTGATTTTTTAGCTACACGAACTAGTTTACCGTTTTCACGAGTTAATTTAACTTTACTCGGTCCACCGGTTTTAGCATCCCACAACATTACATTACTGATAGCAATAGGAGCTTCTACTTTCAAGATACCACCTTTGGTATTTTGAGCGGTAGGCTTTGTGTGTTTGGTAACGATGTTAACACCTTCTACCAATACACGTGCTTTTTCCAAAATAACTTCCAACACTTTGCGGGGCTTCTTGAGATCTTTGTCCTCACCCGATATTACTACTACCTGGTCGCCCTTTTTAATGTTGAACTTTGGTTTAAATCTTGTACTCATTTTTATGTTGCTTTAGCAAGTCAAAACTGAAAAGTCAAAAGTCAAAAGTTTACATTCACTTCTAACCCTTTCTTTCTAATTTTTCCTTTTAATATTAAATTAATTTATAGAACTTCTGGTGCAAGGGAAATAATCTTCATATATCCTTTATCCCTTAGTTCACGAGCCACTGGCCCAAAAATACGAGTACCTCTTGGTTCGTCAGCGTTGTTAAGCAGTACTACCGCATTGTCATCGAAACGAATATAAGAACCATCTTTACGACGTAATTTGTTCACAGTACGCACAATAACGGCTTTGGTAACTGTACCTTTTTTGATACCACCTGCAGGCATCGCATCTTTTACGGTAACTACAATCTTATCACCAATCCTGGCATAATCCTGTCCGCTATTACCCAGTACACGAATACACAACACCTCTTTGGCACCACTGTTATCCGCTACGTTTAGTCTGCTTTCTTGCTGAATCATTTTTTTATTATTTGTGATTTATGATTGATGATTTATGATCAATAATATAAACCAGTGTTTAAACCATATTTAAAATCCTAAACCGGACAAGATCAAAAATCATACATCCGAAATCAGAGATCCTTACTTCACTTTCTCAATCACTTCTACCAATCTCCACCGCTTTGTTTTGCTTAACGGGCGACTCTCCATGATCTTCACGGTATCACCAATGTTACACTCGTTCTTTTCGTCATGAGCATGAAAGCTGGTACTTTTTTTAAGGAATTTTCCATAAAGCGGATGCTTTACTTTTCTTTCCACTTTTACAGTAATGGTTTTATCCATTTTGTTACTAGTAACCAAACCTGTTCTGGTTTTCCTTAAATTTCTTACAATACCTGTTGTCGTTTCTGTTGCTTCCATTGTATTATTATTTTATTGGATTAAGCTCCAATTTGATTTTTTCTTAGTTGAGTTTTTAAACGTGCAATATCTCTTCTTAAAACACGGATGCTCTGTGGATTCTCCAAAGGAGAAATTGCATGAGCAAAAGTGAGTTTCTTTAGACGTTGCTCGTCTTCCTTGATCTTTGCAGTTAAATCTGCCTCGCTCAAACCATTAAGGCTTTTTACAAAATCTACTTTTTTTGACATCTTTGTTTAATTTGATAATTTGATGATTTGGAGATTTGGTAATTAAATGCTTAAACACATCTTCAAATCTTCAAATCGGCTAATTGTTTATGCTACGAAATCTCTGCTCACCACAAACTTTGTAAGAATCGGTAGTTTCTGCGCAGCCAATTCAAAAGCGTGCTTAGCTACTTCCTGAGTAACGCCGTCGGCCTCAAATAAGATACGGCCTGGTTGCACGATGGCAGCCCACCCCTCTGGATTACCTTTACCTTTACCCATCCTTACCTCTGCAGGCTTAGCGGTAATAGGCTTGTCAGGAAAAATACGAATCCAAACGTTACCTTCTCTTTTCATTGCACGGGTCATTGCCTGACGAGCACTTTCTATTTGACGGTTTGTTAACCAAACACTATCTAAAGCTTTTAAACCGAATGTACCAAAAGCAAGGGTTGCACCACGCTTGGTGTCGCCCTTCATTCTTCCTTTCTGTGTCTTTCTGTGTTTGCTTCTTTTTGGTGATAACATCTTATTTGATTTATGATGTATGATGTCAGATTTTTGATTTCCGAAATCCTACACTTTAACTTATAAATTTTTTGTTTGCGACCAGGATGAAATCATACATCATACATCCTAAATCAAAATCCTTTTCTATCTTCTTCCGCCACCGCCGCCACGGCTATCGCCACCTGGCCTTCTGTCTCCACCAGCACCACCCGGGCCACCTCTTCTGTCATCTCTTCTATCTCCACCACCTCTTCTATCATCTCTTCTGTCAAAACCACCTGCAGGCCTATCCGGACCATCGTTTTTACCACCGGCAATAACGTTCGGGTTCAAATCTCTTTTACCCAACACTTCACCTTTACAAATCCAAACTTTAATACCAATTTTACCGTAAACAGTTTGTGCAAATACATTTGCATAATCGATATCCATACGCAGAGTATGTGTAGGAGTACGACCTTGCTTTATTTCTTCGCTACGTGCAATCTCAGCACCACCTAAACGACCACCAACCTTTACTTTGATACCTTCTGCCCCCATACGTAAGGCTGAAGCAATAGACATTTTGATAGCACGCTTATAGTTAATACGATTTTCCAATTGACGGGCAATGGTATCGGCAACGATGTTAGCATCTAACTCCGGACGACGAATCTCCAGGATGTTGATCTGCACATCTTCTTTACCACATAATTTTTTCAACTCCTCCTTTATACGGTCTACTTCTCCACCACCTTTACCGATAATAATACCTGGCTTTGATGTGTGAATGGTTACGATCAACTTATTTAGTGTACGCTCAATAACAATCTTAGCGATACCACCCTTGTTGATACGTGCATTCAGGTAGTTCCTGATACGGTCATCTTCGATCAACTTATTGGCATAATCCTTTTTGTGAGCATACCAATTGCTGTCCCAACCACGAATGATTCCTAATCTTGCACCTATCGGATTTGTTTTCTGACCCATAGTATTAATTTAGTCTTTCGTTTTCTTTTAGAAATCTGAAAGGTTTTTATTGAGTTTCGTTTTCTAGCTTTTTATTTAATTTATTTTGCTTCATTTGGCTTGGAAGCTTTTTCAGCCTTCTTTACCTTTGGCGCTTTTGGGGCAGCCGCATCTACAACTACAGTCACGTGGTTGCTACGCTTGCGAACCCTGTAACCACGACCTTGTGGTGCGGGACGCATACGCTTGATAACTCTAGCCCCATCGACCATGATAGTTTTTACGATCAAAGTATTTTCATCGGCACCTTCGTTTTTTGCTTTCCAATTGCTAATAGCAGAAAGAATAAGCTTACGTAATGGAACTGCTGAATGCTTTGGATTATGCTCCAACACCGCCAGGGCATGTTCCACCTTCATTCCACGTACCAGGTCTACAAGTAAGCGCATCTTTCTTGGTGATGTTGGTTCGTTATTTAATTTTGCTACTGCTTCCATTTTATATTAGTTTCTGTTTCTCAAAAGAGAAAACGTTTTATTACATTTTTTTACTTGAGTGACCTCTGAAATTCCTGGTTGGTGCAAATTCACCTAGTTTATGTCCTACCATAAATTCGGTAACATAAACAGGGATAAATTTATTTCCGTTGTGCACTGCAAAAGTGTGACCCACGAAATCTGGAGAGATTGTACTCCTGCGACTCCAGGTTTTAATAACACCCTTTTTAATCTTTCCTTCTGTCATCGACAAAACTTTTGTTTCAAGTTTGATTTCGATGTAAGGACCTTTTTTTAATGAACGAGCCATGTTTGATTTTTGATTTATGATTTCAGATTTTTGATTGCTCTCAATCTGTAATCCTGTTTGTTTATTTGTTCTGGCTTTAATGCCTGAACCATTTTAACTATTAAACTGATCAACCGATCAACTAAATACTATTTGTTAGGTAACTTCTTACCGTTTCTACGAGTAAGGATCATCTTATCTGAACCCTTACCGCTTGTACGAGTAATCTGGCCTTTTGCGTATTTACCTTTACGGCTACGTGGGTGACCACCGGAAGCTCTACCTTCACCACCACCCATCGGGTGATCTACCGGGTTCATCGCTACTGCTCTTGTACGTGGACGAATACCTTTCCAACGGTTTCTACCTGCCTTACCCATACTCTCCAAACTATGATCACTATTGCTGGTAACACCAACAGTTGCATAACAATTGATTAGGATCTTTCTCAACTCACCACTTGGCATTTTAAGAACTGCATATTTACCTTCTTTGTTATTCAGCTGAGCTGAAGTACCTGCGCTTCTTACCAGGATACCACCTTGACCAGGCTGCATCTCAATGTTGTGAACGTTGGTACCCAAAGGCATATTTTTAAGCATCAATGCATTTCCCAATTCTGGTACTGCGCTGTCGCCGCTTATAACTGTTTGACCAACCTGCAAACCTTGTGGAGCAAGGATGTAACGCTTTTCGCCATCTGCGTAAGCAAGCAAAGCGATAAAAGCGGTACGGTTTGGATCGTACTCAATAGTTTTTACAGTAGCAGGGATGTCTTTCTTATTTCTTTTAAAATCTACCAAACGATACATGATCTTGTTTCCACCACCCATGTAACGCATACTTCTTCTACCCTGTGAGTTTCTACCAGCAGTATTCTTTTGCTTTTCCAGCAAAGACTTTTCTGGAATGTTGGTGGTGATTTCTGCGTATGCATTACCAATTCTCCAACGAGTTCCGGCTGTGGTAGGTTTGTATTTTCTAAGTGCCATTTTCTAACTTTTTATTTTTTCAATTTTTGCGGTAATTGATACCATTCATTAATGTTAATCCTAGGTTCCCCTTTAGGGGCCAGGGGCTTCTTATACGGTTGCTCCGTAGATGTCAATTGTCTCACCTTCTGCAACGGTTACTATCGCTTTCTTCTTGGCAGACTTGCGTCCAACAATATATCCGGCTTTAGTGTATTTCGACTTCAGCTTAGATGGCATTACTGCTGTGTTTACATCTTCTACCTGAACACCGTAGAACTGTTCAACGGCCTTTTTAATTTCCAGTTTGTTAGCCTTTCTGTCTACTACAAAAGTGTAGCGATTCATTTTCTCAGACTGCTTATTAGCTTTCTCAGATAACACAGGCTTTATTAATACATCAGACAGTTTCATAACTCTAATTTGATAATTTTTATAATTTGCTTACCAGCTGTTTTCTTAGGCCTCTGCTTCAACGTCTTCTATAGAAAACAATTTTGCTGCACTCTCCGTTAATACCAGCACACCTGCCTTCAAAATATCGTAAGTGTTCATATCGCTGATCACCGTACCGTTCACACCTTGAACATTACGTAAGCTCAGGTATAAATTGTCATTATATTCTGGTATAACAACTAAAGCTTTCTTACGGCCAAAATTTAGATTCTTTAAAATACCCGTAAACGTCTTTGTTTTTGGGGCATCCATCACCAGGTCTTCCAAAACAACGATTGCATTGTCTTTGGCTTTGTAGGCCAATGCACTCATTTTTGCCAAGTCCTTCACTTTACGATTCAACTTGATGTCGTATTTGTGGGGCTTTGGGCCAAAGATGGTTCCACCACCTTTATACAGAGGGTTACGCAGGTTACCCTTACGAGCACCACCAGTGCCTTTTTGCTTGTGCAATTTCTTAGAAGAACCTTTTACCTCGGCACGGGTTTTTACTTTGTGTGACCCCTGGCGTTGTGCACCCTGGTATTGCTTCACAGCAAGATAAATAACGTGGTCGTTTGGTTCAATCCCAAAAATTTCTTCCGGTAACTCTACTGTTCTTCCGGTTTTTTCGCCTTTTGTATTTAATATATCTAGTTGCATTGTACTTTATTTTATAGACCTGATTAGCTGTTTCCGCTACGCTTTTATTTACTAATTAAAACGATTGAACCGTTATGGCCCGGAACGGAACCACTCACCAGTATGTAATTTTTCTCAGCGAAAATCTTTACAACTTTGAGACCTTTCATCTTAACTCTATCGCCACCCATACGGCCTGCCATGCGCATACCCTTAAATACCCGACTAGCATCGGAAGAGTTACCAATAGAACCTGGCGCTCTTGATCTATCGTGCTGTCCGTGAGAAGCCTCACCCACACCACTAAAGCCATGACGCTTAACCACACCCTGGAAACCTTTACCCTTGGTAGTACCCACAACTTCGATATCATCGCCTTCGGCAAAGATGTCAACAGTGATGGTTTCACCAACGTTTTTGTCTGATTCGCTATCGCGGATTTCTTGTATGAATTTTTTAGGAGCTGTATTAGCTTTTGCAAAGTGGCCGGTTGCGGCTTTGGTGGAGTGCTTTTCTTTCTTGTCGCCCAGAGCGATCTGCAGTGCATTGTAACCGTCAGTTTCGATGGTCTTCTTTTGTGTTACTACACAAGGCCCTGCCTCTATAATAGTAACGGCGGTTTGCTTGCCGTTTGTATCAAAGATACTGGTCATACCAATCTTCTTACCAATAATACTTTTCATTGTATCTTTTTTATACCCAGCGCTCCGGATGTGCGGAGTTA
>JBKJKD010000254.1:0-8723 GCA_046597635.1 Ferruginibacter sp. | reverse complement strand
CTGTATTTAACCCCTTCAATGATTCTCTTCGGTTCAAGATCAATTCTTCCGGGCAGTACAGGTATGCATTTGACAATTTGTTTCTGAGAAATATTTTTGTGAAAAGAGACGGAGGGTATATGTTGGTGGCAGAAGATTACTCTACTCAAAACCTGGGTAGCACCAACTCCTGGAACCGCTGGGATTACCTTTATGGCAACCCTTACTCAATCAACAACAACTTCAATTACTGGAACAGTCCTTACTACCGTTACAATCGCTTCAACAGTTTTAATAACAACCGTAGCATCCGGTATTACTACGACAATATATTGATCATGAGTATGGACAGCTCTTTAAAAATAAGTTGGAGCAATGTGATCCTGAAAAAACAAACAGATGACGATGATGATAGTTTTCTTTCCTACGGTACCATGAACGTTGGCGGCGAAATTAATTTTCTTTACATAGAAAAGGAGCGCAATTCTCAGATCATCAGTAACCAAAGTATTTCTACCTACGGTAAATTATACCGATACCCTACTTTAAAAACGAGAGAAAAAGGGTATCAATTTATGCCAAGGCTGGCCAAACAAGTTGGTGCAAAGCAAATGATTATGCCTTGCGTTTATAGGGGCAATTTATGTTTCGCAAAAGTTGATTTTTAAGTTTGGCAAGCCTTGCCGTATCAAGGTTTGCTTTATTGCTATTTTATTGCGCATCTTAAATTTTTTACCTTCTGTTTAATTCGCCATTTTTGCAGGACTATCATCTTTTAACCATTTAACTCCTACTTAAAGTGACGGGCACTTTTAAAGCCAACAATCCTTCTAACAATTTCTTACTGTTGCTCTATGGATTTGTGCTGAAACTGCCCATCTTTTTAAACCCACCTGTGCCTCTGCAGCAAAGCGCAGACGGGCCCTTGTACAGCTCTTTCATTATTTGGATGAAAGGCGTTTTTGCCGGGTTTCCCATGATCTTCAGTATCATTAGTTTCATTTTTTTGTACATGCAAGCCATCGTTTTTAACAAGGCGGTAAACGACCAACGCTTGTTTCAAAAGCCGACGTATATCGTAGGCATGTCTTACCTACTCCTTACTTCAATGTTTAGCGATTGGTTTATTTTGTCTTCAAGTTTAATGGCAAGTACAGTACTCATTTGGGTTTGGAATAAATTGTGTTCGATACACAATAATAATGCTGCAAAAACGACGATTTATAATATTGGCTTAAGCATTGGGATGGCTTGTTTTTTTTACTATCCTCTTATTATTTTTACGCTGTTATTTATCGTTGGTATTGCCATTACCCGGCCGTTTAGATTAAATGAATGGCTTATAGGTTTGGTGGGAATTTGTACTCCTTTTTATTTTTTCGCTTCCTGGCTTTATCTCACAGGTCAGTGGAATACTTACCGATTGCCAATAGCTATTTCAGATAGTCCTGTTTTTCAACAGTCCAAATGGGCTATGGCGGCGCTTTTGATTCTCGTGTTGGCCATGATATTGGGGATATACTTTGTGCAGCGCAATATGCGAAGGCAGGTAGTGCAAACGAGGAAGAGTTGGCAGTTAATTTATTTGTATTTGCTTGGCGCAGTATTGGTTCCCTTCGTAAATTCTGGTGGTAACTTTGGCAATTGGATACTAACGGCAGTGCCTTTATCATTGCTGGTTTCAAGTGCTTTTTACTATCCCGATAAAAAGTGGTTTCCACGTGTACTGCATTGGGCCATGGTGGCCATTACTATTGCAATTGGTTATTTCATCCGATAATTCCTGCTGTAGTCGTATTTTTGCGCTTCTCATCCATAAAACAGATTTTATGAAGTTTGGTGTGGTAGTTTTTCCCGGCTCTAATTGCGACAGGGACATGATAGAAGCGCTTCAAATTGAGTTAAAGCAGGAAGTAATTCCACTTTGGCACAAGGACAAAGACATCAGCCAGTTTTCTGCAGAAGATTGTATTGTACTTCCCGGCGGGTTTAGCTATGGCGATTATTTGCGTTGCGGCGCAATTGCCCGCTTCAGCCCGATGATGCAAAGTGTAATTGAATTTGCCAACAATGGGGGTAAAGTGTTAGGGGTATGCAATGGCTTCCAGATCTTGTGCGAAAGCGGTTTGCTCCCTGGGGTTTTGTTGCGGAATGCCAATCAGAAGTTTATTTGCAAAAATGTATATATAAAAGATGCAACGAGTAAGGCCTTGAAAATTCCAATAGCCCACGGTGAAGGAAGGTATTATGCAAGTAACGAAGTGTTGCAGGAATTGGACGCCAACAACCAGGTACTTTATCGCTACTGTGCTGCCGATGAAACTGTAAATGAAGCCGCAAACCCCAATGGTACGGTCAACAATATAGCCGGTATTAAAAATAAGGCCGGGAATGTATATGGTATGATGCCCCACCCGGAAAGGGCTTGCTCTAACAAGCTTGGCAATACGGATGGCGTGCAGGTGTTCCATACTTTGTTTGGTATTTCTTAACGATACATTTAACATCCATACAGTTCCTTTAACTCGTAAGTGTAATAAATTTGCATCATACACTTAAACGTAATGAACGTCATGAAAAAATTATACCTCTCCATTCTTTCGCTTGTATTTGTTGGAGCAGTTTCTGCTCAAATAGAAAATCCTATAAAATGGGTATACACAGCAAAAAAGGTTTCTGATAAAACCTACGATATCTATATAACAGCTGCCATAGATCCGAAATGGCATCTATATGCTCAGGATGCGGGTGAAGGCCCGGAGCCTACCTCTTTAAGCTTTACCAAAAATCCTTTGATTAAACTGGATGGAAAAGTAAAGGAAGATGGAAAATTGGAAAAGCAATTCGATGAGAATTTCGGTTCTGTTCTAAAATTTTACAGCAACAAGGTGAGCTTCGTGCAAAGAGTGAAACTAAAAACGTCGGTTGCTACCGTGGTAAAAGGTTCTATCAACTACATGGTATGTAATGACAGAAAGTGTTTACCTCCAAAAGAAATTCCGTTTTCAGTAAAAATTAGCGGCAAATAATATTCTAAATTTGTTTTTATCCCGATGTTAATCGGGATTTTTTTTATTTCACAATTTCCCGTCATGCGCATAATAACCACTACCTGCTCCTTTCTATTATTTTTCTTGTTTTCATTTTCGGTGTCCGCCCAGGATAGCCTGGTAACCTGGCAGGCAAGCGCTACCCGTACGAGTGGCAATACCTACGAAATTACCATCAAAGCTGCCCTGAAAAAAGGCTTTCACCTTTATGCAAAGGATGATGCAGATGGGTTGGCTGGTATAAACATAGTATTAAAAGATCCTGCTGTTACCCAAGGCGCACTTTCCATTAGCCCAGCATTTGAAGACTATAAGGATCCTATTTTTGAGAACAATAAAAAAATCCTTAAAGATGGTATCAGCATTAGCTTGCCTGTAACCATTAAGGGAGAAGTGCCTGCTTCCCTCAAATTGATGTTGACCTACGAAGTAGCAGATGCAGCCAACTTTTTGCCAGAAGAGCAGCAAATAACGGTTAGCCTCGAAGGCGGGGTGGCGGTAGATAACAGCAACCGAATTTTAATTTCCAGCATCAACCTCGATAAGCCCCTCACAGATTGTAAAGTAGAATCATCTTCTGCTTCGGCAAGCGATACAAAATCAAAGGGCCTCTTAACCCTTTTTGCTCTAGGATTTTTAGGCGGATTGGTAGCATTGCTTACACCTTGCGTGTTTCCCATGATACCACTTACAGTTTCTTTTTTCACTAAAAAAGCTACCAGCCGCAAAGCGGGTATTAGGAACGCTTTTATTTACGGGTTCTTTATCTTCTTTATTTACGTACTGCTCAGTTTACCTTTTCATTTTTTGGATAGTTTAAACCCTGAGATCCTAAATAATATTTCTACCAACGTTTACCTGAATGTTTTCTTCTTTGTAATCTTTATCGTGTTTGCATTATCCTTTTTTGGATTTTACGAAATAACGTTGCCTGGCAGCATGAGTAGCGGGGCGGATAGTAAAGCAGGCGCAGGAAATATTGTGGGCATCTTTTTTATGGCACTCACGCTGGCGCTTGTTTCGTTTTCTTGTACGGGGCCTATACTGGGTTCGCTGCTTGCTGGCTCGCTCTCTGCAGATGGTGGCGCCATGCAACTAACCTCGGGTATGGCTGGTTTTGGTTTGGCACTCGCTTTACCATTTGCGTTGTTTGCATTGTTTCCAAACCTGTTGAGTTCTTTACCAAAATCTGGCGGATGGTTGAACACTGTAAAAGTTGTGTTGGGGTTTGTAGAGCTGGCGCTTGCTTTTAAATTTTTATCCAATGCCGATCTCGTAATGCACTGGGGCTTGTTGAAGAGGGAAATTTTTATTGGCCTTTGGGTAATCATCTTTGCAGGGCTTACTTTATACCTGCTCAATATTATTAAGTTTAAACATGACTCGCCTTTAAAAAAATTACCAATCGTTAGATTGATACTAGGTATTGCTGTAGGCTTGTTTACTCTCTATCTCGTGCCTGGTGTTACCAATACAAAATATGCGAACCTATCTCTGATCAGCGGATTTCCGCCGCCATTATATTACAGCATCTATCAAAAAGATTCTGATTGTATTCTTTCGCTTACCTGCACCAAAGATTATGCTGAAGGTTTAAAAATGGCTAAAGCACAGAATAAGCCGATGCTCATTGACTTTACGGGTTACGCCTGTGTGAACTGCCGTAGAATGGAAGAAAATGTTTGGACCCAACCCGCAGTCTATAATCTCCTCAAAGAGAAGTTTATTATTGTATCGTTGTATGTAGATGATAAAAAGAAACTACCCGCCGCAGAACAATTTACTTATACCAGTAAAGATGGCTCGCAAAAAGAAATTATCACAGTAGGCGATAAGTGGGCCACTTTTGAAACAGAGAACTTTAGGAACAATGCGCAGCCCTGGTACGCCATCATGAACACAAATGAAGAATTACTGAGCCATCCCGTAGGCTACGTGCCAGATGAAAAGCAATACCTGGCCTGGTTGCAGTGCGGTGCAGATGCATTTTATAAAAAAGGCAAATAGAGAAATTTTAAATTAAGCCTCGTCATAGTTAATGCATTCATCCAGCTCTTTTTGAGAGTAAGATTTATTGTATTGTTTTAAAACATCGGCTGGTACGCCGTTCCATTGGTTGGGCTTATTGCCTGCGTACCCAATATCCTGCACACCAATGGCAGAAGTGTAAAAACCAGAGGCAGTAAGATTTCTCATCAGGGTAAAGAATGCTACGCCCTGGCTCATTTCTGGTTTTGCTTTTTTGGGGTAAGCAATCATGTCTACCATTTCAATTTGTTGCTGCTGGCTGCATTGGGCAAATGCTTTTTCATAACGGGTAAGGCACTGCATATTAAGCCAGCGAAGGCCGCCCCTCATAGGTACCTGGTGTGTGGGCATATCTTTCACAATAAAGGCGATAAACTCGGGTACTTTGGCATCGCTTGCGCTGCCACTCACCGCATCTTTGGGAATGATGATATCTGCCAACACAGTAATGGTAGCCATCTCTTCTGCTGTAAAAAAATCTGGTTGTGCCAACAGTTTTTTCTCGTACTCCAATTCTGCAGGGTTTCGATCCAGGCTAAAAGTAGGCTCTGCTTCGGCAGCAATAATTTTTTTATCATCGGTATTACAGCCAGCTATTACGGCTGGTGCTGCTAAGGCCCCGGTGGCTATTACTTTTAATAATTTTCTCCTATCCATGTTCGTATTTTTAATTTTATGAAGCCCTACAAAAAAGCTGGTCGTGAATTTAATATGTAGCCACGACCAAAGTTTATAAATTATTCTTTTTCATTTCCTCAATAATATATTCGGAAGCTCTCATGCTCAATGCAAGTATGGTCCAGGTAATATTTTTATCTGCCTGGCTCACAAACTGTCCGCCATCAACACAAAATAAATTTTTGCAATCATGCGCCTGGCTCCATTTATTGAGCGCCGATTTTTTAGGATCGTTGCCCATTCTCACCGTTCCGCCTTCATGAATAATTTCTCCTGGTTTGCTCAGTCCATAATTATTTTTTTCATCATCATCACCGCCCCAGGTAATTACAGCTCCCATATTATGCATCACTTCTTTGAAAGTTTCCTTCATATGCTTAGCCTGTTTTATTTCATGGTCGCTCCATTTTACATTAAATTTTAAAACAGGAATGCCGTATTTATCTACCGTTGTAGGATCTATTGCGCAATAATTGGTTTCTAAAGGAATGGCTTCGCCGCGGCCAGCCATGCCCACACCACAACCATAAAAATTACGGTAATCTTCCTTTAGTGATGCGCCATAACCCCCGGCTTCCTTTTGTGTACCCTTTACAAGATATTTTCCATTCATGTTTTCTATACCCCAATTAAAACCATAGCTGGGCTGGCTCATGCCGCCCCAGTACTCTACATGGTAGCCACGGGGAAAATCGAGTTTTTTATTATCAAGCCACCAGGGAGAATAAATATGCATGCCGCCTACGCCATCTTCATTGTATCTTTTTCTATCAAACAATTCCGGTAATATGCCACCTATTGCGGCCCCGGTAGAATCATGTAAATATTTGCCCACTACATCGCTGTTGTTGGCCAGGCCATTGGGATGGCGCTGAGAAGCGGAGTTTAACAATAATCTTGCACTCTCACAGGCGCTTGCAGCAAGTATCACTACCCTTCCACTTACCTGGTACTCCATCATATCGTCTTTTAAAATATAGGAAACACCTGTAGCTACGCCATCTTTGTTGGTGAGTACTTCTCTTGCCATGGCGTTCGCCACAATATCTACATTGCCGGTTTTTAAAGCAGGATAAATCAACACATTGGGCGACGAAAAATCTGCTTTTGCCATGCTACAGTTTCTATTACACTGCCCACAATAAAAGCAAGCGCCCCGGCCGGCATCATTATCAATATTCTTTGTGAGTATAGAAAGCCTGGAGGGTATTACTTTGACACCGGCTTGTACGGCCGCATTTTTTATAAACAATTCGTGCAGCCTAGGTTTTGGTGGTGGCAGAAAAAAACCATCGGGGTCATTTTCCAGTCCCTCGTTGGTGCCAAAAACGCCGATGAGTTTATCTACTTTATCGTAGAAGGGCTTTATATCTTCATAACCAATCGGCCAGTCATCCCCCAGGCCATCTATGCTTCTTCTTTTAAAATCTTTTGGACCAAACCGCAGCGAAATTCTACCCCAGTGATTGGTTCGTCCCCCCAGCATTCTTGCCCTCCACCACATCCAGTCTGTGCCTTCAGCTTTATTATAGGGCTCACCCTCCAACGCCCATCCACCATAGCATGCATCAAAATCTCCAAAAGGGCGCATGCTGGTGCTGGCTCCACGCCGTGGAGATTCCCATGGATTCTTTAATTGAGTGATATTTTTTTGAGGATCATACATGTAGCCAGCCTCTATGATGCACACTTTTAAACCTGCTTTTGCTAAGGTATAAGCTGCCATACCGCCACCGGCACCGGATCCTACGATAACCACATCGTATTTTTTGGTTTGTTTTTTAATCTGTAAATCTCCCATATGGCAAAAGCGTTTTGATAATGAACCAAAATTTACAGCATTTTTTTTACATCAAAAAAAAACCTCCCTAAACAGGAGGCTTTTAATATTAATCTGGGGGGGATACAAAACGCTATAATGCAATTTGTTTTTCTGTCATCATCTTGCGCAGGTTAATTAGGCCATAACGCATTCTTCCAAGGGCAGTATTGATGCTGCATTTGGTAAGATTGGAAATTTCTTTGAAGCTCAAATCTGCATAGTGGCGCATAATGATTACTTCTCTTTGATCTTCTGGTAACAGGTCAATCATTTTCCTGATCTTATCATGGCTTTGGTCTGCCATCATCCTTTGGTCTGCACCGGGTTCAAAAAAGTTCAATACTTCAAAGATGTCACGGTCATCGCTTGTTTTAATTGAAGGACTGCGTTTAACTTTTCTAAAATGATCTACACAAAGGTTGTGAGCAATACGCATGGCCCATGGTAAAAACTTTCCTTCGTCTGTGTATCTTCCACCTCTTAGCGTATCTATTATTCTGATAAAAACATCCTGGAAAATATCTTCGGCCAGGTATTTGTCTTTAACTAATAAATAAATAGAGGTGTAAATTTTGTCCTTGTAACGAATTACTAATGTTGCAAGAGCATCGGCATCGCCGTTCATGTAAAGGTGAACGAGTTGTTGGTCGGTTAGGTTTGTTAGGCATTTCATAACTTCTACAGTTTTGATGGTTTAGGACTTAAGATTGTTAAGTAACCAATAAGAGAGAAAATAGCGTAGAAGTCTTTGTAATAGGCGTTCAACAGCTTTTCACTTTAATTGGATATTGGACTGTGAAAATAATGAAATAAAATATACAGCAAAACAAATATTGTGATTTCTTTAAAAATCGAGTACTAATACCAAAGTAGAGTATTTGTACGAATCGTACTTTTACTAACGTGATTTTTAATAATATTTTCACATTAAAATCTTTCCTCGTTTGCAACCTGTAATTTTGCAAGTAATGGATAAATTAATTACTACAAAGAGTGTAAAGATCAAGCCAACAGCGGCCGCAAGCGACAATCATATTTTAATTAAGGGAGCAAGGGTTCACAATCTTAAAAATGTAACTGTTACCATCCCACGCAATAAATTGGTAGTAGTTACAGGTGTGTCCGGCTCCGGAAAATCTTCTCTTACTATAGATACTTTGTTTGCC
>JBKJKD010000158.1:0-6500 GCA_046597635.1 Ferruginibacter sp. | reverse complement strand
TAAAACCAACCATATATTGTAAAAGGGATACAGTAAATTACACCAAAACAAATCTCTTTTTAGATGTTCCATAATAACTGCTTTCTACTTGCTGCATGCACCATGCTTGCTGCAAGTAGAAAGCAGTTTTTATGGTACATCTAAAAAGAGATTTGTTTTGGTGTAATTTACTGTATCCCTTTTACAATATATGGTTGGTTTTATTTAAACTTCTCATGTGTTCAGTAGGGCATGGAAAATACATTTGTTGAGGTTATAATTTGTTAACCAAATTTTACGCTGCGTCTTCGAGTTTCTCAGGCCCTTCGCTCTTAATCATTTTGGCGTGAACAGTTCATTTATTTCTTAAGGTGTTTTTAGTCTATGCTTTCTTGAGGTATTGTTATTAATATAGACTTTCGATGGAGCAGGAAAAAACCTATCCTTGTCTTAGAGCTTTCCATGATAAAGGGACCAACCCTGGTCCCTTTATTGGTGAATGAAAGCAAGGTTCACTCGTAAAAATTATGACAATTGGAATGGTAGCCAAGTATGTCAAATTAAAATTTCACGGGTATTAAGTGATGCCGTGGTTATCCGGCATTAGAGTTTAGGCTTTTAAAAATTACTGTTGCCTAATCGAATCAGTTAAACGTTTTATTACTTCCTCTGTGGCACCATGAAGCAATGGTCTCTTCCTACCAGACTTAATTTGTCCACTTTTTGCAGTACTTTTCTGCAGCAGAGATTCTGTGATTTGATTGTTACTACTTCCGCCGCAATTTGCATATTCAAAAGACCCAATAATTGATCCTCCAGTGATTGCGTCAACATAATCGACCCGCAAGGGGTTATTTTGCTGACCTTTTACCCATTTTGTTTTACCGGGGTCCAGATCATATATAACAAATGGATTTCCACTTGGATCATATAGCGTAATTTTCTCGCTGGAATACCATCTCTTACCAGTTAAAAAAGCAGAATTAGCCCAAGCAAAATTGTATGCTATTCCAGGCCTTGCAGATGCAATCGGGTTTTTAATTTCCTCGTTGTACGTATATACCCCATTTTGATTTAACAAACCTCCCACAAAGTAATTCCAACTTTCAAGATCTCCATGGCTGTTATATTTATTTAGTACGATATAGTCATAAGCAATGCTTTGACTTTTTATTAATTGGCCCTTTTCATTATAGGTGTTGGTTACCTCATCCTCAATGTTCTGCGTATTGCCTGCATACCAGATTTCTTTTACGACCTTATTATTTTTGTAAATAAAATCAATTGTGTTGATGAGAATGGCATCGTAATATGCCCTGGCAATTTTCATTTTACCATTGTTCCCATACTCCATTTTATATATAACACCGTAAGAGGTAGACCATTCGTCTACAAGGCTCTTCTTAAATGTAGCCTCATCAATAAATTCAATGTCATTTATTCCATCATAGGAAGACCATTTGGTCAGTTGGCATGCACCACCTTCTTCAGACTTTGCATCAAATGTTTTCATTTGCAGTTGATCTGTCAAATCCGTCCCCTCTTTTTTGCAGCCAGTAAAAAATAGCATTGCAAAAAGAAGTGGAAAAATGCTGATAAATAAATTCACTTTCATAAAAAAAAGTTTTAAGGTTAAAAATCTTTGTTTGTAAAATCCTCAGGGCGACCTATTTGTAATGAAGTACAAATTTGCTCCCAAAGTCCAGAGATTGCAATACCCCAATGGGGTATTTTGAATAGTTAGATTAAAGTTGTATTTGGAGAGTGATGAACTTCGTAGGGATTGATTTTAAATAGCTGCTTAAAGACTACGAACCTTATGGAACTTAAAGCCTCTCTCCTGGCAATTGCAGGTAAATTGGTCATTCTGGCTTGGGAACTAAATTCAGGAAGGTCGGTGAGCGTCCCGCTCACACGGTATTGTCTTACCATTCACCTCGCCCTAAAAAACACTAACTACCATTGATATTAATTTGTATTTTGTTCATCGTTACTCATTAAATCCTCCTTGAGAAATTCTACAGCTATCTACTGCGATCTTATTTTTGCCCGTTGATGGGTTATCTCCAATATCCCGATAAAAAAATAATAGTTTTTGCTATTTAGGGAAGTACGAACAACCCGAGAAAAGATTTCTGTTACGATCTGATATTACAAGAAAAGAATCAGGTAAACCCATCCAGCTATCTTTTAATCGTTAAAATTTTTATTATGAAATCAAAAATTCAACAGTTACTCTTAACTACTGTGGTTCTGGCTTTATGCACGCTTTCGTGCCAGAAAGACGTTAAGGAACTTTCCAGCCGGGAACAAACAACAGTTTTGCCCCGTTCAAACAATGTGAATGGTCATTTGAAACAGACCAAAACTTTTTCTTCGGATGTAGTGATTCAGTGGCTAAACATGCAACTAACCATGCTTCGGATACCGCTTCCAGCCGGCACCGGATCGCAGGCTTCTGATAGGTGCCAGGCTTATTGCGGTATTGCATTGTATGAGGCAGTTATGCCAGGAATGCCAGCTTACCAATCACTCCATGGGCAGTTGACTGGGTTCCCTGCCATGCCTGAAACCGAGCCTGGCAAAGCCTATCATTGGGCTGCAACCGCCAATGCAGCGCTTGCAGAAATGAATCGTAAACTTTTTCCTACAACTGCCGATGCAAATAAAACCAGTATGAATACACTGGAAAATAATTTGATGACCCAATACTCTCTAGAAGTGGATGCGAGCATTTTGCAACGCTCCATTGCATTCGGAAAAGAAGTGGCAACAAGAGTAGCCGCCTGGGCCGCTACTGATGGTTCTGCCAATATAAATCCACCTTATGTCTTTCCTGTGGGCACCGGTCTTCCTCCTGCGGGAACAGGTCTTTGGGTACCAACATCTCCAACGCCACCCATCAATGCTTTCGCCTATCAGCGCAGACTGATGGTACCGGGCTCTGCAGAGGGCACCGCACTTCAACCTCCACCACCCTTCTCTTCAAATCCTGCTTCCCCATTTTATGCAATGGTAAAGGAAGTGTACGATGCTTCTCTCGTGCTGACCCCCGATCAAAAAGCGATGGCAGATTACTTTAAGGATGTGCCAGGTTATGGCGCCGGTGGAGGTTTTATATGGGTACTAAGGGAAGCTTTAAGGCTGGCGCAACCAACGCTTGACCAGGCGGCTGTAAGCTATGCTAAAGTGGGTATGGCACAGCACGAAGCAACCATTGTACTCAATACCGATAAATATATATTCAACATCATTCGCCCTATTACTTATATCAGGGCATATATAAATCCAGCATGGAACACCTATATCGGTACTCCCAATCACCCGGAATTTCCCTCAGGACACGCCACCACCAATGGCGCAGTGCTTAGCATGATGAGCAATAGCTTTGGAGAAAATTTTCCAATTACGCTGCACACTTACGATTACCTTGGTTATGCACCACGCACTTATAACACCTTCACTCAAATGGGGCTTGATATGGCAAACAGCCGGATCTACGGTGGTTTGCATTACCGGGAGACTTGTGAAAAAAGTATTGTACAAGGCAAAAAGGTAGCTCAGAATATCCTTACTAAAATTCATTTTTTGAAATAATCCAGCCTGAAGAGAGATGAGATATGCGATGTAAAATGGCCTGTTTGCGGAGAGCATACAGGCCATTTAGTACGGAGAAATCTCTTGCATTTTTCGAAATTTTATCAATTGAGTCGGCTGTAGGTCTCCACAGATTTTGCACCGTCGGGCCATAAAATGGTTTGGGTAAATTTCCTAAAGTGAAAGAAGTTGTGCACTTAAAAGCGGCTGGCATTTGGCATCGTAAGTATGTTTTTTTGGGAAATGCAGTCAGAGAATATTATTGCCGCCGTTCGTATGCATTTTCCGGCCGGTAGCCTCTTGCTACTACATGCTGGAAATGACAACATCAGTTGCTTAAAACCAAAAAGGCACCACCCCTGGAATACTCCATTGATAGTGCCTTTTTGTAAAATTTTCAATTAAGCTTATTTATGCCTCCGTCTTTTCCAGCATAGCCAATAATTCTTTTGCTGCTTCTTCACTGCTGGCAGGGTTTTGCCCGGTTATGAGCATACCATCTTTAACAACATAAGAACTCCAATCGGCAGCTTTAGAATAATGGCCACCCCTTGCTTTCAGTTCATCTTCCAGGAGGTAAGGCACCACATCTGTTAACTGCACGCCTTCTTCTTCGGTGTTGGTAAATCCGGTCACTTTTTTTCCTTTCACCAAATGATCACCATTTGCATCTTTTACATTTAGCAATGCAGAAGGAGCATGGCACACAGCAGCTACCGGTTTGCCGGCAGCCCAAAAGTTTTCAATTAATGCAATAGAATCTTTATCATCATACAAATCCCACATCGGGCCATGGCCACCAGGATAAAAAACAGCATCAAAATCTTCGGCATTTACTTCCGTCAATTTTTTTGTATGGGCTAGTTTTTGCTTCAATGCCTCGTCCGCATGGTAACGCTTTGTTGCCTCAGTTTGAGCATCGGGCGCCTCACTTTTAGGATCTATCGGTGGCTGTCCACCTTTTGGTGAAACAATGGTCACGTCCACTCCTTCATCAGCCATCACATAATACGGTGCTGCAAACTCTTCTATCCAAAACCCGGTTTTCTTACCGGTGTTACCCAATTCACTATGGGAGGTTAATACAAATAATACTTTCATGATCTTTATTTTTTTAAATTGATAATTAGCGGGTAAAAGATTGTTTTGCCCATTCCGAATATTGTAAACAAACAAGGTGCCGATCAAGCGGCTACAACCATTTTGCCTGTATTTTCTCCTTGGAATAAACCGAGCAATGCTTTCGGTAAATTTTCAAAGCCCTGCTCAATTGTTTCGGTAAATTTTAATTTTCCTTCCTTTACCCATTGCCCGAGCTTTTGAATACCCTCAGGAAATTGAGCCTGAAAATTACTGATGATAAAACCCTGCATCAACACACTTCGGGTAAGCAGCATCGGCTGCAATCTTGGCCCCATGGGTGTTTCGGTAGCATTGTATAAAGATATCTGGCCGCAGAGCGGAATTCTTGCATGAAAATTTATGTTCTTAATAACCGCATCCGAAATTTCTCCACCTACATTATCAAAGTATACATCTACTCCTTTAGGACAAGCCGCGGCAATTGCTTTGTTCATGTCTTTGGTGGTTTTGTAATTGATAGCTTTATCAAAACCAAAATCATTTTTGAGTGAATTTATTTTTTCATCAGACCCTGCAATACCCACCACATGGCAACCCTGTATTTTAGCCAGTTGCCCCACCACTATCCCCACGGCACCTGCAGCACCTGAAACCACAACGGTTTCGCCGGCTTTTGGTTTGCCGATGTGCATTAAGCCAAAATATGCGGTAAGGCCAGTCATGCCTAAGATACTAAGGTAATAACTCGCCGGAGCAAGTTCTGTATCAATCTTTGTCAACTCCTTTTCGGCAGCTAAAAAATCTTTTTGCCAGGGAAACTGACCCACCACCACATCTCCGGTTGTGAATTTGCCTGACTTGCTTTCCATCACTTTTCCAATCACACTTCCATTGAAGGGTTTATCTATTTCAAAGGGAGCAGCGTATGATTTCGCATCATTCATTCTACCACGCATGTAAGGATCTACAGAATAAAACAGGCCTTTCAATAATACTTCACCATCTTTTATTGCCGGCAGTTCAACATCTTCTATTCTAAAATTATCGTTCACCGGCATCCCCTTCGGTCTGGAGGCTAATACAATTTGTTCCGTGGTCATGATTGCTTTTTTTCTTTTAAAAATATCAGTTTATTTATCGTTGATATCGCTGGTGCGTACCAGTTTTTTATTGATAAATTCGTCAATGCCCAGCGATGAAAGTTCTCTGCCGTAACCACTTTGATTGGTACCACCAAAAGGCAGGTCGGGCTGTGAGCCCGTGGGATGATTGATAAATACCATTCCCGTATTGATTCTTTCTGCCAACATGTGGCCACGTTTTTCGTCTTTGGTAAAAATAGCGCCGCCCAGGCCAAACCTTGTGGCATTCGCAAGCTCCACAGCTTCGTCTTCTGAACTTACCTTATACACAGAAGCCACCGGGCCAAATAATTCTTCGCTATAAGCCTCTGCATCTTTCGGTATTTCTGTAAGAATAGTCGGCTGCATAAAATATCCCTCCCTGTCAAAACGCTTGCCACCTGTGGCAACTCTTGCTCCCGCCTTTACAGATTTTTCCACCTGCTTTTCCAGGTCTTCCAATGCAGTTTTACTGCTCAGTGGCCCGAGGGTGGTTGCTTCCTGCATGGGGTCTCCGGGAGCCATGCTCTCCAGCGCTGCTTTAAATTTTTCAAGAAATTCATCATACACTTTATCCATCACAATAAATCGTTTGGCCGCTGTGCATGCCTGTCCACAGTTTTGCATCCTGCCTTGCACCGCCCATTTAACGGTCTTATCCATTTCTGCATCTTCCAGTACAATAAACGGATCACTGCCTCCAAGTTCCAGTACCGACTT
>JBKJKD010000094.1:0-42350 GCA_046597635.1 Ferruginibacter sp. | reverse complement strand
AAAGGATAATTTCCCTTGCCGTGCATAGAAAAAGTGAACACCTTTTTATTGTTGGTAAATATTTCTGCAGTGCCATTGCCCTGGTGCACATCTAAGTCAACAATCAATATTCTTTTTGCCAGTTGTTGATCTATTAAATACTGCGCAGCAATAGCCTGGTCGTTTAGCAAGCAAAATGCTTCGCCCCTGTTAGTAAAGGCGTGATGCGTACCACCGGCAATGTTGAATGCCACTCCGGTTTCAAAAGCATGCTTGCACCCGGTAATCGTTCCCTGCGTAATGCGCAGTTCCCGTTCTACCAATGCTGCCGAAAGCGGAAAACCAATTTTGCGTGCCGCTCTCGGCTCCAGGGTAAGTTGCAATAAATCGTTTACATAAGCGGATGTGTGTACAGCCAACACTGGTTTGATGTCGCACATCTCGGGTGCAAAAAAATCGTCTGGCAAGGCCGTGCCTTCATGCAGCAATTGCTGCGGCAGCAAATCGTATTTCAACATCGGAAAGCGATGCCCTTCGGGCAAAGGATGTTTGTAAATGGGATGAAAAGCTATTGGAAACATGTATACACTTATTCCTCTTCGGGCTGACAACGCACCAGAGGATGGATTTACGCTAAGCTAGTTAATTTGTCTTTACGTTAAATGATCTGTGTTTATTTCGGTCGCTTCTAAAGAGATAAATACCTGCAAATTTAACCAGACATGGTTCCATAAAAAAGGTCTTCGTTTTTACAAACGAAGACCAGCAAAGTTTAAATAGTTCGGAAAAATGTGGCGTATATAATTACAGCGATTTACGCCCTGTAACCAGGTTGTAAATAATTGCGATAACAGCTATCACTAACAAGAGGTGTATAATTCCTCCGGTGAAAAAACCACCTAAGAAAGAAATAGCCCAAAGAATAATTAAGATTACTGCGACTGTCCAAAGAATGTTACCCATGTTAAAAAAGTTTTGAAGGTTAATTAAATTATTTAGTTTAGTTCAACTAGAGTATACTATATAAAAATTCTGCCAAAAAAGAATTAGCCGAAAACATCGCTTTAAATACAGCCATAAATAAATAATAGTTAAAAATTTACTTAAAACGGGGAAATTACTGCTCAGTATTGTTTCTGAATATTATTGTACGCTTCAATATTTGTTCTTGCAACCTTGCCTCCCTTTACTTAATACTAAATAGCTAAAACTTGTTAAATGCAATTTTCAAATCGGAAATCAAACTATTTTAAGTAGTGTAGCAGTCCACCACCATGCATATCCATGGTATGTATGCCAATTAAACAAGTTTTGGGAGAATGATATCAGCGGTGCAGTCTTACCGGCTATT
This sequence comes from Ferruginibacter sp., assembly GCA_046597635.1. Classification (GTDB taxonomy): domain Bacteria; phylum Bacteroidota; class Bacteroidia; order Chitinophagales; family Chitinophagaceae; genus Ferruginibacter. Next base: position 41,020 of record JBKJKD010000094.1, on the reverse strand, counting down.
GATTAAGATCTGTAATTGCAACAACAATTACAGATCGAAGAGTTCTGTAAGTGTGAGTGTAAAGATCAAAGCGTCCTTAGGGTTGAGCTTCGTTATAACGTAAGCCTATATCTTTGCGCCGAAGCATTATGTTTATTAAATATACCATAACCCTCTTATTGATTTTTTTTATGGCACAGGTACCCACTGCCCCAGCTAGTGCGCAGGTGCGCAGCAACAGTTACAACATCGTTCTGCGTATGCTGCTGAGCAAAAGTACTCCCATCGTCACCATACAAGAAGCCCGGCTGCAGGAGAGTCGCTCACTATTTTTGGATGCCCGCGAGCCGGCAGAATACCAAGTGAGCCATTTAAGGAACGCCCGGTTTGTGGGCTACGATTCATTTGACATTCAAAGCATGCGCAGTGTAGATAAAAGCCAACCCATTATTGTGTATTGCACCGTGGGCAAGCGTAGCGAAAATATCAGCAAGAAATTACAGGATGCCGGTTTTACCAAAGTGCACAACCTCTATGGTGGTATCCTGGAGTGGGTGAACCAAGGCCTGCCGGTGTACGACCTAGCCGGCAAAAGCACCAACAGGGTGCATACTTACACAAAGTTCTGGGGAAAGTGGCTGGATAAAGGCGAGCGGGTTTATTAGTATCAAAGCTGTCTTTTTTGTGAAGTCGGAGTTACGTTAGATTCGGGCGTCTTATCTTGAAACCTCTTTTGTTGTTGCCCAGAATGCACCTATAAGAAACCAATTATAACACCCACCCGTTACTGCAGCACAGCCAGCCTTATAAAAGTACGACAGCGAACCCACGCCCACGCTGTATTGTCTTTCTGAGCCAGCGAAGTATTTCCCAGAAGAGGCTTTCCCTTAATGACTCCCGAATTACATACTGCTTTTCTTAGCGCCTTTGGGCCTAAACATCTATTCATCCAGGCAGAAAATAGTTTCTCCACCTCAGCATCGGTAAAATAAAGGACGCTTAGATGAGTAGCCCAGGCAAGCACCAAAAATTTGTTCTTTCCATATGGCTGCAATCTCTTGTAGACGTGTAAAGGGAAACCATCATCATTTGAGCCGGTAAGGGACTGTGTTGGAAAATTAATTTTATGGATTCCTATTAACGTCATGGCTTTTTTTATGAAAAACCGCAACTGTTGCTACAAAATGAATACTGGTTAAATAAATTTTACTGAGGCCCGCAGACCCGGGAAAGCCAGTTATTAAATCTCAATACCATTGAGCCATTTCAGCCCTTTTATCAATTTGCGATCGGGCTTATAGCCCGTTAGTTTTGATAGCGAAAGCTTGCAAGAAAAACGGGGGATGCCGAAAACCCTGCAACAGAGTAGGCACAAAACAATTAAACTTAACATCATGAAAAATTTAATTTTATCTACTGCGCTTTTAGTGACTGCCTTTTTTTCTGCAGATGCACAAAAAGGCAACAACCAAATTTCAGTTGCTGCTGAGGTTGGACTCCCGATTGGGGATTTTGGTGACGGATTTAAAACAGGATTTGGAGGTTCTGTCAAGGGATTGTTCGGTGTGGGTAATTCCGGGCAGTTCACTTTAACCACAGGATACTCTGAGTACAAAGTCAAAAACAGTTCCGATGAAATGGGTCTATCGATTGGAATAATCCCCATCCTGGCTGGTTACCGCCTTTCAATGAACGGTTTTTACGTAGAGCCTCAGCTGGGGTATGGAGTTTATGCAGCAAAAATAAAATTTGAGGGCGACAGAATATCATCATCCAATGGAGTATTTACTTATGCCGCAGGTGTAGGTTATGCTAAAAATAAAATTGATTTTGGTGTTCGCTACCAGAGCGGTACTGAAGATGGGGACAATATTAGCCTGGTGGGCATTCATTTCGGCTACAATTTCTCGCTTGGAAGAGCCAGTAAAAAATAACCCGTAATCCACCTTACACACCCTATCATCGATGCTCATTTTATACAAATAAGTCTGTCCCTTCTTTCAGACAAAAAATGATAAAGACCTCCGTTTTTTGCTTTCATGGGGTTGCAATTTGGCAGCCCCTTTTTTTTCGTGTAAGGTCTCTTGCCATGAATAACGCAAAGAGGGTGACTTTGTTTTAAACCTCCCGAGAGCCAGGAAAAGACTGATTACGTATTCTCAAATAACGAATCAGGAAACCCCTGATAGCACAAAATAAGAATGGCCAGAGATAATTCCGGCCATTCTTTAAATACTCCTAGAAATATTATTTAGAGAGTTGGCCTCTTAAGGCACCGCCCGGATATAATGCATTGTGTACGTTTACATAATATTTCTCCGGGTTCATGCGTATTGACTTTATTTCTTCTTTGTCAAGAAAAACAGTGCCGCTACTTACTCCGTCTACGGGAGGGTTTAATCCAATGATAACCGGACCGGCTACACCAGCACCAGCTTCATGAATATGAGCAGCAGTTGGCATATCTATTCCTGTTACCTCGATAGAATAGGTAATGGTGCCCTGGCCCTGGTTCAGGGTTAGTTCTGCTGTACCCATTCCATCCGGATCGCCAGCTCGTGGCACTTCATTCGATCCTAATAACGTAGCAGACAAGGGTGTTCCACTCGTTGGAGAATCAATCGGCTTAAGAGTGAATGCTGCAAGTGCAACGAACGCAAATCCTGCAAATAGTAATTTTTTCATGATGTTTTGTTTAAAAATGATAAATGTGTAATTAGGCAACCAGGCAATTTTTAGGGATTGCTACAACTGGCTTACTTTCCTAAAAACGATGAAACTGTTAAGAAGGTTTTAACGTCACCAAAAAAAATTAGGATTAGGGGTGAGGATCTCCGCTTGCTTGCAGGAAGCAAGCGTTTACGACCCGTCGCCCAACATGCCATCCTTGTTATGGTAAAGATAGACTGCAAAAGCAGCTTTTTTTGCAGCCAACGTTATAGCTTATTCTCACCTTGGGCGGTCGGAGCCTTCCATACTGCAAGGATGAAAGGTATACAGCGCTGGGCTAAATGATAAGCCCCTGCTTTGCACCGGTCCCTGTCTCCATGAGCCGTATCTAGCACTATTATTTTTAGTCAAGCAACAGTTAAGGCCAGTAGTGCAATTCACGAAAATAGTAAACTACAGTATCGTACTTTTCCGAACCGGCGGTATGGATTAACTTGCACATCCCAATAAAACCAACAATTTCTTACATTCGTGCCCGATCGACTAAACAAACCTTGCTCAAAAAATTTTTTATGGGGATTTCAACATCAAAGAAAGTATTAATTGTAGAAGATGAAGGCGACATGTGCCTGCTCATTAATATCCTGCTATCTGGCAGAGGCATAGAACTAGATCATGTACCCACGCTTGCTGCGGCTGAAGTTTACCTGCAACAAACACAACCAACTGTAGTAATTCTCGATAATCGCCTGCCGGATGGGCTGGGTTTAGACTTCATCCCATTGATTAAAAAAACTTACCCTGCTATCAAGATTATCATGATTTCCGGTTTTGATAAAGCAGCGGAAGATGTGGCCCTGGAAAATGGTGCAGACAGCTATCTTTCCAAACCATTTACAAAGGAACAATTGTTTGCAGCAGTGGAGGCCCTTGTATAAAGACATGTATGCTGCGATTGCTAAAGGCGAATCGCCATCTTTTATTACAAAATTTTAAAAGAATATTCCCGGCTTGAGGCATGCTCTTTTTTCCTTTGTTTGCAATTGTTGCACGCTATCGGGTGTAGGAATTAAAAATATTCAAACAATATACTCCGCACCTTCCTGAGCAAGCTCACATACAAAGGGAAATGGTTCCTTTTTTTTAAAGGTATCAAACAATTCTTCCAGCTTTGCATCACTCCTCGATGGATCGTGATGGGCCATTAATAGCCGTTTGGCCCCCGTAAGTCTGGCAAAGGAACCGGCATCTTTAAAAGAAGAATGCCCCCAACCTTTTTTTGCCTGATATTCTCCATCGCTGTACTGTGCATCATGTAATAAAATATCAGTTTCACTCGCCAGGTCGAAACCGGAGATCCACTGCGGATCTGCAATGATGCCCCTGCTTCCCAAGGCAGGCTCATGATCTGGGATAAAAGTAAAAGATCCGTTTTTAATTGTTACCCGGTAACCCACTGTGGGCCCCGGATGTATCACATACGCCGATTGGATGGTAAAAGGGCCGATCATAAACTGGCTGTTTGCAATTTCATGCATAATCAATTTACAGGGTAGGTCACGGATAAGCATGGGAAATAAAGGCGGCGAAAGGTAACGGCTCAGGCGGGAATGTAACGTACGGGTACTGCTTGCCGGTCCCCAGATATGTACTTCCATGTTTTCATCAAAAAGAGGTTTGAAAAATCCCAGTCCCTGTATATGGTCTATATGGAGGTGGCTGAGCAGGATGTCGATACGTTTTGTATCGATGTGAATATTGGAAGCCAATTTTTGAATACCCGATCCACCATCCAACACCAGTTGCCAGCCATCGTCCACCACCTGCACACAGGAAGTGTTACCACCATACTTAACCATTTCCGGGTCTGAAGTGGGAATTGAACCCCGTACGCCCCAAATTTTAATTTTCATGATTCATTCAATTTCCAGAATATAGCCACTGCCCCCAGCATATGGCCGGTGCGGCTCATAATGGGGTAAGAGGTTACAGAAATTTGTTGTTTAACCCCCTGCAAGCTTTCTATATAAAATATTTTGTGATAGGGATGTTGATCGCTTAGTGTTTTCACCAGGGGCAGTTCTTCGGGTGCCAGTGGCATCCCGGCCTCATCTAATGGTTTAAACTGTGTAGACCACAGCTCCACAGGCATTTCGCCGGTATCTTCAAATCGTTTTCCCAGGATTTCTTCAGCGGCTTCGTTGTAAAAAATAAGGTTGCCATGAGTATCCGTTATAAAGACCGGGATATACATACAATCTGCCAACTGGCGATGTAGTATGATTTCTATTTCGTAAACCGGCATGAGAAAAGTTTTAGAGTCCTTTAAAAATAGGCTTGAATGGCCCGGTAAAGTATGTGGCAAAAACAACCTGCATACAAAATGCAAATTCTTTTCCAAACGTCCAAATGGTAGAAGAGAGAAAGGGAAACCAATGCCAATCTCTGATGTCTTACCGAGCCCAGCGAATGTATCTGCCGGGAGATGCTTCTTTCCCCAACGACTTTAAAAGTTTGTCCTCCGTAAATCATCCCCCATAAATTTTTTGCCACCAATGCATGAATAAAATGTGCAACTTTTATAGCCTCAGCTCTATGGAAAGCTGCTAACATCCTAAATGTTTAGGAGCTAAAATGCACATTGACTGCTGTCCTACTAAGCGAAGAGAACGTATCTGCCGGGAAATACTCCTTTTCCGCAATCACTCTAGCAGGCGACTTTGCGCGAAGCCTCCCGCCATAAATTCTTTGCCACGAATGCACGCATGAAATACTAATTTTCCGAAGCAGCCATTTCTGGTAAAACGACACGTGGCATATTATTTACAGCCCATCATTCCAACCCACTCCAAAACTGCGACGACTATATTTATAAAAGTCGAAAACAAAATATTGCGATGTAATCATATATTATTTTAAAGCCCTATTTTGCGCACAAACATTTTGTACATGAAAATTACCCAACTCATCTGCTGCTTACTATTGGTAACCCATGCTTGTTTTGCCAACAACGATTTTCTTACCAACCTGCAAAAGAGCTCGCCCAACAACCATAAAACACTCCTGATTTTTTATAAACCCGATTGCCCGTATTGCATCCGTATGGATAATGTGATAACAGCGGATACCGCTTTTCAAAAACAACTTACCGGTGCTTACAATGTGCAGGTATTTGATATTACCACTGCGGAAGGAAGGCTGATGGCAGACAAATTTAATATTCATGCTGTTCCCAGTATGGTACAATACGATAACCGCACCGGCGAAGCTCATATCACCAAGGGTTTTGGCGGCATTGAAAAGTTAAGCGAGCAACTTCACCTGATCTCAGCTTTAATACCAGCTGCAGCAAGCCCGCTGAACAACGCTGGTGCTGCCTGTGGCGACGGAATCCTCAACGCAGGAGAAGCTTGCGATGATGGAAACGCCACGGCTGGCGATGGATGTAGTGCTGTTTGCAATGTGGAGCCTGGCTTTAGTTGCGCAGGCAGCCCGAGTGTATGCGCTGCGGTTTGCGGCGATGGTATTATAGCCGGGGCAGAATCGTGCGATGACGCAAACAATATACCCGGCGATGGCTGCAATGGTTCCTGCAATGTAGAGCCCGGCTTTAGTTGCGTAGGTAGCCCAAGCGTTTGCTCGCCCGCAAATGTATGTGGTGACGGCATTGTACAGGGAACAGAAACATGCGACGATGGTAACCTCGTAAGCGGCGACGGCTGCGATGCTAACTGCAAAACCACCTCATGCGGCAATGGCATTGTTACTGCCGGCGAACAATGTGATGATGGCAATCTTAACAACGGTGATGGCTGCAGCAATACTTGCAACCTTGAACCGCCCGCCAATGATAATTGTGCCGGTGCTATAGCTATTATTGGGGTGAGCGGTACGGTAAATGGCAACAATCAACTCGCCACCAACTCTGGCGTTGCGGCTGCTATTTGCGGTACTCCCAATAGAGATCTGTGGTACAGCTTCACCCTTACCAGTATCAAAAATTACCGCATCAACGTTAACGGACCCGGCATAGCCGATCCGATTGTTGCGCTTTATTCCGGCAGCTGTGGCGCATTGGTGCAGCAGGCATGCAACGATGACATTGGAGGCGGAAATGTATTCTCACAAATACAAGGTACACTGGCAGCAGGAACGTATTATGTGCGGGTGGGCTCTTTTGGTAGCACGGTGGGTGGCAATTTTTCGGTGGTTTATAATTTAAATATGCCCAATGTTTGCGGCAATAACATCATAGAAAGTACAGAGGAATGTGATGATGGCAACATAGCCACCGGCGACGGTTGCAACAATAGTTGCAAACTGGAAAACGGCGCTTTAAGCACTGGTGTATCTGTGAACAACGATTCTACCCGGGCCAACCCAAGCGCCATGCTGGAAGTGAAGTCTTACGACAAGGGCCTGTTGATTCCCCGCATGAATACCACGCAAAGAACGGCCATCGTTGCGCCTGCCAAAGGCCTGATGGTTTTTGACATTAGCAGCAATACTTTTTGGTACCACAACGGAGGGGCCTGGGCAGAAATTGGTGGCAGTGGCGGCGGCACCGGTAGCGGCTTGCCTGCAGGTACTGCTTCACAAACATTGCGCAACAATGGCAGCAACTGGATAGCCAACAGCACCCTTCAAAACGATGGCAGCAACGTAACGGTTACCGGCCAGCTCAAAATAAATGGTGGCTCTCCCGGTGCAGGCAAAGTATTAACCAGCGATGCCGTGGGCACGGGTTCATGGGCAGCGCCTTCTTACGACTCCAGCAGAAACACTGCCTTCTCCGTTGGCAGTAGTTTTAGCCAGCCTTTTTCAACTTCGTTTTTACCGATTGTAAATTCAGAAAATTTTGATGATGGCAACAGTGTAAGCAGTGGTGTATTTACCGCACCGGCTGCCGGCGTCTATAACTTCAATGCCAATACCAGTTTCTCCTTCAACAATGTTACCAGCCTATCTACCATACAACTGGTAATAGAATCTCCGGCATCCTCTTTTTATGGAACGCAGACTCAATTATTTCCTGCAGCATTTACCGGTGTAGCCGATCTGCAGGCCAGTACCATCATAAAATTAGCGGCGGGTGCCCAGGTAAGACTCAGCATCAATGTGTATGGAACCACGGGTGTGCAAAATCTTACAAGGATAACATTCCGGGGTTTTAGGTTGTATTAAAGAATAGGAGGAGCGAAAGAAAACGTTTTCTGATTTGTGATCTGTTGTATGCAGGCTGATGCATGCTGCGCTCGCAGACTATAAGGTTTAGTGAGCAGTTTAACAGGTCTTTAATTCTCTTCTTTCAAATTTTTACCATAAACAAAATAGCCTTCGTTATTCACGAACTAACCAGACAAGCTAAACGCTGCAAAGTGCAAGTCAACCTAGCCATAAAAACCCGGCATCTCGAGGATGCTGCTCCGAGGCGTGACCGGCAGAAACACTTCGAGCACCTGGTAGCGGTTCTCCAGGAAGTTCAACAAGAACTGGAGGAGAAAGAATGAAGATGTTGTTTCAGATGACGGGCGTTTCACACAAAGTCCGCATAGAGGTGGAAGCGAACAAAGCGAGGTTGAGAGGCCATCGTTGATCCGTTGCCTACATCGGAAACCATCCCGTCATTTGATACAGCAAAGAAAAACACATGATTAAAAATTATGATAGCTAAATTATTTTATATACTTTCATCTTCTGTTATTGTAGGAATGTAAAAATCAAAGCAACTACCTCTTTGTCCACCTGAAAATGTACCCTGATACATTACCCAAACCCTAGAACCGGTATTGTTTTTTGCCACCGATTTTCTTATTAGGATAAAACTATTTCAAACTACCTCTTTCGCCCTCGGCACAATTATCAATACGGTTTTCGTCATCTGCTTTTTTGATGATAGAGCCACCTCCGACGGTAAAACATACAGTCTACCCGTCTAAAAGAAACAACGCCGTATTGATCTACGGGGTCGTTAACAATCGCATTTAAATGGCATTTCAATTCATAATCCAAAAAATGTAACCATGATCAAGAAAATTATTTTGTTGTTTTTCTGCCTTGGCATGTTCCTCATTGGCATAACGCAGCAGATAAAGTCTGCTGTAATTTCTGCTGCTGGTGAGGTAAGTAAAACCGGCAAGATGTACGTGGAGTGGACGCTGGGAGAATCCTTTGTAGAAAGCATATTCTCGGCAAATCACTTGTATACCCAGGGATTTCATCAGCCCATTAAAACCAAAAGCAGGGCTTTACGCACCCTGCCGATTAATCAGGAATGGAGTAAGATAACCGTATTGCCCAATCCTGTAAGAACGACCGGAAAAATAAGGATTGAAAGAGGCAGCAGTTCGGGTTTACACATTTTGCTCGCAGATGTTACCGGTAAGCCCATATTAAACAGGATCAGCTTTGCCCCAGACCAGGTCGTTGATTTCAACCTCGCTGCCTACCCTTCCGGTATTTATACCCTCACCATTCGCACGGCCAACGGTAGTCTATACAAAACTTTCAAAATCATCAAAGTATCGTAGTTCACTTTCACCATAAAAATCAAATTATGAAAAGGCTATTACTATTATTTACCCTCGGAGTGTTGGTATCCCTTACAGTATTCGCACAATCTATTCCCAAGGGAATGAAGTACCAGGCAGTGGCTCGCAGCCTCTCAGGCGAAGTGCTGGCCAATCAACGAAGCACTTTAAAAATTAACCTCGGCACTGCCAGCAACTCCACAAAAGCAGGGGCCTTTTTTTACAGCGAAACACATGAGGTGACCACCGACCAGCTGGGACTGTTTACCCTTGTTATTGGCGAGGGAAAAAAACAAACTGGCTCATTTGACAAAGTTCCCTGGAGCACGGAAGATATCTGGATGCAGGTATCTATTAAAGAAAAAGGAGAGACCGTCTTCGGCGTTGTGAGCAACAGCAAATTGCTGGCAGTGCCCTATGCTTTTCATGCCCTAACGGCCAACTCGCTTACCAAAAACGGCAGTGCTGTAGCACCGGAGCAGGGCAATACTGGTGCCGGTATCCCTTCGCAAAGCTGGTCGCTATTTGGCAATTCTACCGTTGGCCCTGTCGATAAACTGGGCGCTACAAACTTCGCAGATCTTATCCTCATTACCAATAATCTGGAGCGCTTGAAAATAACGGCAGAAGGCAATGTAGAACTGGCCCGCAGCCTAAAGGTAGGCGCAAACCTTACCGTAGACTCCAGTGTTTTTCTTAACCGAATCAGCGGTGCTACTTTAAATTATGGGCCTTTTACCGTAGACCGCCTTAGCCCTACCTATCTCACCGGAGTTCTAACGGTGGACAGAGCAACGGCTTTGAAAAGTACTTTAGTTGTAGACGGCAGCAGTACTTTGAAAAACACCTTACAAGTGGATGGCAGTACTGATCTCAACAGCACCTTAAATGTAGACGGTAATACCGATCTCAACAGTGCCCTGGTCGTGGATGGCGCTACTACGCTCAACAACTCCCTCAATGTGACCAATGCTGCTCCCACCGTATTAAGCGGAAGCCTCAGGGTAAACCAAACAAGCAGCCTCAATGGGCAGGTCACCATTTCTGCTACCCTGCCAGCGGCAGATGATAACATCAACAACTATCCCCTTATTGTGCAGGGAAGCCGCAATGGTGTATCTATAAAACTTCAGGGGGCCACACCCAACCGCAACGAAAACTTCATCACTTTCTGGAGCGGCACTGGTGCGGCAAGAGGGCGTATTGAAGGATTTACAACCACTGGCGAACCCGACCGAAGTGCTTTTATAAATCTTGTGAATGGTGCCAATGGCGACGACAGTTCTTCTACCCGGAGCCAGGACCCTAACCAACCCCTGCCGCCAGCACCCACTGCCCTGCAGAACATCAATAACAATTACGCCTTTGGTACACTAAACGCCACCCTCACCCTGGTGCAGAATGTTGTAAAATTTACGATCAACCTCATTGCCTGCATTGCAGGGGTAGGTGTATTTGGCGATTGTGATGATGTGGCCTGGAGCGGTATCGACCTGGCCATCTCTGCCGTTCAGTTTGCCGGGTATATTGCCTATAACGAGGTAAACCCGGGCGTAGCTTATGAGTCCGGCGGAGCTGATTATGCAGAGTGGCTGTTGAAATCTGATAAAGATGAAGTATTGCTTTTTGGTGATGTTGTGGGTGTAAAGGCTGGAGTGATCTCCAAGAATTTTAAAGATGCAGATAAGTTTATGGTTGTATCCCACAGCCCGGGTGTAATTGGCGGCATGCCAGAGCAAAGTAAAGAGACCGCATACGAAAAAATTGCGTTCATGGGACAAGTCCCTGTGAAAGTAATCGGGAAAGTAAACAAGGAGGATTATATTTTACCGTCTGGTAATGGCGACGGTATGGCCATTGCGATCAGACCCGACAAAATGCAGGCAAAAGATTTCAAAAGGATCATTGGTGTCGCCTGGTCTGCATCTGATAGTTTGAAAGATATCAACTACATCAACACAGCCGTAGGCATCAATTCAAATGATATGGCAAACACGGTAGAAGACATGCAATATGTGCTGAACGAAATGCAAAGTGCGTTGGCCAGAGTAGATAAAAAATACAAGCCTAACTTCTATGCGCTGGAGGGTAAAGGAAGAAGAACCCAGACCAATTATTCTACAGTGCCTTCTCTGCGGGAAACAGTGGCCAGAAACATCAACGTGGGTAAATATGCCAATGCTGCGGAGGCTATGCAGGGCATTAACAACTATGCGGTAAAGCAGGGAATTGATTTGAAGCAATTTGCCTACCTGTCAGACCTGATTGACCACCCCACCGAAGCCACCGCCCAAAATGCTCTGATACATTATACCAAAGTCTTACATCAGATAGAAGGCCTGCTGGCAGCAAAACCTAAATAGTTTTTAATTGTATTAAGGCAAGTGCTCCTGCAAATGATTTTACAAAACCGGTGTTGAGCCGGTTTTTTTATGCCTTGATTACACGCTTTGAGTAAATCGAAGAGGCCTGGTCTTCGGCTCTTTGGTCTAACTGAGCGAAGCGAATGTATCTGCCCGGAGATGCTCCTTGGCCGCTATGATTGTAAAAGTAAATGCTGCGCAAATCATCCCCCATAATTTTTTGGCTACGAATGCACGAATGAATAAAACTATGGTTAAAGAAGCCAATCTGCTCAATCACTAAGCCCAGCCACCGGCCTGGGAATGAGGTATATATCTTTCTGCCGCCCACTGATGTAGCGGAACCGCTGGCCATCCCAATACCCGTCTTCTTCCAACATGATGCGGATATCTTTTTTCCATTCCGGAATATAGACGGTAGTATTCAGCTCAATGCTGTAGGCCGTGTTCGGATAAAGCGGGTAATCACCACTGCCCGGTACCCCACCCTGTTGGTCCCACATACCAATGGTAGGCCCTGCTGCGTGCCCATGAGTGCCAAGTGGATGAGTATAAATACTGGGGCGAAGACCAGCGGCTTTGGCTTGTTGCAATGCACCTGCTAGCATTTGATTACCAGAGGCGCCATTTTTAAATTGTAATGTCAACATATCCTGCAGCTTCCGGGAATTTTCCATCGCTTTTAATAAATTCTCCGGAATCTTTAGTTCCCCCGGCAGTAACATGTAGGCATGCTGTTGTATGTCGGTATTCAACCGCAGGTAAGTAATGCCCACATCGCAGTGCAGTAGGTCGCCGGGCCGAATCACATCATCTGCCGGGCGGTTGGCAAAGCTGCGCAGGTGCTCAACAGAGGTACTGTCGGCACGTTGCGCATCTACCGAAGGATGAAACCAGGTGGTTAGGCCCATCTCGGCAAAGCGTTTGCGAAACCACCACACCACATCGTCGGTAGTAGTCACCCCCGGGGTGATTACCTTTTCTGAAAAAGCTTCGGCAATCAGATCATGTGTGCGCTGTACTAACTGTGGATAAAGATGCATTTCGCTTTCGGTACGGGTTTCTAACCAGCTAACAGCCAGCTTTTCGGCAGAAGTAATTTTTGCTTGCTGGCTCACAGACAAGCGTTGCATCAATTCCTGATATTCAGTATGGGCCAAGCCATCTGCATGGCCAAAATCAGTTGAAAAATTCAATCCTATTTTTTGAGGCTTTCGGCTGTTGATGATATCCATCAATGCAGCCCATTGGTCGGGTTGTTTTTGGGGATCCCAGGCTGCCTTGATGCTGGACCCTACGTTGTAGCGGGCAATGGCCAATTTCTCAAAGCTATCGGCCTTAGCATTTCGGTAAAACATGAGGATGGTGCGGCGACGTGCCGAAAGCCAGGTAGACGGTAAAAAGGTTTTCATCACCGGGTCTTCGTTGTACTCCCGGCTGATCATCACCCACATATCAATACCCGCTCTGTCCATAAGCATTGGCAACAGCTGGTTGATTCGTTCATCCAGAATCTCGTCTATTACCCGGGCTTGCTCCCGTGGAGAAAGCACTTGTGCCTGCACGTTAGTGAATGCAAAAATGGTTATGCAAAATAGAAATAGTTTCATGTAACGAATGTAACAGAAAACAGGCAGAAAATTCTTCGGCCCTTTTTGTATCTCCAGAAACCCTACTTACAATCTTCTTGAATGATCTAAAAGTAGTTTCACATAAAAGTAATCTTGGTGAAAATATCCAGCCAACTACCAACCAACTTCAGAAATTCTGTTTACGCTCTTGATGAAAAATAAATCACTTTTATAAAAATGGATCACTGCCTTATGAGTGCCTTGGCACCCGGATTTTTTTACGGTTTTTCAATTATAGTGATAAAACGATTCCGGATAATCCTTTCTGTATTCTCCTTAGCCAATGTTTTTACGAACTTCTGAATTTTCTACATGCTGATATCTCACAAACAACGATAGTTTGCAACACATCGAAAATACCCGGGCGTTTGTAATTAGCTCCACGTGTATTTCCATTGTAGGTTTGCATGGTAGGCATTTAAAACACACATTATGAAAAGGATTTTAATTATTTGCTTGGCTTTAGCGTGATACACTCAAATGCAAGTGTACAAGTAAGTGATACCAACTTTACACGGCCTCATCCAAAGTTGGACGACGGTACAAAAATGTCGATAAAAAAAAGATCAGGGATATTGGACGATTGTTTTGCCAGAAAAATTACGCTACATTAATCAACTAAATACTTCATATGCGCTGGATGCTTATCATATCAATCATCATCTGCCTTTCAGAAAATAGCCATGCGCAACGCAAGGGATGGCGGATTTATTTTTCAGAAAATGTGGATAGTCTTTATGCTGTAAGTCACTTTAAAATGAGTAGAACAGATAGTTGTAGACGTCCGTTGTTTAAAGATTATCCTAAGTTCTATCAAACCGTTCACGAGGAAGGGAACGATGAGCAAATTAATAGATTGGGTCTACTGCTCCCTGCAAAATCTACCAGAACATTCTATTATACGGTCAATGCAGTGTACGGTAATGAAATGGATAGTGTGCGCATCTGGTACCAATTGATGGAAGGCTTTGTAAGGAAAGGCAGGTCTGCTTTAATATCATTACTCAATTTATTCAGCAAACAAGAAGACAAATCCCCGCAGGAAGAGCCTTACTATTTTTATACAGAACCCTTAAAAAAGGGATATATAGAATTTGAAAATGAACAACTCCTTTTTTCAGGAGACACTCTCTTTCGTGGAGCAAACAGTATCACCCTCGGGCGTGTTCAAAAAATAATTAAACTTAAAACCGGTAAAATTAAAAAGGTCAACCGCTCGGTGGCTGGGTACCAGTTCATGAAAGGCGATTCCTGTATGGCCGTAATAGACTACAATACCGAGCCAATAACTCTGTACTTCTTAAAATCATTGAGCCATAAAGACAGGTTGATTTATACTGCATTTTTGACCATCAACAAATTATCTTTCATTCACGAGGAGGAAGAATAAAATCCAAAATGCTCTCCCAAAAACTTTTACTACACCCTTTATGGAGATACGATCCGATGGAAGAAGAGATAAGGTCTTTCATTTACCCTATCTTGCTTGCAAAACAAATACATGGCGGTATTCAAAAGCAATATTGTGGAGGCAAGTGATGTTGCAGTATTAATTCATGGCGGCGTTGGCAGAATACATGCAGAAGCATTATCTAAAGAAGTTGAAGAACAATATAAAGCGGCGCTCACACGGGCTTTAAGAGAAGGAGCAAGAATGATAACAGGCGGCGGCACAAGCATGGATGCAGTAGAAGCGGCCGTGAGAATTTTGGAAGATTGTCCTTTGTTTAATGCAGGCAGAGGTGCCGTGTACGCAAACAATGAAATGATAGAGCTGGATGCAGCCATCATGGATGGAACAACCCTTCAAGCCGGTGCGGTAGCAGGAGTACGTACCGTAAAAAATCCAATTGCAGCAGCACGAAAAGTGATAGACAATTCAACGCATGTAATGCTTGTGGGTAGTGGTGCCGATGCTTTTGCAAAACTTAATGGACTGGAAATTGTTGACCAGTCTTATTTTAAGGTAGAAGACAGGTGGCAGCAAATAATCAAATTAAAAAGTGAAACTGAAAATAATACAGACTTATTTTTAAAACCTGGTACTACAAAACTTGGCACCGTGGGCTGCGTGGCTGTGGATGCTAACGGCGGTTTGGCTGCAGGCACTTCTACCGGCGGCATGCTGAATAAAAAATTCGGAAGAGTTGGTGATACTCCCATTATAGGTGCTGGTACTTATGCCAACAAAGTATGTGCGGTATCCTGTACCGGCCATGGAGAATATTTTATACGCCATGCTGTTGCTCATGATATTTGTGCGATCATAGAATATAAATCGATATCGGTACAGGATGCCGTGCAGCAAATGATTGCCGAAAAACTTACCAACGCAGGCGGAGTTGGAGGCCTTATAGCAATGGATGCAAAAGCCAACATTGCTGTTGATTACAATACAGAAGGAATGTTTTATGGGTTTATAAAAAGAGACGGTACTATCACGCTGAACGTTTGTAATATGATCATCGAATAGTCTGAATGATTTTGCCGCTTTGTCATAAACCTCCTACAGCTTGCCGGCCATAGCAGAGTAGTGGATGGCTAAAACAATAGCACAAGCGTTTTAAAAATGCTTGCCCATACAAATATGAACCAGGGATAGCAGCATCACGGTCACGATTTTTTACCACAGTTTTTTATGTTTAAATATGGCAACGGTAATACAACTTACCAGCCAGCAGCTTAAAAACACATACATCTACCCCACTGCTTTATTCGTATCTACCCTTGTGATAAAATTATTTTTACGATCAACAATTATGGTTGCACTCCTGCTTGCTGCTGGTTTTGCAAATGCACAATTGATTGACAACAGCTCCACTTTTAGGAGCCTACAACAATCCAGCTATTTTCGTTTTCATTACGACAATGATTATTTTACAAAATCGGATGAGTATTACACACAGGGCATTACGTTTGATTATGTAAATCCCAAACTGAAAAGATTTCCGCTAACAAAATTGTTATGGAAACCTTTTGCCACAGAAGCCCAATATGGCATCAGCCTCAATTTGTTTGGCCACACTCCTACCAGTATTTTAAGTGATAGCATATTGTTTGGCGACCGTCCGTTCAATGCGAATATTTCTTTCAAAACATTTTTAATACAGGCAGATCCGGTAAAGAAGCAACAGGTATCCACGGCATTTAGTGCAGGGATCATGGGCCCTGCCGCATTGGGCTTCGAAATACAATATTATATACATGACTGGACGGGCAACCCGTTACCGAAAGGCTGGGAATTTCAGACAAAAAATGACATCATTCTCAACTACCAGGTCAATTATGAAAAGCAACTAGTGGCAGCAGGTAATAATTTTTTACTGAACAGCACTGCCGAAGCAAGGTTGGGTACGCTCAACACCAAACTGTCTGCAGGCTTTAATTTTATGGCAGGGCGATTTAACAAGAGATACCGGGGACCGGATGATAAAAAAAGAAAAACAGAATATTATATCTACGGACAAACACGGGGTAACTTGATAGGCTATGATGCTACTATGCAGGGCGGTTTGCTCAATCGCAAAAGTCCGTACACTATTGCAGCAAACGATATAACAAGGGTCACTTTGCAAACAGATGCCGGCGTAATACTCAACTTCCAAAAATTTTATGTTTCTTACACGCAGTCTTTTTTAACCAAAGAATTCCGCACAGGTTCTACCCATCGGTGGGGCGGGGTAAGTTTTGGATTGGGATTGTGAGAAAGTACTTTTTCAGCAAGGCAAAATAATGGGCTACAGCAGATCGTAAAGAAATATGATGCCGCACAAATCATCCCCCATGGTTCTTGGCCACGAATGCACGAATGAAGAATAGCTCTTTAACAGCCTCGGCTCCATGCAGAGCTGCCTCCTTACAAAATGTGCAGCAATGCGCAAATGCCCATCTTTGCTGTCGTACTGAGCGAAGCGAATGTATCTGCCGGGTGTTGCTCCATGACCCCGATTTTTATTTGCATGAAAATGAACAACTCCTTTTTTCAAGAGACACTCTCTTTCTTGGATCAAACAGTATCACCCTTCGCCATGTTCAAAAAGTAATTAAACTTAAAACCGGTAAAATTAAAAAGGCCAAAGCATCGGTGGCTGGGCAGCAGTTGATGAAAGGCGATTCCTGCCTGGCGGTGATACACTATAATACCCATCCAATAACTTTGTACTTCTTAAAATCATTGAGCTTTAAAGACAGGTTAATTTATACTTCGTTTTTAACCATAAACAAGATATCTTTCCTTCACGGGAATGAAGAATAAAATCTTGAAAGATTTGGTTTACGGACGGACTGCGTTCACCCTATCGTTTTTTGAAACGCAACTTGATCCATTCGCATACCAACTTACGAATCCCGTATTTCATAAATCTCCTGATAGCTATCGGAACAATTGCCAATATTCGTATTGATAAATTGCGCTGACTCTGTAGAACTGATTATGGCAGGCACATGCTTTAAAAAAATCGTATTTACCCTTATAGGCATATCTTTACCAGTATATATCATGGCTGTACAGTTTCCGCTTCTGAAAACACAATAAGGAAGAAAGTGAAGAAAGACTTTGCAGTCATGAGTACATCATTTACTAATCTTAAAATTTAATTGTATGTCGAAGAAGAAAGCTGAACCAAAAAAGAATAAACCTGCTAAAAAGAAAAGCTCTGCACAGCGAAAAGCAGATCCAAAAAAGAAAGCACGTTAATTTCAAAACGCACAGAGCCCGGTTCAAAGTACCGGGCTTTTCTATGCCGTTGTTTTGCCCGTAGTTGCTGTTCTTCTGCAGTTTTGCTGCCCGAGGGCGTTTTAAATACCGATTGAGATTTGCCGACTGTGCAAATGCTAAAAGATACAACAAGGAATAAGTAAAACTTAAACATGGTTTAAACAAGGCACCTGCGAAGGCAGATTAAGATAGTACCAAGAAATTTTACTTTCAATCCTCAACCTTCGGTTTCCTCCAATCTACAACACTATGGGAACAACGCCACGGGTTTTTCATGACCACTTACAGCAGGTGAACATAATAAAGAAATTACCAATTATATGGAATCGTTTGTTTAACGGGCACAGATAAAAGTAGTAAGTCTCAAACTTATTCTATACCGAAAAATCAACATACCCTACGGGAGATATTGCTGGGAAGAATACTTTTAAGGGCGAACAACGCTACGGGTTTTTCCTGACCAATCTGCCACCCGGATATAAAAAAGATTCCAAAAAAACGGTGAACACAAACAACAAAGAAAAGTTGGCATCCATCGGCCATTTAGCATCACCGATAGTTATGTGCAGGAGCCATAACCATACCGCCGCCAAGGAAGCTGATGAAGATGCGGAGCCAGAATCTTTTTAGGTATTTCATGTTGGGTTCGTTTGCTTGTTAAGGGGCACAGGTTATCAATTTATTGATTTATCTGTGAAGGCTTCCCTATGCTGCGGTTACAGACCGTTAGGTTTAAGTAACAGCAGTTACCAACCGGAGGTTGAACACTGCTGCCAGTCGGGATTACCAAAACCAGATAACAGCATCGAAAAGGTAACATGGTAGCTTGCTGTGTTTTGTAAGATTTGTATTAGAGGAATTTTAGTATTCCGTGCTAAGTGCATAGTTATTTATCTTTTATAAACTTCACCACTCTTGCTACAAAACGAGAAAGTATTGGCACTGTCGGACTATTATAAGTGGCGAAATTTTTTCCTCTATCCGCCGGCGCATCTTTTAAAATATGACTCATACCTTTTATTAGATGATATTCACTTTTTGTATTTGCGTTGTGTAGCAGTTCTGCATCAGCTTCGCTTACCTGGATATCTGTGCTGCCCTGAATGATAGCAACGGGAACAGTAAGTTTTGCTATTTCTGTGGCAGGGTTATACTTAAATAGTGAAATGATAAATGGCTGTACACTCGGCCTGAATGCGCTGTATAAAATTGGGTTAACTGATTTTACCCTATACCCATTTGCCAGGCTGTCAATTATAGGAAAGCAGATATCCTGAATATTTTTAGGCTGAACACTTATTTGTTTTTTTAAAGTAACGGGGAGTGGAAATCCGGGCCCGGCTACCGAAATATATTTACCAACTGTTGTTTTTTGTGCAGCAAGCATTCCTACCAAAGACCCTTCGCTATGCCCTAAAATAATAACTGATGAAAACCGCTTATCTTTTTTTAATAGGTCTACAAAACCAACCGCATCATTTACATAATCTTCAAATCGCAAATCTTCCTCTATGGCCCCCGCGGCATTACTTTCGCCAACACCTCTTTTATCGTACCTGAGGCTCGCAATATTATATTGCAATAAACTATCAGCAAGCATTTTAAAAGAGTTGCAGGCAAGGCCCAAAGTAGAATTACAATTCCGGTCAGTGGGTCCTGAACCAGCAATAATTAATACAACAGGCATTTTTTTGGTAGTGCTGCCAGGTATACAAAGCGTTCCAAATATTTTACCCGTAGCTGTTTCCAGTACGATATTGTTTTGCGATGTACCTGTGTCTTTTACGGTTTGGGCAAAAGTAATGCTAGATAAAAACAGCATACTCATAAAAAAAGATATTTTCATATTGCTGGTTGTTCTGAAACGATGAAGGAGTAAATGATTGGGATAAGTATAATGGATAAAAAATAGACAATAAACAATGCAGCAATAAGCCCTTGTTGTAAAAATGGAATGATCAACATCATGGTTAAGGAACTGAACACCCAGAGCCTTCCGGCCATAAAATGTGTTTTGCGCCATACCCTTTCGCTGCGCAGCGTCCAGGGTACCCTGATACCAAAAAAAAGGTTGGGCTTGATGGCGTTGAAATAATTGCCAATCACCAAAAATGTAAATAGAAAAGTGTAAGCAATTAAAATAAATACATTCGCATTGTTATGGAGTGTATAATACAATATAATCAGGAAAAGTACAGAAAGGCAACTGTGCAGGGCTAATTGTATCATTTTTATCCGGGTCTCAAAAAAAGATAACTGGCTTTTATTTACTAATAATTTTAATACGAGTGTCATTGCCACATACAGCAAAAGGTTTATTACCGGCAAGGTTAAAACAGCTTCCAATTTTCCGGGTATCTTTTTGCTGTTTATATGTACTGCTAACTGATCGGGGATTTTATTCCATAAAAGATAAGCAGCAATAAACGGTAGCATCAGTATTATCCAGATCAAAATCTCTGTGGTTCTTTTTTTCATTCCCTTATTTTTTAGTTTTATTTTTTTTGTTAGAAAAATTCATCATCCAGCTTACAATTTCATCAAACACGGTAGTATTTAGAGAGTAGGTTATATACTGCCCTTCTTTTACAGACTGCACCACATTTGCCTGGCGCAATAGATCCAGGTGGTGAGAAATGCTAGGCTTGCTCATCGCAAAATGCTCGGCTATTTCGCCAGCCGTAAGGTCTTTGTTTCTAAGTAACTCTATTATTTCCCTCCTAGTAGGGTCTCCCAAAGCTTTAAATAGAATATTCATGCGCTGTTAGATTATTGTATATTTAGCCAAATGTCTAAATACTATGTTTATCAACCACATGTTTTTACATGAGTGGTAATAGCTACGTTGTGTGATGGTTAAAAAGCGAATGCTGGAGAAGGATGAATAAGATAAAAAATTTCGAATAAGTTTTTATAGTTAGTTATTAGCAAGTCGTCCCAAAAAAGACTTTCATCAATTTAACTATCATTCAATGCCACCTCCCCTTTAAGAATACCGGAGGCATGCATGAGCCCGACTTTGGCCGACATGGTTAAAAGTGGCAAAAGACACGGTATTTTAATCTCCTTTCTTGTGCCAGGAATGTACGAATGAAGAAAGTACCTTTTAAAGCCCCGGTTACAGGAAGTTCTGCTCCCATCCTACATGTTTGGTAGCAAACAAATGTATATTGAACTTTGACCTAGGTAGCGAAACGAATGTATCTGACGGGAGATGCTCCCCCGCCACAACCATTGTAGAAGTGTGCAATGTGTAAATCATCCCACAAGATTTTTTGCCACGAATGCACGAATGAAGAACGTATCATTTAAAGCCTCTGTTTATGAAGCGCATTTCTTAGGGTACTCATGGCAGTTAGCCAATGTGTTTTGCCAATTTTAAAAAAATTTTGATATTTCTTAAACAGAGCTGATTGCCATTAAAATTCTTTCAAAATATTCAAACATTAGCATTGCTTCCTTGTTTCTAAACATTACTTAATCAAAAAAAAGATATGAAAAAGTTTTTCAAATTACGTAACCTATCGTGCTTGCTGTTGGCAAGTGCATTGCTCTTTATTGGATGTGGCAAAGATGACCCGGGCCCACAATTAACCGGCACCAACAAACAATACCAATTGTTCTCCAAATCCAATCCGTCTATTAGCGGTACGGTCACTTTTGCAAAAAGAGATGACAACGCTACACTAATTACTGTGCAGCTATCCGGTACCAGTGCAGGAGGAAGTCATCCTGCCCACATTCATGCAAACACAGCTGCTGAAAGCGGCGCCATTTTGCTCGACCTAACATCCATTGATGGGGCTACGGGCAAAAGTGAAACGGTAGTAAAAACATTAAAAGACGGATCTGCTATTACCTATGAACAGTTGCTTGATTTCAACGGATATGTAAATGTGCACCAGAGTGCCGCCGACCTGGCCACCTTAATAGCCCAGGGAGATATTGGGCAAAATGAACTTACCACTACAAGGAAAATATACCCTTTAGGCTCAGTTTCCAATGCAGCTATCAGTGGCACAGCCACGTTTACCAAAAGAGTAAATGGCAAAACTTTGGTAACCCTTGCACTTACCGGAACAACTGCAGGAGTTTCTTCTATTGCCCATATTCATACAAACACGGTAGCCGAGACAGGAGGAGTTGTTGTTGATTTAACAGCTGTAAATGGCAGCACCGGCAAAAGTGAAACAAGCATAAGCAAACTTAACACAGGCGTTGCTATCAGCTATGACGAGCTATTAAATTTTAATGGCTACATCAATGTGCATGAGAGTGCCAGCAATTTGTCTACACTTATTGCGCAGGGCGATATTGGTAAAAATGAACTTACCAGTACCAGCATTACCTACACGCTGAATGCGGTTTCCAATCCTGCTATCAGCGGAACGGCGAAGTTTACAAAAAGAGTAAGTGGCGAAACGTTGGTGAGCATTGCCCTCAGCGGAACAACTGCCGGAGTAGGTTCGCCCGCACACATTCACCTAAACTCAGCAGCACAGGGGGGAGCCATAGCTATTGATCTGGCAGCCGTAAACGGTGCCACAGGAAAGAGTGAGACCAGCGTGAGGAAACTCAACAGTGGAGCAGCTATCAGCTATGATCAGCTATTAACTTTTAATGGATATATCAACGTTCATCAGAGTGCCGGTAATTTAGCCACCCTCATAGCCCAGGGCAACATTGGATCGAACGCAGGTAGTACAACTCCAGTTAACTACAACATTACCAACACTGGTTCCTCCGCATACGTATTTAACGGAGGAGGCTTTGCCAGTACTAGCAATCCGGCTTTGACGTTGCAAAGAGGTAAGACCTATACTTTTACCCTGAACGTACCGGGTCATCCTTTTTTGCTTAAAACTGCCAACGTTACCGGCACAGGAAGTGCGTACAATGATGGCGTTACCAACAACGGTGCTATCAGTGGAGTGGTGTCTTTTACAGTACCAGCCAATGCACCCAATACTTTATTTTACATTTGTGAGTTTCATTCGGCTATGGCAGGAACCATCACTGTTACCAACTAGTTGATTGATCGTTTTCAAAAAAAAGGCTGACTCACTAAAATGAGTCAGCCCTTTTTTTACTTCGTGGTTTATCCTATCCCGACCTCCACCCATCGGGTTGCCCCAAACAAAAAGCTGCCCGGCAAACCCGTTGTTTTTTTTCACACTGGCTATGTGGGTACAACCCTATTGGTTTCTCATAAGACTTTCACGTTTTGATGCGGTTCAAAACTCGTGGGGTTTATGATATGCCAAACTACATTAAACCAGCGCAGAGTATGCAGATATGGATTTGCGTGTTAGCGTAACTATGTCGTGATAATTTTATTTGGCACAGATACCCTGCGCTGCCTTCCCACGCTGCATATCTGCGCCAGAAACTAATTATGATTGTGAGTGTGCGCCGTTAGGGAGTGGGCTTGTGTAGATTGCAGGGCATTTATAAATTGTCAAGGTTCCAGACCCGCAGCAGCGAAGTGTAGTGAGGTGTTTTTGAGGATCGAGGGAATTTTAAGGGGATCGCTTTGAGAAACAGCTTTCTGCAAGGTGCAGGTGCTTTTAGATATCATTGGATATATTTTTATACTTTTATTTTCAAATCTATCTGATACATCATGTATGCTATTTCATTTTCTGGCTCTTTACTCAACAGCTTAATTTCAATACTTCTACTGGGTATTACTAACGGATGTTCCTATCAAAAGATAAATTCAAATTTGCCAGATATAGCTCCATACAACTCCATATTTGGAAAAAATGTGCTCGTATTTGACGATTCAATGGATCAGGATAGTATCAAGATGACGCTCCATGCCTTACACGAGCAGCAGAAGTTCAATGAATTTGGCTCAGAGCGATATGCATTACTATTCAAGCCGGGAACCTATGATATGGATATCACAGTAGATTACTATGTTCAGGCACTAGGTTTAGGAAGATACCCTGATGATGTTATCATCAACGGAGCGGTACAGTCTATTACTACAACCAATAACAACAATGTTACTACCATGTTTTGGCGTGGCGCTGAGAATTTCAAAGTTGTGCCGCAAGATGCTGCAATGGTTTACTGGGCAGTTTCACAGGCGGCTCCATATAGACGCATGCATGTAGCAGGTAATATTAATTTTGATAAGGGAGGTTGGGCAAGTGGTGGAGTTCTTGCCAACTCTCTTGTGGAAGGTAGGGCAGGATTAACATCCGGACAACAGTGGATGACCAGGAATTCAAGCATAGGATCTTGGGAAGGTGGAAACTGGAACAGGGTATTTATTGGTGTGGAAGGCGCACCGAATGATGCATGGCCTGATAAACCAACAACAATAATTGACAAGACACCGGTAGTTAGAGAAAAGCCATTTCTCACCTATACTGCATCCGGCGATTACGCTGTATTTGTCCCCGCACTCTTAAGAGAAACTTCTGGCCCATCCTGGTTGAACCGGAATGAAGAAGGTACGCTAATACCAATAGATTCATTTCATATTGCTTATCCTGAAAAAGATAACGCCACGTCTATTAATCAAGCCCTTTCTGTTGGCAAGCATATTCTCCTCACGCCCGGCATTTACCCGCTCGATAAAACGCTTACCGTAACAAAACCCAATACCGTAATTCTGGGACTTGGATTACCAACGCTCATTCCTCAAAACGGAGCGATTGCGCTTGCTACCCTTGACACGCCAGGAATAAAATTAGCAGGCTTTATGGTAGATGCGGGGCCAGCACTATCTCCAACACTTATTCAAATTGGGCCAGAAAATGCTGATGCTGATTATCCCGATAATCCCATCTCCCTTCATGATATTTATTGCAGGGTTGGAGGTGCGGTAGCAGGCCAGGCGGAAACCAACGTGACCATCAACAGCAATTACGTAATTGCCGATCATTTCTGGTTATGGCAAGCTGATCACGGGGTGGGAACTGAATGGATGGACGGACAAAATAAACACGGTCTTGTTGTGAATGGGGATCATGTTACCATCTACGGATTGTTTAACGAACACTTTCAGTCTTATCAAACGCTGTGGAATGGAGAATACGGCAGAACGTATTTTTATCAATCTGAAATTCCCTACCATCCCCCCAGTATTGCGGTATGGAATGATAAGGGGAAAGCTGGCTGTGCTTCTTATAAGGTGGCAGATAACGTTCAAAATCATGAAGCGTACGGCTTGGGTATTTACAGCTTTTTTAGTGGTGAGCCTACGGTCTCAAATAATGTAAGGCTGGAAAATTCCATGGAAGTTCCAAATAATTCAGGCATTCTAATCAAACATATTTCCACCTTTTCCGGGCTTAACGGAGGTATCAATCATTCCATTAATGGACTGGGACCAGCAACTGAAATAAATAAACTTAAACAATACGATGGATTTAAAGGGCGTCAATAGACTGAATGCGAATTTAACCTGGAGTAGCCATCTAAATATTTCTTTATCGTATAGGTTGATGTGGTCACCAACCGAACCCTGCAATCAATTAAACCATACAATTCTATGATTGATTCAATCTTGCCTGGATTGTATCCAGGACTTTGAAAAACAAATGCTAAAGTCTGTTTGTAAGGTTGATTTTAATTTGCTGCTTGACTGGCTTTGCGTTTTCTTTTCTTAACTCTCCGATACATTTGGGGCAGAACTAAAGAGGCATCACCTGTCCCGATGATTATAGGGAAGTGATCCCGTAACCAGTACGTTCACTATTTTTTGGTTTGGGAAGAGACACTTGCACCAGTTGGGTGATCCTTTTACCCGCAACGTTCCCTGCGGGAAATATTGCCGGGAGGGAGCGGTAAGAGACCGGGATATTTAGATGACAGCATTGATCAACCTGCGGTTGAACACTTGCGCCAATGCGGCACATTGCGGGGAAACAGAATTATGTCATGTATTTTAATGTCGGTAGCCCTTCCAGGTTCCACCATAACGGTAGCCAGGTTGTGCTTTTGCATTATTACAACAATCTGTGCACACAAAAATCCATTGGTTGCCTTTTGATATTTGCACCCTGTACAGGGTAGATGCTTCTTTTTTGCATAACGCACAAAACTTTGTTTTCATTCTTCCAGAAAATTATTGTCTACATCACTACAGATAAATTCCAACCCCTGCTGATGTAAATGTAAACATTGCATATTAGTAGAAATAAAATTGCGTCTGCAAAAAGCTCGTGATAATAGGTCTTGTTTTGCGGTAATCAAACAAGGTGCTAGGGTATCACCCAACACATCTCTACTTCTTTTTCGCCGAATATAAATTGCGCTCTTCGGTGCCCATCAGGGTTTAAAATCAGCCAATCGATTTGAGCTACTTTGTTTTTGACCACTGCAAAGTTCTCATAGCCGAGTGCCAGGCTTTCGGCGCTTAAGCTAAAGCGGTCAAGCTGCTTTGGTAAACCATCTGTGGGTAAGTGTGTTCTTGTGGCCGGAGCCGGTTGCACTAAATAACATACTCTACTTTCCAATCTCGATTCATTCCAATGTTTTAAAGCAATTTCGTCCTGGTGATGAATTGTTGCGACCGTTTTTAGCCTGAGCTGTATGTTGGATTTTGCATCGTAAAATAACCATGATACCGCATTATTTTTTTGAAGTTGGTCAATCTTCGGAGAACGACAATCTGTGTAAAAGATCAAACTGCGCTCTGCCGGTATCACTTTTCTCAACACAACCGTTCTTATTTCCGGAAAACTGCCATTTATGGTAGCAATGGAGGGACAGTGAAACGGATGCCTCGCAGCATAAACACCGTTGATGAGCCTATGCCAGCAATCCTGCAATACCCCATCCAGGGCATAGGAAATTTGATTGATAATAACCGTGTCTTGCATTGCACTTAAACACCAAAAAGCCGGCAGAGTTTATTTTACAGGGGCATTAATTATAAGGAGGTTGTTAAGTTGTTGCGGCAGCAAGTACTAAAGAAAAATTGTACAAATTGCCGCCGGTGTTTTTGAAACAGCACACTTCCCCTTAAACTGTGGGGCCAATGGCGCCAGTGCGGGAAGTTACCCGAAAAATAATTATTTGTCGCCAGTGACCAGCCTACGGTGGAAGACTAGCGCCACTGGACAAAGCCCCTCGAAAGACGTTGGCGGGGAATTGATATTTCACGGCTTTACAGCTAACCCGGGCACGCCACTACTTAAATTGAACGCTACTTTTAATTGCCGTCCAGTCTGCTTTGCCCTCTTCAAAATGCGATGTAAAATCACTGTATAAGAGCATGTAAACTCTCTTGTTGTGATAGACCGCAAGCATCTCTCCTTTTATCGGCTGCTCTCCCGACGTATCATCAAAAGTAATTAGAATACCTTTTTTATCTCCGATCGTGATGGGTACTTCCGTAGCATAAGTGAACTTATCGCCACTTAAGTCGCTATAAAAAATTCTATAGATGGCCAATACCCTGGATGTTGTATAGTCATGATCTTCTGTTTCTGCATTAGCCTGGTCTGCGCTCATTACCTGAAGATCTCTAAAGGTCTTTTCATCTATTTTTGCGTATCTGTTTTGCACCGGATTTACGTTTTCGCCACAACTCATTTCCAAGCCTTTTGTACGTTCGGTAAAGCCTGCCGGTACCGTTAAGGACAGATTATCGAGGCTAACAGCAATAGGCTCTGCTGTTTTACACCCGGAAAATAAAATGACACATACCAACGCATACACAATTGTTAATTTCATCATACCCAGGTTTTTTTAGTTTTACGCAGATGCAGGTCTTTTTAGCAGCATTACCACAGTTGTAAGCTAATTAAATTCTACCTATGTGAGTAGACAATTTTTCTTTTGCCGAAACGATGTTCACAACAACATGCAGCACAACTAACCAATACCAACAATTGCCGGCTTACGGAGCTAAGCGAATTGGTATGCCGGGAACTGATCCTCGCCTCAACCGCTTTAGCAGGGAACTTTGCGCAACATACTATAAAGTGTTTGGCCTCAAATGCAGGAACGATCAATCCTTCTCATTTCCTGAATGGTGAGCAGTACCTCCCGGAGGGTTTGTTGCAGGAAGCACAACTATCAAACGAGTTTTCAATAATGTCACATCCATTTATTGTATCAATCAGGTACCTCCATTTATAGCAAGTGGACGCAATAAAGCAGCTTCCAAACTCGGTTGAAATTGTTTGCTTAACAGGAATAGATAAAGGTAACAATTCGATTAACTCCTACATAGCCCAACGTTCCCTGCGGGAGACGTTGCTGGGAAGAAATGCTTGTTTTTTTATCAACATGGTTTTTTTCTGCGGCGCAGAACAACACGAACTGGTGCAGCCACATGTCAGGTTTCTGCCAGTTAAGACATCAGCAGCAGGTGCACAGGCTTGATGATTCCACGAACCAATAAGCCGTGTTTAACCGCATAGGTAACTGCAGCGAAAGGGTTGATTATTACTGATACAACATTGAATCAAATTATGATCAACTTGGGAACCGCCAACACACCCAGTTGTGTCCCAGCGGGGCTTTTGCAGAAAGATAATTCTAGTTTGCAGTTTTACACTGCGAAAACCCCGCTGGGAGAGAATGATGGTAAAGGTGTTATAGTTGCCATTTTACTTCTCTTATCATTTCAAAATCTTTAGACTGTATCCTTCTTCAATATTTAAAACAGTTGCCGGACTTATGGTTAGGCTTCGAACAAAAACATTGGATCTGATTGTTGCCGAGCCTGCTGGAATGTACACATCTGTATTTGCGTCGGGTATGCTCTTTCCGCAGCCCCAGTTGCCAATATTATCCCAGTCGTCGTTTATACTCCCACTCCAGTAACTTACAAATCTTAAAGTAATGGTATCGCTGAAGCTACCGTCAACCATACACCTGTACTTGAATCCATACATGTTACTATTTGCATCCTTTACCTTGATTACGGCAGCGTTGAACTGGTCGTATTTATCGACGTCGCTAATATTTTCAAAGCCAGCTCCGTTATCTACCTGCCACTGATAATTAGTACCTGCAATGCTACTGCTAAGTAGTACGCTGCTTCCAGGGCACAGCTCTACTAAGCCACGCTCATTTCCACTTATTAGGAAGTCTGCGGAAGCCTTTGCGGTTCCATTTGGAGTTGTAACCACAATGGTGCCCGTTGCCGCATTAGGAGGAACCAAAGCCAGAATTTTTCGGGCACTTAGAACAGAAAATACGTTTGATTCTGTGCCATTGAACCGCACCTGGGTAGTGCCAATAAAGTTTACGCCATCAATGCTCACTGTGTCGCCCACGGCACCCTGTGTGGTGTAAAAATTATTGATGGCAGGCGCCGGGCCGCCCATTTTTGCAATAAAGGGAGCAACAAAAAAAGGATCATTCAAGGCGTTCCTAACAGACAAGCTTGTATCTCCGAACTTATAATCTCCGAAAATGCTGCCAGTTACCACCAATTCGTCCGTTGCCTTTACATGGAGGCCGGTTGGGTAGCTAACCGAGTTGTAATAAAAAGACGGAATATCCGTAGCCCAGGAAACAGCACCTGTTGGATCGAACTTAGCTAACCAAATAGTACCATAATTAGAAAGGATTTTTTTGCCAATCTTCATCCCTGCCTGATTGGATCCTTGTAAGTAAAGATATCCGGCAGAATCAACTTTTAATGCACTTGGAGGTGAATTGTCTGGCGAATATTCAGCATCGTATGCTATCCTTGCCCACAATATTTCGCCATCCTTATTATATTTTGCTAAATAACCACTTGTATAAGCTGTACCTCTAAGAACCACAATACCAAAATCAAGATCTACATCGTAATTAAAGGACCCGGTAACATAAAGATTGTTGTCTTTATCTGCTTTCATCAACCCTGTTATTCTTTCCTTAGACCAAATTGTTTCTCCGTCAGGTGTTAACTTATTGAGCATACCGCTTACTGCGTATAAAATGTTTTGTTCATCATCCGTGGTAAGCAAAGCTGAAGCTGCGGGTGTTTGTTTAGTCCACTGGACAACCCCGGAAGCGTCGTACTTTACCAAGTATGCTGTGGTAACACCAGGACTGCTAAGCTGCATGCCTCCAAAATTAACCGTCTCGGAAAAAGTACCACGAATCAAAACATTTCCTCCCTTGTCAACTTCCATTTGAAAGCCATATCCGCTCCTTTCTATCCCATCTGTTTTTCTTATCCAGCTTAGTAAACCTTGCGGATTGAATTTTGCAAGAAACATTCCTCCTTGTTGAAGGGTTTCATTTCCGATTGTAAATACTGTGTTACCAAGTTGGATATGTCCGGAAACAAAAATATTCCCAACCTCATCAGTAGCTATATCAATGCTGGTAACAGTTGCATTACCACCGGAGGTAACCGCCCATTTAAAATGTCCACCAGCGTCGTATTTAGCGAGGTAAATTGAACTGTTGTTTTGGATATCGGTAGCCGTTAAAACGGTGTCCAAAAGATTAACGACATGACTGTACGTTCCAAGCACCACAATATTTCCTTTTTTATCCATGGCCGTTTTTTCCCCGCCACTCAACTGATCTCTAACTAGTTTTGCCCATCGCCATTTTGCCGGCGGCAAACTGTCATCATCAAAAGCATTTGGTTTAACAACAAAATCAGTGGTATCGGTATAACTACCTATTGGTGTGGATAAGGATACTGGTCCTGTAGTGGCTCCAAAAGGCACCAGAACATCTATTTGCGAAGAGGAAATAACGGTATACTTTTCTGCGAATTGGCCATTAAAGTCAATGTAAGTAGTATTAATCAAGCCTTTCCCAATTATAGAAACTTTAGTACCAGAAAATGCGGCAGGCGGAGAAATTGTAAATATGCCCGGAGCTGGAATAGTTGTGCCGATTTTTGCAACGAACCTTCCTGAAATGGCCGGAATGGCAAGCCCATCGAAGGTTACTGCAGACCCGGTTCCTGCTACATACAAATTGCCAACATCATCAATGGATATACTGCGCCCTATTTCAGAAGCGGCACCGGAAATCTTACGTGCCCAAACTTCGTTTCCCTGTGGACCATATTTTACAAGATAGCCATCTGTGCCCCCAGCTGAAACTAAAGACTGGCTGCCAAATAAAGCGGTACCGGAGAAATAACCAGTTGAATAGGCATTGCCATAATCATCCGTTGCAATATCGAATGCTGCATCATTTCCGCCACCCCCTCCTCCTTTTCTAACCCAAAGAAATTTGCCGGCACTGTCATATTTTGCCAGAAAGACTGCCCGCTTTAGGGGCTCCCCGTAATTCCTCACCACTGTTAGAGAAGTAAGAGAGTCAAACCTTACTGTTCCTTCAAAACTACCTGCTACAAATGAATTACCATTTGCGTCAGACGCTACTCTTTGAAAAGCAGGGGTACTTGTAGCTCCATACCGAATACTTGTAACGGTGCGGACAAAGTCACCGTTGCTCGTATATTTTAACAAGCTATAACCATCAGTTAACAACACGTTGTAACTACCAGAGGCTGCATTACTCACCTGATCTATGCTCATGCTTTGCCCTGGGTAAGTTCCGGATGGGCCTGCCTTTACCCAAACTGCAGTACCCATTGAATTGTATTTTGCGAGGTAAGGCGCATAGGGCTTCGCTAAGGTAACCGTGCCAAAGTTTGCGCTAATTCCTCCTGTAACACCACTGATATAAAAATTTCCAATATTATCAGATGCCATCGCATAGACATTGTCGGAACCGTCCGCAGAGCCAGCTTTTTTGGCCCACATCACTTGCCCTGCGGCATTGTACAAAGCAACAAATATATCCCAGTCTGTTCCATTGTCGGAGGTGAGGTTAGTAGACCCGAACGTAATGGCCCCCACAAACTTTCCCGAAATGTAAGTACCT
Organism: Ferruginibacter sp.; assembly: GCA_046597635.1. Taxonomy (GTDB): domain Bacteria; phylum Bacteroidota; class Bacteroidia; order Chitinophagales; family Chitinophagaceae; genus Ferruginibacter. The sequence continues at coordinate 9,309 of JBKJKD010000094.1, read as the reverse complement.
CCATAATTCGCCTTTACTATCGCCGTAGGAACAATCACTGAACCAGGGCTACCCACGCCCGTCTTAACAGCCCAAAGCACCACACCTGCAACATCGTACCTTACCAGATAACCATTTGCCGACCCCGGTGTGAACGCAAGCGTCACATTTTGATTGGCTACATTTTTACCAAAAGTGGTGGCCTGGCTCAATTCCCCGGCAAGGACAGTTTCGCTATTGGAAACAGTGCCAAGATTTACAATGGTATGGGTATTATAAGCGTCAGTTGTGGACGAATAAAATCCGAATGCACTTGCCCATGCAGGCGCAGGAACTGGGACGCCCGGATTGGTAACGACGTCTAATTGATCCCGGCGGCTTTCGCAGCCATTGACGGTTTGGGTTACAAAAAAGCTTTCCGTACCTGTGAGTCCTGTTAGCGGCAATGGAGCAAACGGAAGAGCGGTGCCTCCAACACCGGAAGCGTACCATTTAAGCAATGTGCCGGTTGCCGACAAAGGCACTGCATCCTGCCCTTGTGTATAAACGATGGGTGTGGTAAATACTGGACCATCCGGCGTAGGTATAGTACTGGTGTTTACGGGTATGATGGCTCTTGGGCCGGTAGCACATCCGGTTAAAGTTTGCGCTACGTAATAATTAACGATGCCGCTTGTAGCTGTAGATGGAATGGGTGCATCAATTGTACCTGCACCTCCTGTGGAGACCGTAAACCATTGCAGTCCGCTTCCAACGGTTGCACTGGCCACGAGTGGTATCGCTGGCCCATCTAAGCAATAATTTACAGGTGCTGTAACAACTGGCAAAGGAAGTTGGTTGATTACATTTACAGTAATGAGTGCCCTGGGGCTCTCGCAGCCTTTACTATCTGTCTGCGTTACATAGTAATTTAAACTTCCTGCAACTGAGGTATTGGGCACCGGCGCAACTGCAGACCCGGTACCACCGGTGAGAGTATTATACCATTTTAAGTTGCTGCCCGATGCTGTCAGTGCAGACGCCACTGATCCGGTGCAATGCGTAATAACTGTCTGAGCAATGACTGGTTTTTGTGGCAATGGATTTACTACAATGATGATATTTTGACGGGGACTCTCGTAACCACTAACGGTTTGAGAAACGTAGTAATACGTTATGCCTGCGGTGGCAGTAGACGGCGTAGGTGCGGTTGAAATGGCCGTGCCGCCGTCAGCTGTTGTATACCATTTTAAAGCTGTTCCGGTAGCTTGTAATTGGGTAGATACTGTTCCTTGGCAATAACTGATAACCTCATTGGCAACCACGGGCGGCCTGGGAAACACGACGATGTAATTTGTTTTACTGGCAGAAGCGGCTCCACCACCGTTTGAAGCAGTTAGCGAAACCGAATAAGTACCAATGGCCGAGAAGTCTACCTGCGGGTTTCTGGAAGCAGCACTTGTGCCAGACACAAAGCTTCGAGTGCCTGCGGGCGTAATTGTCCAAGTCCATGCTGTTGGATCGTTCGTGGACACATCGTTAAAGCTGGTTGTATTGTTCAATAAAACACCCACACTAGCCCCTCCATTTCCGTTGGCATTAAAATTTACAACAGGTCTAACCGGCACTACATTCAGGTGGTTTGTTTTGGTGATGTTTGAGGATCCTGATGGGTTAGAGGCAACTAGCGAAATAGTATACGCACCTACTTTTGAAAAAAGAACGGTTGGATTTTGCGAATTAAATCCACCAGATGTAAAGCTCCAACCGGTGGTAGGTGTAATGCTCCATGTCCAGTTGGTGGGGAAGTTTGTACTGGCGTCGGTGAAGCTCACAGCAGTACCCGCATTGATAGTTTTATTGGCAGCTGATCCATTGCTATTAAAAGCGCTCACAGGGGTTAGATATGGAACTGTGATATAGCCATATTTCAATTTGTCGCCAGTTTCGGCAAAACAATTTTGCTCTCCTGCAGCTAGTTGAACACGCTTATTTACTACTTGTCTGACGTTGTAAGTACCGGGTGTCGTAAATCTTATTGTAGGCTCATAAAGACCCAATCCACCAAAGCCAGTGCTTGAATTGTATGGTTGGTTGTTCATAAATACTCCAGTAGTTGACCCTCCGTTGGTTGAAGTAATATACCATTGGTAACTATTAAAAGTACAAACCCATTGCACCAAAGACTTAAAAGTATAGGTTGTGCCTCTGGCGAGTGTAACGTTACTAGCACTATTGGAAAACCCATATACAGAAAAATCGACTATCAGATTTTGGTTAGTTTGACCGTTGGCGGAAGAAGTGAGCAAAAGGGTGGCGATACAAAAGTATTTTTGGAAACTTCTCATAAGTTAGTTTAAAATGAAAAAGTGAGGTAGTACAAGAAAATGGGTTTAATTTTATCTTAAATAAAAATGATCTATTGATGTGATATATTCAATACCTATTAATTAGTATTTTTTTTCGCAGCAACGTCTCCCTAATGGGACGTTGCGTTAGTGCTATTTCCTCTTTGTAGATAACAAATCATCCCTCCGCCTAGTTTAGGTTCTTCACGAACCTTCTCCCCCATAAACGCTGTTAGCCTTATCATTTGCTTCAAACCAATTTTTGCAGGAATAGTATACTTCAATTTTGCAGCAGTGATAATGGTGTAGGTGTGGGCTATCAAACTGTATAGCCTCCTCTTATCAGGCTTCGGTTTGGTTCGGGGAATCTTCTGCAAATTTTTGCCACCGGATACCAAGCGCAGATCCTACATTTGCGTTCTAAAAGAAAGGCGTAAACGCTTGGCCAATTATGATTTGTGAAGACACGAAGCCAGGTAATGATCCAACAACGAACTCAGCCAGTGAATGCTGATCTTTACTGGTAGCTTTGAACTTGTATTATCCGAGGCCGCTCTAAACAAGGCTGAAGCAAGGACGTTGTATTTGCGCTGTATTTGTAAAATTGCAGGGAATCAGGAAACGAAATGAAACTATGACTACATTGATTATTGCCATTTTTGTGATCGGCTATCTCGCAATCGCCTTTGAGCATCCGCTCCATATAAACAAAACTGCCAGTGCTTTACTCACGGGCGTGTTGTGCTGGGTGGTGTATATCATGGGAGCGCATGAAAACGACAAGGTTACCGCTGAGCTCTACGAACATCTGGGTGAAATATCGGGCATTCTTTTCTTCCTGCTCGGCGCCATGACCATTGTAGAATTGATTGATGCCCACGATGGTTTTGATGTAATTACCCAAAAGATAACGACCACGGACAAGCGCACCCTGTTATGGATTGTAAGCATCCTTACTTTTTTTCTTTCTGCTGCTTTAGACAATCTTACTACCACAATTGTGATGGTATCGCTCATGCGCAAACTAATGGCTGATAAGCAGACCCGCATGTTTTTTATTGGCATGATTGTGCTGGCTGCCAATGCCGGTGGAGCATGGTCACCCATTGGCGATGTTACTACCACCATGCTATGGATTGGCGGGCAGGTTACCGCTGCAAATATCATTGCGCAGCTTATTCTCCCAAGCCTGGTATGTTTGGTAGTGCCGCTCATCTATCTGTCGTTCACCATGAAGGGCAGTTTCGAAAAGCCAGTCGTGCTACCGGTAGCGTCAACCGATAAAACCACCCCGTTTGAGCGTAATGCCATTTTTACCCTGGGCATCAGTGCTCTCATCTTTGTTCCTTTTTTTAAAACGATTACGCACTTGCCGCCCTTCATGGGTATGCTCTTTGGGTTAAGCATTGTGTGGATTGTTACCGAATTTATACACCGGTATAAAAATGATGCAGACAAAGATTCCTATTCGGTCATACAAGCGCTCCGAAAAGCAGATGTACCCAGCGTGTTGTTTTTTTTAGGCATACTGGTAGCCATTGCTGCGCTTCAATCTACCCACCAATTATCGGCACTTGCGCAATTGATGGATGAGAAAATTGGCAATGTCAATATTATTGTCATCTCCATCGGTTTACTGTCATCTATTGTAGACAACGTACCGCTGGTGGCGGCGGGCATGGGTATGTATGATATGACCACTTACCCACCCGATCATTTCTTTTGGTCGTTTTTAGCCTACTGCGCCGGCACCGGAGGCAGTTGTTTAATTATCGGGTCTGCGGCCGGTGTTGCCGCCATGGGTATGGAAAAAATAGACTTTATCTGGTATTTGAAGAAAATTTCCTTACTGGCCCTGATGGGCTATCTGGCCGGCGCAGCAGCATTTCTTTTGCAGCTTTATGTAACACAGCTCTAACGTATGCAAATCCAATAGTTCGGTTTGTGTAGCTACGAATCGGAGTGGTGAACGAAGCTAATGTAGAAGCTTCAAAAGTTGTATAAAATTGGTTGTTTACCAACCATGCAAATAAATATAAAAATAAAATCTTTCCAGATAACGCAACGTTCCCTGCGGCAGAGGTTGCTGGCAGGGGGAAACCTTGCTGAGACGGAATTATATCTCTGGTAAAAAATGCAAATAGAAATACCGGCAATTTACGTTCGGTAATAAAGCATTCAATTCACTAATGAAAATTTCTATTTCTTTTCCAGCAGTTCAATACGTTTGGAAAGCTGATCGATAGCATCCTGTTGCTTCTTAATGATATCCAGCAGGCCGGAAGTATTTGAGGCTTCCACTTTTTTCTGTAGGTCTTCAATTATTTTTTGCTGCTCCTGAATCGCTTTAACGGCAATTATGCCAAAGCCAGAATAATCCATGGCCAGCAGAGGTTTGGTTACTTCCCTGTCGTACCGCTGATACACCAGCTCAGGAAAGTAAGGCTGCACATCCTACGCCTTGGTTCGTGTCTCCACGAACCATCTCATGCATAAACGCTGTTAACTTTACCATTTGCCGCAAACCAATCTTTCCAAGAATATTATACTTCAAGTTTGCAGGCATCGTTCATTTTAGATGTGTGGGCGATGAAAAATTTATAACCTCTTTTTATTAGGCAACAGCTCGGTTCGTGGAGACACGAACCGAGGCGTAGGGTACCACCATTTATAGCAAGTGAACGTACTAAAGAACCTCCTAAACTTGGTTGGAATTGTTTGCTAAACAGGCACATCATTAGCATTATTAAATCCTACCTGATAACGCAGCGCCCCGTGCCGGAGAGGTTGTTGGGAAAGTTTAGTAGAACTGATTGCAATTGCAGGTTCGCAAATTACCCGGGAATATCTCTATCCAATTAAGGTTCATCCTACGCCTTGGTTCGTGTCTCCACGAACCATCTCAGGCATAAACGCTGTTAACTTTACCATTTGCCGCAAACCAATCTTTCCAAGAATATTATACTTCAAATTTGCAGGCATCGTTCATTTTAGATGTGTGGGCGATGAAAAATTTATAACCTCTTTTTATTAGGCAACAGCTTGGTTCGTGGAGACACGAACCGAGGCGTAGGGTACCACAATTTATAGCAAGTGAACGTACTAAAGAACCTCCTAAACTTGGTTGGAATTGTTTGCTAAACAGGCACATCATTAGCATTATTAAATCCTACCTGATGACGCAGCGCCCCGTGCCGGAGAGGTTGTTGGGAAAGTTTAGTAGAACTGATTGCAATTGCAGGTTCGCAAATTACCCGGGAATATCTCTATCCAATTAAGGTTCATACTACTTCTTCATTTGCTCCACTTCTTTCTTCAATTCCATTAACAGCTTTTTCATTGCTTCATTCTCCATTTGCTGTGCACTTATCTGTAGCTGCAGCTGTTGATTAAGTACCGAAAGTTCCTGAACGGCTTTTACCAACGGCACTACGAAATCAGCATAACGCAAACCGTATAATCCATTATCATTGCCCGGTTTGTCAACACCGCTAAAAGAATAGCCGGAAAGCATGGCAGCCTTTTCTACATCCTGCGCAAGAAAACCACTTTGCAACATTAACCGGGCATCAACATTTACTGTGGCTTCTTTAGGTACTGAATAATAATTATTCAATCCTTCAACGTCTACAGAATAAGTAACAGGTTTCAGCTGGATGATGAATGCCAGGCCCGGAACATTTGCTTTTATGTCTTTTTTGAAACGGGCGTCACTAAAGGTTGTCCAGCCTACCTGCCCGCCAATAGAGGTAATAGAGCTATTACCAATGCGGACTTTATTACTGGCATCTACAGTTGCGGATGCGCCAATGGCCGTTGCATTGAATAAGCCGCCGGACGCCACGTTCGAAGAGTTTCCAAGCAAGGTATTTTGAAACCCGGTAAGATCGTTGGCTGCAGCTCCGCTCCCCACAATCACATTGCTTGTGCCATTGCTGTTCTGCGCAGCACTGTTGCCGATCACTACATTTAAACCGGCGCCTGTTGCATTTTGCAAAGCCTGGTGGCCGATAGCAACATTACTATAGGTCGACAAACTTTTACTGCCTGTGTAAGAACCAATAAAAATGTTTGTTCCTCCTCCGGTACTTTCGTAACCGGAGCGAAAGCCCAGGAAAATATTACCTGAACCTGAAGTATTGTAGGGTGCAGCTTGTGCACCAACCGCAATGTTGAAATTGGCATTATTACTATACAGCGCAGAATCGCCGATAGCAACCCGCCATAAACCATTACCGTTCACGGCTGCATAACTGCCAAGCGCAACATTTCCATAACCGGTGCCGTTGCTAAGAAGCGCATTTGTGCCCAGCGCAGTATTGGAATATCCTGAGGTATTTCCGGCCAGGGTTTTCGATCCTACGGCTGTGTTTGCGGTTGCAAGCTGACCGGCGAAAGATGAAATATCATTGTTAAACAAGGCGGAATCGCCAATGGCTACGAGATAATTTTTTGTACGATTTTTATTCAGGGCCAGGGCGCCAATGGCAACATTGGACGAGCCCTTACCATTGGCAAAAGCGACATTGTGACCCAGAAACGTGTTCTTGCTTCCCTCGCTGTTGTTAAAAGCTGCGGCACGACCGATAAATACGTTTTGGCTACCGGTATTTACGTAACCGGTGCTGGAACCAATAAACACATTCTCCGCCCCGGTGGTACTCCCGTAACCCACAAACGAACCCAGAAAAGTATTATTGGCTCCTGTATTGGCAATGCCTGCGTAGGTCCCAAAAAAAGAATTGCCATCCGACGTGGTGTTATCACGCCCCGCATTATCCCCCACAAATGTATTGTAACGGCCCGTGCTGTTTAATTTACCTGCAGCAGAACCAAGGAATACAGCGCCCTGTACTTTGTTATTCATGCCGGCTTCTGTGCCGATCAGGGTGGACCAGGATCCTGTGTTGCTTTTCCCTGCATTCATTCCTATCACTGTTGCAAACTGGTGATTCGTATTACTCAAGGATTCTGCAAGATATCCTATTACCACGTTGCCGGTGTGCAGAGCAGTAGAAGTCCCCAAAGCACTATCACCCAGAATTGTGTTTTGCGCTGAAGCAGGGGTAATATTGAGAGCAGCATTATTACCCAATAAAATATTGTTTTGAACTGGATCTATCAAGCCGCTCCTGCTGTTGTTGGTTTTAAATTGAAGCGGCTGATTATCTGTGGTGCCGATGAAATTATTGGCGGGATTGGTACCTGTGTTTCCAAGCAATGACCACCCCGCACCGCCAGTGTTAATGGCATTCCACGAACTGCCGTTGAAAAAGTAAAAGCCTGCAGCGGTGCTGTCGTAGATCATGAGTCCTTTAGCAGGATTTACAATTGCTAACCTTGAAGCTGTGGAGGTCCGGGGAATAAGCAAGCCTTTGTCACTGCTCTTAATATCCAGTATTGAACTGGCGTTCGGTATAGATCCATCAGTGTTAATGCTCACAGACTGCGCATGAACTTTAAACGATAAGAAAAAACAAAAGCCGATGATAAGCCATGAGGTGGAAAATCTTTTAAACATAAAGAAAGTTTTAAAAATGGAGATTGTTTGTTGTTGTCTGAATGATTGACGGCAAGCAAAACAAGACAAGAAATAGTAAAACAGTTATTAAAATGATAGATTTCGGTTCAAGATTTTGTTTGATTAATATTTTTTAAGAAAGTGGTAGCAGCTATAAAAGACACCAGTGGCCGGCATTAGCCGAACACTGGCGCCGGTATTGTAATATTCATAAGGAATTATTTGAGAAAGTGCACCTTGTTCAAAATATTCTGCGCCACTTTTTTGCCGAGCTTAACACCTTCGTTTACTCCTGGTTTAAAATGAATACCAGAATATACCCTGGCTATTGCCATTTCCTGAGCGAGTTCTTCAAATGAATTATAATGCCTCGCTGGCCTGCCCAGGTAATCATAGAAATTAAAATCAAAAGACAGGTTCGCACCAAAAACATCTGCAAACATCACCGCAATTACGCCACCATTAGTGGGATGTCCCGCAGGGTATTCAGGATACATCGGCGTATTAAACAGTGTTGCAAAATTATTATGGCCCATTACATTTTTTAAGTAGGTTATGGGACGTAAAATGTTAAGCCGGTATTTTTCCATAAAAGTATAGGTGAGTGCCTCGTAGGTACCAATGCCCGCTTTTACATAAGCAAGTGCGGCTACGTCAAGCGCTGAACTGGTTTGCTGCAGCAGCTGGGATAGCTGTGCTACCATAGAACTTCCACCGCCATAGCCACTGCCTTCTGCGTGGTACATGGCAATATTGAACTGTGCTGGTGTGCGGGTTAAAAATATCTGGTACACTTCATCTGCCATGTTATAAAAAGCTGACCCGGGAGTGGTGGAATAAGCTATAGGTGCAGGAGGCTGAGCACCCTCTCTGCTGCCGGTTACCATTTGCCTGCGCATTTGATGAAAAGGATTTACGGGGAAGGCGTTGGGAGTGGTTGGAACCCATAACCCGGGCCCTGCAGGAATCTGGTAGGTACTGGCTGCTGGCATGGCAGACGTGCCATCCGTTTGTGCCCAGCTATAAACTGCAGCAGCTACCGTACGGCCAAATGCGATTGAGCGTTGAAGGGTTGCAGCATCTGTTTCCAGCGCATATTGTTGTTCCAGTTCTTGCTCCAATTCATTCATCAGTTGTTTATTTGCCGCCGAGGTGGTAGGAAACATGCTGCGGTTTATTGCAGCCAGCGCTGCATTAGCACTTGCTGCCCAATGATAGGCCGTGCCGGGCTGAGTAGATGGCATGGCCGGGAACTGGTTAAGCTGGCCTCGCAGCGATTTGTAGGCAGGCATCCCCGGAACAACCGCTTCGTACAATGCTATGCCGGCATAGGCCAGTGCCCTGTCTGCTGAGGCTGCACCTGTTCCTGCTGCCAGCGGAAGCCGAAACATGTTTAGCTCCATATTAAGCCACCGAATGGCTACATCTGCTGAATATGTTTTTGTTTGCTTTAAATGACCCTTTTCAAACTCACGAGCGTCA